>NZ_JAMYJV010000005.1:0-190068 GCF_024135845.1 Anaerofustis sp. NSJ-163
GCTCTGCCCGTTCCTGCCCTTTGGATTTTTCGGGTCGGTGTAGCCGCCTTTGCTGCCTGTGCCGCAGTAGGTGTCTGCGATATTCAGCCAAAAGGTGCCGTCCGGGCGCAATACACGTTTCAGCTCATGGAATACGGCGACAAGCCGATCAATGTACTGCTCCGGCGTGTCCTCGCGCCCGATCTGCGCGTCAAGCCCGTAGTCCCGCAGGGCATAATAGGGCGGGCTGGTAACGCAACAATGGACGCTTTCATCGGGCAGCTCCCGCAGGGCGCAGAGGGCGTCCCTGTTGATGATTACGTCCGTTTTCATGCGTCGCCCACTTCCTCCGGCTTCGTCGTCATTACGCGGTAAAGCTCGGTATCTTTCGGGAAACGGTCGATAAAGGGCAGTACCACGTTGCCGTAGAAAATAAGCCCCTCGCCCGCTTCGGTGTGGGTAACGTACTTCATCTGCTGAGGGGAAATGTTGAGCTGCTTTGCAAGGATAGCCCGGTCGCCCTGCGCCTGATTGAGCATTAGGACAAAATCGCTGTTTTCAAAGATGTTCTCCACCTCGCGGGAAGCAAGCAAATCCTTGACGTTCTGCGTGATAGCGGTCGGTATGCCGCCCCATTTCCTAAATCTTTTCCAAATCTCGACGGAATAGGCTGCCGTCTGTTCCTCTTTCAAGAGCAAGTGAAACTCGTCCATGTAGTAGCGCGTCGCCTTTTTCTCTGCGCGGTTGACCGTTACGCGGTTCCATACCTGGTCTTGCACAATGAGCATACCTAACTTTTTGAGCTGCTTCCCAAGCTGCTTAATATCAAAGCAGACAAGGCGGTTTGAAAGCTCCACGTTGGTACGGTGGTTAAAGACATTCAGAGAGCCGGAAACATACAGCTCCAACGCCGCCGCAATCCGCGCCGCTTCCGGCTCCGGCTGCTGCAAAAGCTCGTTGTAGAGGTCGCCCAAGACAGGCATTTTCGCCGGGTCGGGGTCGGCAAGGTACGGGCGGTACACGTTCCGAACAGCCCGGTCAATGACCGTCTTATCCACGGGCTGCAAGCCCTCCTTGCCGCCGATCACCAGCTCGCAGAGGGAAAGGATAAAGTCGGATTTCAGCGCAAGGGGGCTGTCGTCCTCGCTGTAATTGAGGTTAATATCCATAGGGTTGACGTACTGCGGCTTCCCGTCAATGCCCTTGCCCGTCGGGGAAAGCCGGATTACCTGTCCGCCCAAACGCTGCACAAGGGAGAAATACTCCGCTTCCGGGTCGCAGATGATAATGTCGTCGTCCGTAATGAGGAAAGCGTTTGTCATTTCCCGCTTTGCCGCAAAGGATTTACCGCTTCCCGGCGTTCCCAAAATCAGCCCGTTCGGGTTTTTAAGCTGCTTGCGGTCGCAGAGTATCATGTTGTTGCTTAAAGCGTTCAGCCCGTAGTAAAGGGCTTCCCCGGTCTGGAAAAGCTCCTGCGTGATAAAGGGAATGAAAATCGCGGTGCTGCTTGTCGTCAAGCCCCTTTGAATAGGGACGAGGTTTTCCCCGATAGGGACGCACGACAGCAAGCCCGCTTCCTGCTGGTAGTCAAGGCGGGTCAAAGCGCAGTTGTATTTCTGCGCGATACCCGCCGCCGCGAACACGTCATTTTCCAGTTTCCGCTTTGTGTCTGCCATGTTTGCCACAAGGAACGTAAGGAGAAACATTCGCTCATTCCGGCTCTGTAAATCCTGCAAGAGATTTTTCGCTTCGCTGCCAAAGGTGGCAAGGTCGGACGGAATAATATCCATGTCATAGCCGGAACGGACGGCTTTCTTCTGTTCCTCGATTTTCATTTTGTCAAGGTCTGTGATTTTCCGCTTAATCGTCTTAATGGCTTCGCTCTGGTCGATACTGCGGATATGGAGATTGACGATCACGCCCGTTTCAAGGTCGAGAATGTCCGACAAAATGCGGTCGTTCAGCTCCGGCGCAAGTATCTGTAAGAATGACACCGCGCCGATCTTGCGCCCCATACGGAACGTGCGCCCCTCTCCGAAACGGAACGACGGCGGGGCAATAAAGTCTTTGGTAGAAAGCCCCGACGGGGCAAGCCAAGCCCAGTCAAAGGAAAACGGCTCACCCTCCGGGTGGAACACCCCATGCAGCACTTTCAAGCGGTCATAGCCCGTCATGGGGCGGGCAGCTACGCCCAGCACCTTAAAATTGTTGAGTACGTCCGTTTCGATACGGGCAAGGCGGGCTTTTGCCGCCGCCAAGCTGTCCGCTTCAATGGAAAAGGTGATGTATTTGTGCTTCACAAGCCCGTTATTCCCTTTGGAAAGCTGGTTTTTGAGCATATCCGAATACTCGGCGCGAATGGAATTGAAAGCGTCGTCCTGCGCCGGAATGTCGATAGCCTTTTCCGCTTCGCCGCGCTGCGTCCCTTGATTGATGAAAGAGAGCTGCACCGAAACGGAAGCGTCAAAGTAATTCAGAAAGTCGCACCAATTTTCAAAGATAGCGGTCTTGTCGTCCGCCTGTGCAAGCTGATAGTTAATATCCTCAAACACAACGCTTTTGCTGTATTTCTTTTCCGTAATCCTGCAAATCCCGTCCGGGTACATCTGCAAGTAGGGAATGGTCTGCTGCGCGGTATGCGCTTTCCCGTCGCCCTTTGCCTGTCTTATAAGGGCGGTAATCTGTTTCTGTTCGGCGCGGGATAATTTACGCTTTGTTCCTGCGGCGGCTTCCCGCGCCTTTTGCGCCTGTGCCTTTGACAATAGCCGATACCTCCTTTTCAAGTTTTCGCTGCCGTTCCAAAACGGCATAGAAGTTTTCCGTCTGATAAGGGCGTTCCTTTGGACGGGTAAACTTTGTCTGAATGATGTTCTTTACCACAACTTCAAGGGGCTGCCCGTGTCGTTCATACATGGCAAAGAGAAAACAGGGCAGCATAACGACAATCATTGCCATAGCCGCAAGGGTCGTCCCCGCGCTGCCTTTGAGCAAAAAGAAAAGCGGCAATCCCACAAGGAGAGCCGCCCCCAGACAAACGATCTGCCGTTTCGTAAGGTTAAATGCTACTTTGGTTTTGATTTTGGATAGGTCTTTGGGTACGGTAACATACGCCAAGCGAATACCCCCTTTCACGAAAAAATATCGATGTGTTCTACTTCATTCCCCCATACGTCCCAACCGGGGGTACGCTGCCGCGCAAACAGTTCAATACGCGGGAGATCTCCCATAAGGGCGATAATCTTTTCCCGCGCTTCGTCCGGCTTCTTACTATGCTGTTCTATGGGGCTGATAATAAATTGATGTACTGCTGCGGATTTCCGTTTCGGGTGCCCTTTCGTTGCAAGCAGACAGATTTCCGCATTTCCCCGCGTCCAAAAGCCCAAGCCATAAAACCACGTCCGGGATTTTCGGTTGAGCTTCAACCAGACGAAAGCCACGCTTTTATAAGTAAACCCCCATGCCTTGATAAGCTCCAACGCTTCGTTTAGTTGCGGAAATGTAGCCCATAAAAACAAAATACAGTCTTGATCCGCAAGCTCTGAAACGGGTAAGGCGCACAACTCGTCAAGCTGCATTGTAGGATAATGCTTTTCTGCCGCCCCCTGTACTTTACTTCTTTCATATCGCCACGGCGGGTCAGCATAAATGATTTTATATTTTTTCACGCGCCACCTCCTTAATGGGCGTTGAATATGGATTTTGCAAGTGCGCCGGATTTGAACAGGGAGAAACAGAGGATTACCGTATAGGCTGCAAGGGAAAATATCGCGCTGTGCAGATTATCAGCTACCACCATTTCATTGACAAGGACGGCGTAAATGCCGACGCATATCATAATGAGGAAACCTTGAAAACCGAGGGCAAACAGCCCTTTTAGGTAGTTGTTCCCGATCTGCCCCCATTCCCGGTTTGTCATAGTTGCGAATGGGATAGGCGAAACAGAGCAATACAGGTATATTTCTATCATTCTGCCGTAGAGGATAACCGTTATCAGCACCGACATGATTTTCATACATAGGCTGACAAGGCTTGTTTCCATAACGAGCAGGAGCAATTCGGGGATTTCCATAGCTTCCAGCCCGTCCTGCATGGACGCGAGGGCTTCGGCGGCGTCAATGGAAGTTTCGCCGCCGATCACCCCCGCCGCGCCGGAAACAACGTGCTGCGCCACGTCGAACACCGCCATTGTTATATCAAAGGTGTGCGTTACGAGGAATACCGCCACAAACGCTTTGAAAAACCATTTGAAAAACATAAAGGTGTCAACGTCGTGCATATTGTTTTTTTCCACTACCATGCTGATTAGCTCATAGCATAGGACATAGGTAATGACAAGCCCCGCAATCGGTACGACGACGTTTTCCGATAGCGTCTGTATCATGGAAAAGATATTCGCGTTCCAGCCTTGCGGGGTTTGCCCTACCTGCGTTGCGATTGTGCCTACTTTCTCGTTTACGTCCCCGAACATAGTTGACAGATTACCGTTGATGGCTCCGATCAGAATACCTTTTATCCATTCGTTAATCGCGTCAAGTATGCTCTGCATAGGCTACCTCCGCAGCTTATGAGAAAAGCCCGGAGAGAAGCGGAACCAACAGCATACCGACGAGGGCGACACCGCCGCCCGCCATGAGCTGCTTCATGCCCTGGCTTTTTGCGCCCGGATTATCATTTCCGTAGCCCTCAAGCAAGTTGATTACGCCCCAGATACCAAGTCCGGCACCGAGCGCGATAACAAGGGTCTGCAAAACGGTAACTGCCTGATTAAAAAATTCCATATAACCTCACTTTCTGCCGCGTTTTGCGGCGGTAAAAATATGTTTGTGTTGGATTTCGGGTAAAAGAATAGCGGTAGTCTTTTCGGCTACCGCATGGGGAAAGAGATATGCTGTTTACAGGTAGGGGCGCGTCCCCAATAGGGACAGGGATTTTTGCGTCTGATAAAAACCTCCTTTCTGCGCCGCCTTACAGGTCGGCGGCGTCTATGGCGTAGTAGTCAAATACTTCGTCCGGCTTGACGATTGCGGGGCGGCGTCGCAAGTGCTTTTCCATATCAAAGGCGTTTTTCTTGTCATAGTCGGAGAGGTATTTGTAGTTCGGGTGCTGCGTTATATCGTACTTGTCGGAAAAGAACGGGCGCACACCCCGTAGCTGCAAGATACATTTGCCGCCGTCCATGACGGCGATTTCGTCCTGCGTCATAAGCTCCTTGCTGAGCTTTTGGAAGTTCAGCCCGTGGGACAGCTCCCGTCCGCGTGTTTCCGAGGTATTGAAGCTGTCAATCGTTTCTTTCCCCAAGATTTCCGATATTTCTTTGATGGTCGTTTTCTCCTTGCCGCCGAGGAAAAGCGTGGTATCGCAGTTGCCGACTATGGTATCGGCGTTATCTTTGTAAATTGCCTTTAACTGCGATTGACTTTGCAGAATGATAGAAGCGGAGATTTCCCGGCTTCGTATGGTGGCGATCAGCTTTTCAAACTTCGGGATTTGTCCGATGTTCGCAAACTCGTCTAACAGACAGCGCACATGGACGGGCAGCCGCCCGCCGTACACATCATCTGCCTTGTCGCAAAGGAGATTGAAAAGCTGCGTGTAAAGGATTGATACGACAAAATTAAAGGTGTCGTCGGTGTCGGAAATGATAACGAACAACGCCGTTTTGCGGTCGCCCAGCGTGTCAAGCTCCATTTCGTCGGTTTCCATGAGTTCCCGCAGTTCCCGTATGTCAAAGGGGGCAAGCCGCGCCCCGCAGGAAATGAGGATTGAGGAACGTGTTTTACCCGCCGAAAGCAGGAATTTCTTATACTGCCGGACAGCGAAATGTTCCGGGTCTTTTTCTTCCAGCCGTTCAAACATGAGGTCAACCGGGCTTTGAAACTCCGGGTCGTCCTCGCGGGCTTCGCTGGCGTTTATCATTTCAAGCAGCGTCGTAAAGTTCTTTTCCGCTTCCGGGGCTTCATAGTAGATATAGCCAATCAGAGCGCAGTAAAAGAGCCGTTCCGATTTCACCCAAAAATCCTCGCCGGATTTTTCCCCGTCGCCTTTGGTGTTGGCGATAATGGTATTTACCAGCTTCAAAATGTCTTTCTCGCTGCGGATATACACAAAGGGGTTATATCGCATGGATTTCTTGAAGTTTATCGTATTCAGCACTTTTATCTTGTACCCGCCGCGCTGCAAGAGCTTTCCGCACTCGATTAAGACGGTGCCTTTCGGGTCGGTAACAACATAGCTGCTGTGCATTTGCATTAAGTTCGGCTTCACAAAAAATCTTGTCTTGCCGGAGCCGGAGCCGCCGATCACAAGGATATTTTTATTCCTTGCGTACTTCGGCTGTTTCGGGCGGCTGTTCATCGTCAGCCGTTCCGTCTGCGTGAGCAGCACATTGTTTTGAAAAACCGGGTCGATGTAGGGCTTTATATCTTCGGCTTTGCCCCAACGTGCAGAGCCGTATTCAATGCCTTTGCGGTATTTCTTCGCGTTCTTGCCCTTGATGTAGACGGCAAGCCGGACGATTACCGCGCCCGCAAGCCCGATCAACAGGTCGGCGGGGTGAACACTCGGAAAGGCTTTTGAAAAAGCGGCAGAAAAACCGTCCCCGATAGACAGGAGCTTTGCGCTCATATCCGCGCCGGGGGCAAGGCGTACCGCCTGTCCGACTTTATCAAAGAGATACACAAAGAGCAGATACGGGGCGTTGAGGATAAGTAGTTTCTTGATTTCCGGCTTCATAGCTCAATCCCCCTGTCCTTGTGTTTTGTCTTTTGGCGGTTTGCGTTGAGCTGCTTTGCCGCTTCCTTAAAGGACGCTAACGCTTTGAGGATAGAGGGCTTTTGCTCCCGTGAGAGCTTCTTTGCGGAAAACTCCCTAAATGCTTCGGTCATCACGTCAATATCCTTGCCCCGAAAGGAAACAAGGTAGGTCGGCGGCTTGCCGTTCTCTATCCGCTTGACGTTATAATCAAGCCCGTTTTTCTTTGCGATAGCGTCAAAGGCTTTGATATTCGCGTCGGTGATCTCAATATTCGTTACCTTTTCGCCCGGTTTCATAAGCTGCCGCATAGAGATTTTCCCATGCGGGGCTTTGGAAAGCTGCTGCTTGCCTTTGGCTAAAACCGCTTTCATGGCTTTTTGCAGCACTTCGGCGGTCAGCTTTGAGGTCTTAATGGATAGGGCAACAACTTTCTCGTTTACTTCATCTTGCATTTACCGTCCTCCTTTCGATGATTTTTAGGGTGGTACGCCGCTTTGCGGCATAAAAACAGGGCGTCCGTTCTTCACGTCGCCCCGCTTAAATCCGTACCCGCAGACCGTTTAAGTCCTCGGCGCGGATACCCACAAGATACCAATTCTCCCCGTACTCAATGCGGGTCGGTTTCCATTTGCCGCCCGCGAACACCTCCATGCACTCGCCGCAATGCAAGCCGCCGTAGTAGTCGGCAAGATCAAAGCGAATGTCGTAACGGTCGGCGGTTTCATCAAAAATCAAAGCTCCCTGTTTCATAAAGCGTCCTCCTTTGGATTTACAGGCTTTCGCCCTCGTTGCATGAGTAATAGTCCGGGTCGCCAAACTTCGGCTTTCTCGGCGTAAGTGCGCCGCTCGCCATATCGTGAGCGACAAGGGAAGTGTAATAGTTGCCGATAGTGGACGGGGCATTGAACAGCACCGCCCGTAAATACTGCTTGATGTTGCGGATTTTGGTTGTATTCTCCCGCATACAGTCAAGGACAAAACGGATATGCTCGCTGTCCAGCTTCATAAACTTTGCCTTGACAAGCTCCGCCGGGTAGTCGTCCCCGGCAATACGGATTGTCTTTCTCCGGGTGCAGACCGTTTCCAGCATGAGATCGACGATTTCATCTAACCTGTCATAGTCGTAGGGCATATTTTGTTTGAGAATGTCGTACTCGATATTGTCCTTGATGATTTCCTCGTAAATCTCAAATGCGCTCTGTGCTGTCGCTTCCTTTCGCTTCCGTTCCTGCGGCTCTGCCGCGTCGTCCCCCAAAGGAGAGGGGTTAGGGAAAAGGATAGGAATGGAATGGGTATTTGATAAATCCGTATTTGATTTTTCTTTTTTGGGTAAGTCAGTTCTTTGTTCTTCTTTATTTATTTGCGTTGGATTATCCGACGTCGGGTTATCCGTTGTCGGATTTTCCAATACCGGCTTATCCGTTGTTGGATTTTCCAATATCGGGTTTTCCAATGACGGGGGCTGCGGCTGCTCGTAAATGGTGTACTCGATTGCCGCCATTTTGCCCTTTTCATCGCGCCCCTGCCGCCTTGTGATATATCCGGCTTTTTCAAGCTCCCATACGGCGGTGCGGATCGCGTCGATACTTTCCCGGTTGATATGGGACAGCCCCGCAAGGGTGTAATCCCAATCTTCCGGCAAGGACAACATCTGCGACAAAAGCCCCTTTGCCTTTAAGGAAAGCTCCTTGTTGCGTAGGTGGTGGTTGCTCATTACGGTGTAGCCCCTGCTTTTCTCCACGCGGAAAACTGCCATAGCTTCATCACTCCTTTGCTGTGGATTTGTTACGCAGTAGAACAGCGATTTTGAGGGTTTAGGGATAAAGCCCTTACCGCGTGAGAAACGCGCCCGCAAAGCCGCTTATATCAAGGCTTTTTCTGCCCTTACTGCGTAACATGAGGGCGTAAAAAAGCCGCAGACTGTTTCAAAATCTGCGGTTTCGCCTAAAAGAAAAGGACACCGCTTGCACGATGTCCTTTTCAGTCAACTATTTAGTTTTTTGTGTTCCCACACTCCATATCAATAACTACCGAAACCGTGATATAGTCCTCAATACGCTTATTGCGGAATTTATCACCCTCTGCGTCAAACACCACATGGCGGGAAAAGTGCCTAAATCTAAGGATTTCTACAAGGTTTCTCTTTGTAGCAACACTATTGTCTCGACGTGCCCTGTCTGAGGGAACATATCAACAGCTCTAACCTTCTTAACTTCATACCCTGCTTCAATAAAGAAAGGTAAATCCCTAATTAGAGAAGTTGCTTTACAGCTTACATAAACAAACTTCTTAGGTTTAAAAGAGATTATTTTGTCTATTGCCTTTGGATGAATTCCCGCACGTGGTGGGTCAAGAATGATAAGGTCTGATTCTACATCAATTTTATCAACTTCTTCCAAAACATCACCACATATAAATTTACAGTTATCTATTCCGTTTAATTTTGCATTTACCTTTGCTGCTTCAATCGCCTCAGCAACAATTTCAATACCGTAAACCTCTTTTCCTTTATCGCTTAAAATTTGAGTTATTGTACCTGTACCGCAGTAAAGGTCAAGTATTACATCGCTTTTATCTTCACCGATAAAGTCTTTTACAACACTATATAATTTTTCGCTGCCAAGAGTATTTGTTTGGAAGAATGAAAATGCAGAAATTTTAAAATCAAGCCCCAAGCATTTTTCCATTATATAATCTCTGCCATAAACAATATTTATTTCATCAGCTAAAACAGCATCTGAAAAAGAATCGTTTATAGTATGCATTATTCCTACAATCTCTCCCTTTAAATCCAAGTTTAAAAGAATATCTTTATATTCATTTGTATCGATTTTATCCTGTGATGTAGTAACTAAATTTACAAGTATTTCTCCAGTATATGATGCTTTTCTTATTACTAAATGTCTTAAAGTTCCTTCTTTAGAAAATTTATTGTAATGTTTTATATTTTTTTGAGTGAAATAATTTAAAGTATTAAATAATATTTTTCTATAATCTTCATCAACAATAAGACAATTTTCTGTTGAAACTATATTATGATGTTTTCCTTTTTCATGCATTCCAAGACACAACGGTCCATCCTTTTCCATATCCCCAAAAGAAAACTCCATTTTATTTCTGTATTCTGTCTCTTTTGGAGATGCAATAATAGGAAGAAACTCTTCGTATTCTATACCTGCCTTATCAAAAAGTCCCCTTACATAATTTTCTTTTAATTCAAGTTGCTTTTCATAAGAAATATTTTGGAAAGAACATCCTCCGCATATTCCAAACTTTTCGCACATAGGCTCAATTTCATAATCAGCCTTCTTAATTATTCTGTTAATATTTCCTTCGGCTCTGTTTTTTCTTACTTTCTTTATGAATACTTCCGCAACCTGTCCGGCAAGTCCTCCTTTTACAAGAACCTTTTTATCTTCATAATATCCCATGGATTTTTCCATAGATACATTTTCTGTTATGTTAAGTTCAATTATATCCTTTTTCTTCATATTTACCTCATTAATTAATCCTCAATTTAACATATATATTTTACATTATTAAAGGTAAAATGTAAAATAAAAAACACAGGTTATTTACCCCTGTGTTTTTCTTTCTTCTTTCTTTGTTTCATAGAGAAAAGTTCCTTTTGTTTTTGTCTTGCTTCCAACTTCATATTTTTCTTTACATTAGTTTTTCTTGATTCATATTGTTTCTTTAGAAGCTCTTGTGATTTTGTGGAAATACCTCTTTTATTCATTTCTTTGCTAATCATCCTTTTAATTCTTTTAGGATTAGTCACTTGTTTTATATTACTTTCAAAATTTTGAGCCTGATAAAATTTTAATTTAGAATAATGAAAATTATAAAATTCATAAATTTCATTATCAGTAGGCTCTTTTCCAAATGTAGTTTTACAAATTTCAAAAGTCTTATTAAAACGTCTTTCCACTACTCCCACATAAAACGGACTTTCAAAATATACCGTAAGTTTTACCCTTACTTCATCCAAAGAAATCCCTCCTTTTGTTTATTACACAAAGAACGGACAACCAAGGAGGCAGGTTACTTATAACTATAGTTATGCCCGGACTACCAACCGAGCTGTGTTTTTATCTTTGCATTTTTATACTATACTCATATATTTTACTTGTCAACAAAAAAAGAGGTGTTTTACCACCTCTTTAAATTATTCAGCTTTCAACTTACCAAGAAAAGCTTTCATTCTTTTATTTTCTGAGCTAAAGACTTCTTCAGGAGTCCCCTGTTCTTCAATATAACCATTATCCATAAATATTATGTAATCAGCAACTTTCCTTGCAAAATCCATTTCGTGAGTTACAATGACCATTGTCATATGTTCACTTGCAAGGTCTTTTATTACCTTAAGTATTTCTCCTGTAAGTTCAGGATCAAGTGCAGAAGTAGGTTCATCAAAGAATAATATGTCAGGGTTCATTGCAAGAGCTCTTGCAATTGAAACTCTTTGTTGCTGTCCACCGGATAGTTCACAAGGATATGCATTTTCTTTATCCTCAAGCCCCATCTTCTTTAAAAGCTCTCTTGCTTCTTTATAAACTTCTTGTTTATTTCTTTTTTGTACTTTAATAGGTGCGTTTGTTATGTTTTTCATAACTGAATGATGAGGGAATAAATTAAAACTTTGAAATACAAGTCCAAATGTCCCATCATATGAAATTGTACCGCTGTCTTCTTTTTCAAGATTTGTGGCACATCTAAGCAATGTAGACTTACCTGAACCCGAAGGTCCGATTATACAAAGAACTTCTCCTTTATCAACACTTAGAGAAATATCTTTTAAAACTTCAACGCCATTAAAACTCTTCTTTAAATTTTTAATTTCAAGTAAACTCATGATATTTCTCCTTATCTATAATAGCTTAATTTATTTTCAATAAATTCCATTACAAAAGCAACAACAAAGTTAAATATATAATAGAAAATTCCTGCTGCTATAAATGCTGCAACTGAAGATTGAGCTGCTGCAATTTGTTTTGCAACGGTAAACATTTCCGGTATTGCTATTACAAATGATAATGAAGTATCTTTTACAAGAGTAATAACTTCATTCGTTGTTGCAGGAAGAATTCTTTTTATTACCTGAGGGAAAATAATAATAAAGAAAGTTTGAACTTTATTATATCCTAGAAGTTTAGCAGCTTCATACTGTCCGTCAGGCATAGATTCTATACCCCCTCTATAAATTTCCGCAAAATATGCGGCGTAATTTATCGCAAAACCTATTAGTACCGCAACCATTCTATAACTGCTGGAAATCTGCATACCAAATATATAATAAGGTCCCCAAAATACAACCATTAATTGAAGCATTAAAGGTGTTCCTCTCATTATTGATATGTATATTTTAAATAACCATCTAATTGGTGTTATTTTTGACATTCGTCCAAAAGCTATAATTAACCCCAAAGGAAGAGAAAAAATCAAAGTTAGGACAAATATCTCAATAGAGGTTATCATCCCACTGCTTAATTCACTAAACATTGTTCCTAAATCCATACAGTCATACTCCTAATAATTTTAATCTATGTTATTTACCGATACAAAGTGAACCAGGTACACCGAAATCAGCATATTTTTCTGCTATTTTATTTACTGTACCATCTTTTGCCATTTCATCTAATGTTGCTTGAACTTTATCTCTAAGTTCTGTATTGCCTTTTTTAAATCCAACTGCGTATTGTTCAGAAGAAATAATTTCATCTAAAATAATAAATTCAGATGCTTTTCCTCTTGAGTTAATTTGATAATTTGCTACGCCAATATCCATTGCTATTGCGTCACAAGCACCTGCTTCTAAATCCATAAAAGCAGAATTATAGTCTGCAACTTCTGTAAGTGTTGCAAAAGTTGCTGCTAAATCTTTTTGATCTCCTTGTAATGCTGCTAAAGCTGAAGAATCTTTTTGTGTTTCAACTGTTTTACCTTTTAGTCCAGCAAAATCAGTAATTCCTGAGCTTTTTGAAACAACAACTACTTGTTTATTATCTATATAAGGTTCAGTCCAAGTATAATCATCTTCACGACCATTCATTGTAAAACCATTCCAAATACAATCTATTGTTCCAGAATCAATTTCCATATCTTTTGAATCCCAATCAACAGGTTGTTTTACAAGTGTCCAACCATTTCTATCACAAACTTCTTGTGCCAAATCCAAGTCAAAACCTACATAATTTCCATCAGAATCTTTATATCCATAAGGTGGAAATTCTGCATCAAAACCTACAACAAAAGTATTTTCATCATTTTTTACTTCTGATTCCTTGCTTCCACAACCTGTTAAAGTCATGCCCGCAATTAAAATCAAAGCAAGTAATACTACAAATTTTTTCTTCATAATAAGTACCCCTTTAAATTTTTATTACTATATAAAAATAGTTATTTTATTTTACCATAATTTCAGATTATTTGCAATATTCAAACAATTTATATTGCAATATAAAAAAGAACAAGAAGGATTAATCCAACTTGTTCTTTTTATTTTTTTCACTTATTTCTTATTAGTTTAATTTATTCTTCTTAATTAATACAAAACTTATTGTTACAGAAGCAATAGATGAAAGAACAAATAATGAAGTCCATAAAGCTATATTATTTTCATCAGCTGTATTAACTGTTTCAACACTTCTGCTTTGAGCATTATTATCACTACTTTGACTTTGTGAAGCTATAGCAGAATCTTCTGATTTACCTACTTCTACATTACTTTTATCACCTGATGAACCGTTATTATCATTATTATTTGTTATAGCATTATCACCCTTATTATCGTTATCGTTTGTATTGTTAGCATCATCTTTTGGATCATCTGTTGTAGACGTACTATTGTTATTATTATTTGCATCGTTTAATGCAATAACATAAGGAGAGAATCCATCAACATCTATTTTTACTTGACCATCTTCTACTTTAGCTTTAAATGTTTCTGTAAATACTACGCCATCAACTTCAGCAAAATGAAGTACTACAACCTCTTCATTATTGTATTTTTCATCTACATTAAAACCAAGTGAAACACTTTGTCCTTCTTCTAATTCATTACTTAAAGAAATATCATATACACCTAAAATTGTATTATTTTCTACTCCTGCAGTTAATTGATCATAATGACTATCTTGTTCGTTAATTTCTTCAACTAATAATTTTGTATCTGTAGGTAAAACACCATTAACAAATATACCTGTATTTTTATCTTCAAGTTGTTGTTCTATAACTTCAACTTTATTATCTTCATTACCATTATTAGATGAACCGTCTGTATTTCCTTGATTATCACCTTCTTCAGGTTTTGTAACATCTCCGCCATCACCTGATTGATCTCCATTGTCAGGATCAGTCACAGATGAACCTGAGTCATTACCGCCTTGAGATGTATTATCATCTTTATCTGGATTAGTAACATCAGTATTATCATTATCTTCTTTCACAACAACATTAACTGTTGCAGTTGCATTCTTTGTTGTATCAACAGTTGAAACGGCTTTAACTGTTATTGTTTTAGCAGTTTCATCTGAAGCAATTTTTAATAAACCTGTAGAACTTATTTTTGTATCAGAGCTTTTTTGTCCGCTTATACTCCATTTTACTGTTTGAGCAGGACTTCCAGTTCCTGTTACAGAAACACCAAAAGTTTTACTACTTCCTTGCTCTAAATCAATAGTTGTTGGATTAATAGCAACTTTACTTACAGTTACAGGGTCTTTTACTGTTATTTTTTGAGTAACATTTTTTGTAACCCCGTTATATGTATAGCTAATTGTTACACTTGTTGTTCCTGTTTTTAATGAAGATGTTGAATATTTTACACTTTTTGTAACATCACTTGTAGTTCCATCACTAAATTTTGCTTTAACAACCATTCCCGTTGAATCAAATGTTTCCCCTGCTGTATATGTTGTTTTCTTTGGAGCAGTTGAAATTGAAATAGAAGATAATGATTTGCTTACCGCTACATCACTTCCTTTATTAACAATAGTTACATAATCAGAAGAAATATAAGCATACATACTGTCAAAATCATATTTACCGTTACTGCTTATAGCTGTTCTACCAGAATTTAAGGCAGGTTCACTTTGAATTTTGTAGAATGAATTTGTAGCTTTTGAATTTAAAATTAAAACAGCATAATTTGAATATGTATCAGTATTATATAATACTTTACCTGATGTGCTTGCACTGTTTCTTACATTAACACTATTATGATTTGTATTGATAGTATCTTTTATACCAATAGTATATTTTCCTTCATCTTTTCTTCCGCCGTTTTTATCAAGAGTATATGCCATATTTGCAGCTTTTTCACCCCAATATGGGTCAGAAGCATAGCTCACGTTAATACCGCTTCCTTTATTACCTAAAAATCCACCTTTCATTCTCCAATCATTTGGATTAAGATAACCTTTTGACATATAAGATTCAGTAAACTGTTTTATACATTCATCAATACTTGCATATGTACTAGCACTTGTTCCAGGAGAACTATCCACAGCATTTAAACCAAATAAGTTATTTTTATTTTTACAAATCGAACTTGTACCCCATGCACTTTCATTTCCGGCTACTCCGATAGCCAACAATGCATTTACACCATATGTATTTTGATATTTTAAAAATGTACTTGCTGTACTTTTCATCTTTGAAGAAGATGAAGTATAATCACTTATTTTTGCATTTAACAATGAATTTAATGAACTTGAACTGTATGATGTTTCACTTCTTAAAGGAAGGTATTGGAAGTAATTATAGTATGGATTACTTTTATTTACAGAATTTGTACGAACACCCTTAGTATAATCAGTAAGCATAGTACTATAACTTGTATAGAAATAATGTCCATCATAACTATAATAAGTTGTTCCGCTCTTTAAATATGATGGTGCAGCACCATTATCCAAAGATGTAGCATGTCCAGGTGTGGTCATGTCACATGTAATGTAGTGAATTAATCTTCCACCTGATACTTTATAACAACTTGATGATTTTGCACTTGAAAAATTAATAACTTGTACATCGTCTTCATCTACCCAGCCAACAACACCTGAAAGCATAAATTTAACTTTACCGTTGCTTGTTCCAAGATATGCAGCATCAGCTCCATAAGCACCATTAGTATAACCTGAAACACCCGTTCCAACTTCAGTATAGTTAGTTACGGCGTTACCTTTTGTTCTAAAATTTACAATTTTTACAGATGTACTTTTTGCACTAAAAGTTGAAATCCCGTTACTTTCAACTTTACCGCTATCATCGTCTTCAACATTATAAACATCCCCATCAGTATCTACACCTGTAGCCTGATCAAGTTTTGTTTGGTTTTCGTCTTCTAATCCCGAAGCAGCATTTACAACACTGAAATTTTGAAAACTAAAAACCATTAATAAACATAAAATTGTTAAAATAAAAGTTCCTAAATTTTTTCTTATTTTTGTCACGGTCGTACCCCCTTTAAAGCTTAATCCTCTTTAGACAATAATCTACAATAAATATATCATTATTTCCATTTTTTTTCAATTAAAAGTTACATAATACACACAAATTTCACATAAAAAAATAACTATATACTATATATTGTACATATATTACATACAAACACAACCATAAATATAGTTATTACATTTTTATATATTGTTTGTAACATTATTTTTATATAAAATATTTGTTATATATAAAAATAATGCAAAAACCTCCTTACTTTTTAGTCATTTTAAAAGATATATAACTTTATATTTTGTAAAATTTTTATTGCATTAAAACTTACTATTCGTTAAATATTAATATATGTATACTATCACCTACCCTATCTTACTATCTGAAATATCATATAAGCTTATATATATTTCAAACATATAATTATTTTTAAATAAAAAAAAGCATCATTAAATGATGCTTTTTTTTGTATTTGAAATATTTTTATTATTTATTTTTAGTTATATTCTTTATAGCATATAAAACAGCTACCATTAGTACTATACCAATAGGAAGTGATACCCATGCTGTTTGAACAAAACCTGCAATAATGTATGTTACAAAAGATACGGCTGCTACAGTCATAGCATAAGGAAGCTGAGTCGATACATGATTGACATGATCACATCTGGCACCAGCTGAAGACATAATTGTCGTATCGGAAATAGGAGAACAATGGTCTCCACATACAGCACCGGCCATACAAGCCGAAATTGATATAATCATAAGTTGAGGATTTGAATTAGCAAATACAGAAACTACTATAGGAATAAGTATACCAAACGTTCCCCAAGATGTACCCGTTGCAAAAGATAAAAAACATCCAACCAAAAATATGATTGCCGGCAAAAAGTTCATTAAAGAAGCTGCGTTATTTTGCATCATACCTCCAACAAATTCAGCAGCTCCCAAACTATCTGTCATAGCTTTCAATGTCCAAGCAAAAGTCAAAATCAAAATAGCAGGAACCATAGCTTTAAACCCTTCTGGAATACAATCCATACATTCATTGAATTTCAAAACTTTTCTTGCAACATATAAAATAACAGTTATAAACAAAGCAAATATACTACCTATAGATAATCCCACAGATGCATCACTGTTTGAAAAGGCTTCTATAAATCCTGCTCCGGAAAACAAACCGCCAGTATAAACCATTCCAATAATACAACATATTATAAGAGAAATTATAGGAATAATTAAATCAATTACTTTACCATTTTCATTTACATCACTATATTCTTCTTCAACAAACCCCGAATTTAAAATAGAATGCAAATCTCCTTTTGATGCATTTTCCTCATGTTTTTTCATAGGACCATAATCAAATTTGAGTAAAACCAAAGAAATCATCATTGTAATTGTCAAAAATGCATAAAAGTTAAAAGGAATTGCCTGAATAAATACAGAAAACCCATCTTCCCCCGGAACAAATCCAGTCACAGCAGCAGCCCATGAAGATATAGGAGCAATAATACAAACAGGAGCTGCCGTAGCATCTATAAGATAAGCAAGCTTTGCTCTTGATACTTTATGTTTATCTGTTATTGGTCTCATAACGCTACCAACAGTCAAACAATTAAAATAATCATCTATAAAAATTAATACACCTAATAAAATCGTTGCTAGTTGAGCACCTGCACGTGTTTTTATTTTTTTACTTGCCCAGTTACCAAAAGCAGCAGAACCGCCTGCTTTATTCATTAAGGCAACCATTCCTCCAAGAACAACAAGGAAAATTAAAATACCTACATTGTAACTGTCTGAAAGAACAGCAATAATACCATCATTTAATACATGAGTTACAGTTCCTTCAAAACTACCTGCAGCATAAAAAATACCGCCAAAAACAATACCTATAAATAATGAACTGTAAACTTCTTTTGTAATAAGTGCAAGAACAATAGCAATAATTGGAGGAACTAAAGACCAGAAAGTTGCATACATAGCTGGTTTAGCTGCTTCAGTTGTTTCTGCACCTAAGATTGGGAATACTAACATTAAAATAAGCATAAAGCTAGCAATTCCCGTCATTAATTTCTTCTTTGAAATTTTCATCGTACACCCCTTCAATTTATTTAAATTATGTAAATAAAGACAAATAAAAAAGCCTTAAATGACATCACTTTAGGACGCATTCATGGCAAAATAAATTTACTATAGATAGCGCTCCACAATCGTGACAGTATATTACATATTATGTAATATACCAGAATATAAATTATTTGGGTAATATATATTCTTCGGCAGTATCCCCTTTCCTTTATATAAGTCCCAAAATATAATATAAAGTACTGATGAACACCGCACCTCTATCATTTTATATTTACCTTTCTTTTTTACCATTTTTACATAATATTGTCAAGTTTTATTTAATATATGACAAATTTATCAAAAAATTTTTTACTTTTCGCTTAACATTATATAGTCATCTTTATTTTCCTTATAAATTTTAAACCCATATTTCAAGTATAAATCTTTTGCATAATTATCTTTACTTACAGATAAGGATACATTATTATACATTGGTCTTAAATTTAGTAAAAATATTTTTAATAAATTTTCTCCAATACCTTTATTTCTGTAACTTTTTTCAACAGACATACATAATTCAGGAATCTCTTTCGAAACATATCCATATCCATGTATATTATCATCAAACAATATGCTCCAAATCATAGCAATAATTTTTCCTTTATGTTCACATACATAACAAATATCTTTATTTAATTTGAAATTCTCATAATATATTTTAATATTTGGATCTTTTAAAATATCTTTTGAAATTGTAATATTATTTCCAACATAAATTGCATAATAAGTAAAATCTTTCAAAAAATATATCTCATTACCTTTTATTTTTCTTATTTTATAGTCTTCATTCATATATTTAACCTTCAAAAAAAAGGCACTTATAAAAGTGCCTTTTAGTAATTTTTATTTCTTAGAATTTTTTATTCTAGCTTGAGCAGCAGCAAGTCTTGCAATTGGAACCCTGAATGGAGAACATGATACATAATCAAGTCCTACACTGTCAAAGAATTCAATACTTGCAGGATCCCCACCTTGTTCACCACAAACACCACAGTGAATATCTGGATTAACTTCTCTGCCTTTCTTAACCGCCATATCAACAAGTTGACCAACACCTTCAGTATCAATTGTTGCAAATGGGTCTTTAGGGAAAATACCTTTTTCAATATATTCTTTAATATAAACCCCGGCATCATCTCTACTAAATCCATATGTCATTTGTGTTAAGTCATTTGTACCAAATGAGTAGAATTCCGCAACTTTTGCAAGTTGATCTGAAGTTAATGCAGCTCTTGGTATTTCAATCATAGTACCAACTTTGTAATCAATTTTAATTCCTGTTTCTTTAAATATATCATTTACAGTTTCTCTTATTCTGTCAACTACATATTTAAGTTCTAAATAACTACCTGCTAAAGGTACCATAATTTCAGGAGTAATATCTAAATTATCTTCTTGTTTTGCTTCGATTGCAGCCATTATGATAGCTCTTGTTTGCATATTTGCAATTTCAGGATATGTTACAGCAAGTCTACAACCTCTATGACCAAGCATTGGGTTAAGTTCATGAAGTTCGTTTACTCTTGCTTTTAATTCTTCAAAAGTTAATCCCATGTCTTTTGCAAGTTGCTTAATATCTTCATCTTCTTTAGGAAGGAATTCATGTAGTGGTGGATCAAGAAGTCTGATAACAACTGGTTTTCCACCCATTGCTTTAAATAGACCTTTAAAATCATTCTTTTGCATTGGTAGAATTTCAGCTAATGCATCTTCTCTTTGAATTAATGTTTTAGCACAAATCATTTTTCTAAAAGCAAAAATTCTATCAGCTTCAAAGAACATATGCTCTGTTCTGCATAATCCGATACCTTCTGCACCATAATTAGCAGCAACAGTTGCATCTTTTACTGTATCTGCATTTGTTCTTATTTTAAGTCTTCTTATTTCATCAGCCCATTCCATTACTTTATTAAAGTCATCTGATAAAACAGCATCTACAGTTTTAATCTTTCCTTCGTATACATTACCTGTTGAACCGTTTATTGATAAATAATATCCTTCATAGAATATTTTACCGCCTATTTCAACATATTTTTCTTCTTCGTTAACATGAGCAGCTTCACAACCGGCTACACAGCATTTACCCATACCTCTGGCAACAACGGCAGCATGAGAAGTCATACCTCCTGTAGCAGTTAAAATACCATTTGCAGAGTTCATACCTTCAATATCTTCAGGTGAAGTTTCTTTTCTAACAAGTAATACTTCTTCTCCTCTTTCTTTTGCTTCAACAGCATCTTCTGCAGAGAAGTAAATTTTACCACAACCGGCACCCGGAGAAGCAGGAAGACCTTTTGTCAAAGGAATAGCTTTTGCTAACTCATCAGTATCGAAACCTTTATGTAACAATTGATTTAATGTTGAAGGTTCAAGTCTTAAGATAGCTTCTTCTTTTGTAATTAAACCTTCTTCAACCATATCAACCGCAACTTTTAATGAAGCTTGAGCAGTTCTCTTTCCTGCACGTGTTTGAAGTAAGTATAATTTACCCTCTTCAATTGTAAATTCAATATCTTGCATATCTTTGTAATGATTTTCCAAAAGTTTACATGCACTGATAAACTCATCATAAACTGAAGGCATTACATCTTTTAAAGTATCAATATGTTGAGGTGTTCTAATACCGGCAACAACATCTTCACCTTGAGCATTCATCAAGAACTCACCAAAAATTTTATTTTCACCTGTTGCAGGGTTTCTTGTAAATGCAACCCCTGTTCCTGATGTTTGTCCCATATTACCGTAAACCATTGATTGAACGTTTACAGCAGTACCAATACGATTTGGTATATCATTTAATTTTCTATAAGCAATAGCTCTTGGGTTGTTCCATGATTTGAAAATAGCTTCAACAGCAGCCATTAATTGTTCTTTAGGATCATCTGGGAATTCATATCCTTTTTGATCTAAGAATAATTCTTTGTATTGTTTTACAACTTGTTTTAAATCAAAGGTTGTAAGTTCGGTATCATATTTGTATCCCTGTTGTTTTTTCCTTGTTGTAAGAATATCTTCAAATAAATTTCTATTCATTCCAAGTGCAACATCACAAAACATTTGTATAAAACGTCTATAACTATCATATGCAAATCTTTCGTTTCCTGTTTTCCTTGCTAAAGCTTCAACTGTTCTGTCGTTTAAACCTAAGTTTAATATTGTATCAAGCATTCCAGGCATTGATATCTTTGCTCCAGAACGAACTGAAACCAACAATGGATTTTCAACCCCGCCAAACTGTTTTCCTGTTATTTGTTCAAGTTCAGCTAATTTTTCATAAATTTGGTTGATAATTTCTTTATCAATTTCACAACCGGTTTTGTAATAATCTATACAAGCCTCTGTTGTGATTGTAATACCTTGAGGTACAGGTAAACCTATACTTGTCATTTCTGCCAAGTTTGCTCCTTTACCACCTAGTAAATCTCTTTGGCTTGCATTTCCTTCTTTAAAGGCATAAACAAATTTTTTAGCACACATTTTAACCATCCTCCTCAATAAATGTTTATGACATTACACAGTAAAAAACTGTAATATTTATAATAAGCTGTAAAACAGCATATTAACTAGTTTTTATATTGAACTTCAAATCCTTCATAAGATGGAAGTCTTTTTTCATGAAATCTTTTTAAAATTTCTCTTGCTTCATATGCAATAACACCATTTTGTTTTTTATGTCTTGCAAAATATCTTAAATTTTCCAAAGCTTCATTTGTATTAAAACCTGTTCTAAGACAAATAACACTTGCTGAATATTTAAGCTCATAACTGCCGTTTTTACATTGCTCTAATAAAAATTCTTTATATTTATCAAAATCTTCCAACATAATATCAATTATAATCATAATATCTTTATTGGTAATGTTTGCATCAACGATACGTTTTTGTTCTAAACATCTTGCTCTGTAATCTATTTTTTCTTTAAAAAGTTCAAGTATATCTCCTTCTGCTTCTATTTGCTCTCTAGTCATAGGCTCAATAGTTTTTTTCTTTTCAATTTTTTTTCTAAGCCTTAACTGTTTTTTTTCTTCTTTTTCTCTGTTATGCATGTTGATAATATCTTTTAATGACATACTTTTCTCCTTTAAATATATAATTTAAACTTTTACATTAATTATTAATATTATTTTACTATATTTTTTAAACAATTACAATACGAATACCCCATAAAAAAAATATTACACTTGCCATGTTTATATAATCATCACGACAAATGTAATATTTATTAAGGTTATTAATTAAAACATAACTTTTTCGCTAATATATTTAACTAAATCTTCAATCTTTATTCTTTCTTGTTCCATTGAATCTCTGTCCCTTACAGTAACAGCACCATCTTCTAATGTATCAAAGTCTATTGTAACACAGTAAGGAGTACCGATTTCATCTTGTCTACGATATCTTTTACCAATATTACCGGCTTCATCATAATCAACCATAAAATATTTAGAAAGCTCAGCATATACTTCAGTTGCTTTTTCAGATAATTTCTTTGTTAATGGAAGTACTGCTACCTTATAAGGAGCCAAATAAGGATGTAATTTAAATACGTTTCTGGTTGTATTATCTTCTAAAGTTTCTTCTACATAACAATCACAAAGAAGTGTAAAGAATAATCTACCTGCTCCAACACTCGGCTCAATACAATATGGATGGAATTTTTCATTTGTTATAGGATCAACATATTTCATATCTTTACCTGAGAATTCTTCATGTGATCTTAAATCGAAATCAGTTCTGTCTGCTATTCCCCAAAGTTCACCCCATCCAAAAGGATATTCATATTCTATATCTGTTGTAGCATTTGAATAATGAGATAATTGTTCTTTTGCATGATCTCTGAATCTTATGTTTTCTTTATTAATTCCAAGAGAAACTAAGAAATCAAAACAATATTGTCTCCAGTATTCAAACCATTTCATTTCGTCTTTTGGTTCACAGAAAAATTCAAGTTCCATTTGTTCAAATTCTCTTGTTCTAAAAATAAAGTTACCAGGTGTAATTTCATTTCTAAAAGACTTACCAATTTGTCCTATACCAAAAGGTAATTTTTTTCTTGTTGATCTTTGAACGTTTTTAAAGTTTATAAAAATACCCTGACAAGTTTCCGGTCTTAGATAAATTGTATTAACACTGTCTTCAGTTACACCTTGGAAAGTTTTAAACATTAAGTTAAATTGTCTTATTTTTGTAAAATCGTGTTTACCGCAATTTGGACATACTATATTGTTTTCTTCAATATAATTTTCCATTTTTTCATTGCTCCATCCATCAGCATTTGCATCAAGACCTTTTTTTTCTAAATCATCTTCAATTAATTTATCAGCTCTAAAACGAGATTTACAATTTTTACAATCCATTAAAGGATCATTAAAGTTTTTAAGATGACCGCTTGCTTCCCAAACTTTTGGATTAACCAAAATAGCACTGTCAAGCGCAACATTGTAAGGTGATTCTTGAATAAATTTTTTAAACCATGCATTTTTAACATTATTTAAAATAAGTGTTCCGACAGGACCATAATCAAAACTATTTGCAAGTCCTTCATAAATTTCAGAACCTGGGAATATTATTCCTCTCATTTTTGTAATACTTATTATTTCATTTAAACTAAGCCTTCTTGTCATTTCTTCCTCCATTTTTTATTTATTGCATATATTAATTTAATTCTATCATATCTGATAAAAATTTAAAACTATTTGTTTTCTTTTGAAGATTATAAGTTATATAATTATTCAAAATTACAATTATATTGTTACATTCCTTTAAAGAAATATTTTTAAAATCAACTTTTTTAATATCCTTTAAGTTTATATAAGTAAGTTCATTGATTAAATTTATTTGTTTTAAAGTTAATTTATTTGATGAAAAATACTTTGTTGTGCATTTTTTGCAAGACAACATACTGCTTTCAAAATCAAGGTAGTAATCACTGCTTTTTGCATCACCGCATATGTTACAATATTTAAAATCAGGAATAATCCCTGAAATACCAAGCAGCTTTAACATAAACATAAGAGCTACAAAAGATATATTTTCTATTTTACATTTTTGAATTAAATCCAAAGTATAAAATAAAAGATTAAAAGTTATTTCTTCTTCCATTTTATCTTCATAAAATATATCAATAAGCTCACAAATATAACTTGCAAAAGAAAGTCTTTCAAGATCTGTTTGTATTCCCGGAAAACTTTTTATATAATCAGCACTTTTTAATGTATAAAAATTTTTCCCTGGATATAATACAAAATAACTATAAGAAAACGTACTTGTTTGGGCTATTACCTTACTTCTTTTTGAAGCAGCGTTTTTTGCCATAACGCTTATTTTACCTCTTTCTTTTGTAAAAACAGTAAGTATCCTATCATTATCCGAATATTTTATATTTTTTATAACTATACCATGATATTCTCTTAACATAAACCCCTCTTAGAAAAACTATTTTTTCCATGTTCCCGGAGCAAATAAAATTAAAAGTGGAAACAATTCAAGTCTTCCTGCTATCATATCAAATGATAATACCAATTTTGAAAAATCTGATAAAAATCCATAATTTGTTGCAGGACCAACAAGGTTTAATCCGGGACCTATATTATTCATTGTAGCTGCAACAGCACTAAAGTTCGTTGCAAAATCATAATTATTTAAAGATATAAGTAATAATGATACCGTAAAAATTATCGTATAAATGAATAAATATGCACAAACATTATGGAATGTTTTCTTTTCTATTTTCTTTCCATCCATTTTCATTATTTTTACTCTTCTCGGATGAATAAGCATTGAAAGTTCATTAAAAGCATCTTTACATAAAATAATAAATCTGCTTACTTTTATACCTCCTCCGGTACTTCCTGCACATGCTCCTATAAACATTAAAATTAAAAGTATCGTTTTTGAAAGCTGTGGCCATAAATTAAAATTCACACTTGAAAAACCTGTTGTAGTCATTATACTTGCAACCTGAAAAAGTGAATGATGAAAAGCCATCCATATTGAAGAATAATCTCCTCTAATATTAAAAGCTATTACAATAGTTGCAAGAGCAATTATGGCTAAATAACATCTTACTTCTTCATTTTTAAACGCTCTTGTTATTTTTTTCCCAAGTATTAAAAAATAAATATTAAAATTTACTCCAAAAAGTATCATAAAAATAGAAATGACAAATTGACAATATGTATTATACAAACTCATTCCGGCATTACTCATTGAAAAACCACCGGTACCTGCAGTTGCCATGGAATTTAAAATGGCATCAAATAAAGGCATTTTCCCAATAATCAAAAGAATAACTTCTATAACCGTTAATCCAAAATATATACCATATAAAATCATAGGAGTACTTCTTAATTTAGGCATTAATTTACCTACCATAGGACCGGGAGATTCTGCTCTCATAAGATGCATATTTTGTCCCCCTCCTATCAAAGGTATAACGGCTATTATAAAGACTAAAACTCCCATTCCTCCAAGCCAATGCATAAAAGAACGCCAAAACAATGTACATTTACTCAAAGCATCCACATCGGCAACAACACTTGCCCCTGTAGTAGTAAAACCCGAAGAACTTTCAAAAAGAGCATCAAAAAAAACTGGTATTTCTCCGCTTAAAATAAAAGGCATTGCACCTATTAATGCTATTATAATCCAACTAAGAGCAACAATCGCATATCCTTCTTTTGCATATATCACCTGATTTTTAGGCTTTTTATATATTAATAATAGACCTATTATAAAACTAATCAATGAAATGATAATAAAAGAATATCTTGTTGTTTCTTTATAAATTAAAGCAACCAAAGTTGGAAGAAGTAAAACTATACCCATCAAAATAAAAACCCAACCTGTAATATGCTTTATCATTCCCTTATTCATATTAAATCTCCAAATCTAAATATAATTAATTTCTTACTATATCTGTTAAATCTCTTAATTTCTTATGTGTTGTTACAATTATTACACTGTCCCCGACTTCAATAGTATCAGAACCGGAAGGAATAATTAAATTACCATTTCTGCTTATACTTGCAACCAATAAATTATCTTTAAGCTCAAGTTCCTGTAGTTTTATACCCGTAATAAATGATTCTTCTTTTACACTAAATTCCAATGCCTCAACCTGTCCTCCGACAATTTTATACACTGATTCTACATTACTGCTTAAAGAATTCTGCATTGCTCTTACATATTGAATAATATATTCACTTGTAATATATTTAGGCTCTATTACACTGCCAATATCCATTTTGCTAATTATATTATCAAAAGATAATTTATTTATTTTTGTAATAATTTTAGCATTAGATACACTTGCCGCATATAAAGATAAAATAATATTTTCCTCATCTAAACCCGTTAGTGAAGCAAAAGAATCAACGGTGGCAAGACCTTCTTCAAGTAAAAATTCTTTATCCAAGCCATCTCCGCAAAGAATTGTTGCATTTGGAACAATATCACTTAATTCTTCACATCTTTCTGCATTCATTTCTACAATTTTTACAGAAATATTACTCGAAATTAAGAATTTTGCGAGATAAACCGCAATTTTTCCACCACCAACTAAAATTGCAGTTCTTCCCTTTTCAACGTTAATATCAAAAACTTTAAACATTTTCATTGCATCAGCAGGTTTTGATAATATATATATTTTATCTAAACTTTTCAGCATAAAATCACCGGATGGAATATAAACATCATCATCACGCTCAATTACACAAATTTGAAAATTACTTTTATCTTTTACATTAATATCTTTTATAAGTTTACCGTCTAATTTTGATTTTTCAGGAATTTTTAATTTATATAATTCAACTCCACCTTTTGTAAATCTGTTAATTTCAATTGCTCCGGGATATCTAATAAGCCTTGAAATTTCATTTGCCGCTGTAAGTTCCGGATTAATACAAAGCGATAATCCTAAATCATCTTTTACAATATGAATATCTTCCGCATATTCAGGATTTCTAACTCTTGCAATTGTATTTTTTGCGCCTGCTTTCTTTGCAATTAAACAACAATATAAGTTTACTTCATCTAAACTTGTAACAGCAATAAGTAAATCACAATTCTCAATTCCTGCTTCATTTAAAATGCTATTTGTTGCGCCATTACCTTCAACAGTCATTATATCAATTTTATTACTTAAAGTTTCAAGTTTATCAGCTCTTCTGTCAACAACAACAATAGAGTGACCTTCATCATGCAAATGTTCTGCAATAGTACTTCCTACTTTACCACAACCAACAATTATAATATTCATAGTTAATTCCTTTTCTTTATTTATTATTATATGTTAAATATATTTTATTTTAATGTTACAACAGTAGCACCATCTCCACCTTCACCTATATCACCAAGTCTGTATTTTTTTACATATGGATGATTTTTTAGTAGTTCACTAACGGCTTTTTTTAGTACCCCGGTACCTTTCCCATGAATTATTGTAACAAGTTTTAAGTTAGCCAAATATGCATCATCTAAATATTTTTCAACTTTTAAAATAGCATCATCTGCATACATTCCTCTTAAATCCAAACTTGTTTTAATAGTTTTCGCTTTTGTATTTGAATATTTAATAACAGATTTCTGTAGCTGTTCTTTTTCTCTTTTAGAAGGTTCTATTTTAGAAATTGGAATTTTTGTTTTTATTATACCAGCTTGAATAAACACATTATTTTTATTATCAAAACCAAGTATAGTTGCATATTGATCCAAACTTTTTATATATACTTCCTGTCCAGCTTTGAAATCCTCTTTTTTGTTTTGTTTGTTCTCTTGTTTCTTTATTTCATGAGAAGGAATATAAGAATTTAAAAGTTCTTCTTTTTCTTTTATTTGGTTTTTAATTTTATCAATATCTTTTTTATATTTATCATTATTAGCATTAACATTTTTTGGAATGCTAATTCTATTTAATTTGTTTATAATTTCTTTAGACTCTCTTTTTGCATCTGCAATAATATCTTTTGCTTTTAAAGAAGCATCAAGCATAATTTTTGACTTATTGTTTTCTATATATTCTTTTTCTTTTGTTAACTCATTATTTAACTTCTCATTTTCAGCTAACAATTTTTCAACTTCATTTTTTTCTTTTTCAACTAAAGCTGTTTTGTCATTAAGTTCTTTTATAAGCTGTTCGATATCTCTATTTTCTTTTTTTATATTTTTCTTTGCTTTTTCAATTATTGAAATATCAAGTCCAAGTTTTTTAGAAATTTCAAATGCATTGGATTTACCTGGAATACCAAGTATTAATTTATATGTTGGAGATAAAGTTTCAACATCAAATTCAACGCTTGCATTCATTACATCCTTTTTAGTTATGGCATATTCCTTTATTTCACTATAATGAGTTGTTGCAAAAACTTTTGCCCCGATATTTTTAAGTCTGTCTATTATTGCAACGGCAAGAGCAGAACCTTCCACAGGATCTGTGCCGGCTCCTAATTCATCTATTAAAACAAGTGTTTTATCATTTGAAGAATTAACAATATCAACTATATTTGTCATATGAGAAGAAAAAGTACTTAAGCTTTGAGCAATACTTTGCTTATCTCCTATATCAGCAAAAATATTTTCAAAAATCGGCAGACAACTATTTTCATTTGCAGGAATAAAAAGTCCACACTGCATTAAAAGTGAACATAAGCCAACTGTTTTCAAAGTAACCGTTTTCCCGCCTGTATTTGGACCCGTAATTATCAAAGCTTTAAAATCTTTATTTAAAACAATGTTTGAAGGTACAACTTTGTTTATATCTATGAGAGGATGTCTGGCTTTTTTCAAATCAATCGTGTTATCTTCACTTATAATAGGTTTACTGTATTCGTTTTTTATACAAAAATCTGCTTTAGCATTTAAAACATCTAAATATAAAAGAATGTTTTCGTTAAATTTCAAACTATTTGCATTTTCTTTTATCTTTAGTGATAAAATTTTTAAAATAGTTTCAATTTCTTTTTGTTCACTTATTTCAAGTTCTTTTAATTTATTGTTTAAATTTACTATTGCCTCAGGTTCAATAAATAATGTTGCACCACTTTGAGATGTATCATGAACAATACCTCTAACCTCACCTTTATATTCAGATTTTACTGGAACAACATATCTTGAATATCTTATAGTTACAATATTTTCACTTAAGTATTTTTGATACTTATTTGAATTTATAATACTGTTTAATTTTTCTCTTATTTTATTATTTGTATTTTTTATGTTTCTTCTTATATCATAAAGAGTACTGCTTGCTTTATCACTTATGGTTTCACTATCTATTATTACTCTGTCAATTTCCTTTTGAAGATAAGATAAATCTTCAATGTTATTAGCATAATCTTCCAATGTAGGATAAGTATCTTCTTGCGACAAATTAGATAAAATATGTTTTTTTACCAAAGTAGCACATTTTATGCTTTTTGAAATATTTATAAAATCATCATTTATAAGTATTCCGTCTTTAGATGCTCTTGATATTATATCTTTATTTACTTTATAACCATAAATAGGAAGCGATGAAAAAGAAAGAGAAAATTTAACAAGTTCATCAAGTTCATTTAATTTATCAGAAATTAAATAAATATTATCTGTTGGCAATAAACTTAAAATTTCTTCTTTTGCATTATCGCTGTAAGCATGTTCACTTATTAGTGAAATTATTTTATTAAATTCTAAAGCTTTAAAAGTTTTATCATTCATTTCTATCTTCTTCTTTTACCTTTTTTATAAACTTTTTTTGTAAGTGGACGTCTTTTTTGAGGTTTATTTTTTTTTGCGATTTTAATCTTTTTTCCCTCTGAATTATAAGCAGGTCTTGGTCTTACACTTTGTGAGCCATAGGCTTTTATTTCATTTTGAAGTCTTCTTCTTCTTGTTTTTTTTCTTTTTTCTATTCTCTTTTTTGTTCTGTGTTTTGAAGAAATAACAAGAGCCATAACAATAAGACAAGCTAAAGCTATAAATATAAGCGCATTTGTAATAAATATATCAAAAGCTGACCTCATGTTTACGTCACTTTTAGAAAATGCAGGAACACTTTTAAAAAGTTTATTATTGAAATAAACGTTAATATTTCCTATATTGTCATCCTCATGTATGGAATTTACAAGTTCTAATTCCTCTCCTGCTGTTTTCTTCAAATAATCTTCATTTGGTGAAAATTCTATTCTAAAATTTTCCTCTGTTGAATTTTTATTTGAATAAACATAAATATCATCATTGACTTTAACTTTTAACTCACCTGTTTCTCCAAGAGCCAGGTTTTGCACCGTGTATTTATAAAGAGTTTTATCTTTTTCTTCTATTAAAAGTTTTTTTGTTTCCGTATTACCATATTTTAAAAGATCTTTCGCATATGTAAACTGTTCTTTTGTAGAAGATGCATGAAGTACGGCGGCATAGTATTTTACACCTTGTACATTTTCACTGGAAACAATTACGCATCTTCCAGCCTGAGATGTATATCCGGTTTTATCCCCTTTTGCGAGACTGTAAAAATAATCGCTGGATTTAACTATTATATAATTATGCCCTGACCACCTATGAGTTATTTTATTGGTAGTTGTTTCATAATATGTAGAATTAACAACTCTATTATAAAAATCGTTATTATCAGCATATGCAGCAACTAAAACCATATCATGAGCAGTAGAATAATGATTGCTATCGTGAAAACCATGAGGATTAGTAAAATGAGTATCATTCATTCCAAGTTCTTTTGCTTTTTTATTCATTGCATCAACAAAAATATCATATGCTTTTTCCTTGGAAGTTTTTTCTCCATTTATAATATTTCCAACATTACATGCAAGAACAATGGCTGCATCATTACCGGAAGGAATCATTAAACCGTATAGCAAATCTTCATATGATAAGACTTCACCTTTTATTAAATCAGATACAGAACTACCGGCAGGAAGCCAATCAAGTTCGCTTCCTACGGTAACTTCTTCATCTAAATCTTTAATATAATCCAATGTAACAGCTGCAGTCATAATTTTTGTAGTGCTTGCAGGGTACATTTTTTTATTTCCATTATAATTATATAGTTCACTTTGGGTTGAATCTTCATATAAATACAGCCCTAAACTCGAACCTTTTTTTACGGTAGGCGCAGCTGCATTTATACTTGAACTAAAATTAAATATTAATATAAAAGTCATTAAAAAGCTTAAAATAACTCTTTTTAATCTTCTTTTGTTTTGCATATTGCATCCTTTCGATTATTAGTCTAAAACAGTGTTATTTCATTATCAAATAAGTCTTTACACTCATTTATTTTTGCTTTATTTCCGGCAACACACTTAACCGAATTTTTAATTACCTCGTCAAACATTTTAGCATGTTTAATTAAATCTTCTTTTTTAGTCGTTAATACTTCTTTTCTTCTTTTCTTTATATCTTCGTAAGTATCCAATGTATATACTCTTGAAACGTACTCTCTTATTTTTCCATATACTGTTAAAGGAATATCCATATCAGATATTGTTCCAATTATAAGTTTATTTACATCTTCATCGGTTAAATCAAGATTATTTATACATTCAAAAAGATTTTTATATACATCATAGGTTCTTTTTACATTTGGATCTCTATATGAAACTAGTCCTAAATTACCATATTTATCAATTTGAATAAATGAACCGTATGCTCCGCCCATAACTCTTACATTATTCCATAAATATTCAGTCGATAAATATTTCTTTAATACAAGCATTGAACCTTCATATTCATAACCTAAATTTTTATATAAATACCCTTGCCCTACATAATTAACAAGTGAAGGCATTATAATAGAAGTATTTTCTTTGTTTTCTTCATAGTCAAATTTAATTAATGTTTCAGATGAACTTTCATATTTATTAATGAATTCTTTAGCTTTTTGAATACTTGTTTGTTTATCTTCTTTGCTTACAGTTATTATAACATCTTTTCTTGAAGATATGATTCTATTTATAAGTTCTTTAAATAAATTTATGATTAATTCATATCTCTCATCAAAATTATCATTTAATTCTTTTAGAAAATTATAATAACTTATTCCACTTAAAAGAGTAATAAACTTAAATTTTTTGCTTATTTTAGCAAACATTTCGTTTAAAACCATTTTATGTGTTGCCGACATTATCTTAGATTGTGTCTTAGATAACTCTTCTTTTATAACATCTTTTAACTTTTCTTTGTTGTCAAAATCACTTCTAAGTAAAAGCTCTTCCATTATATCATACATTTTATCTTCTTTTTCACTAAATGCCTTTATACAGCAAGTGAAAAATGATCTAAAATCTTCAGGATTTTTTACGTTTTGATATGGTGAAACAGTAAATAAAATATCACCTAAATTTTCATTTATTTCATTATTTAAATGAATCATATCAAAGTTTTTAGTATCAAAATTTTCAAAACATTTTGTAAGAAGAGACAAAGCATGAATTTCTTCATTTGAATATAAAGATACTTCATAATTTATATCTAAATAAGTTATATCTTTTGTATTGTCTACTCTTACGTAAATATCATTATTACCTTCATGAATAATTTCAACATCATTTACAACAATAGGATTTTCATCTATATCTTTTATTGAAATTCTCGGAACCAAAGCTTTTACTTCATCACTATCAGGTGTTTGTTGAGCTTTTAATAAAGATTTTGTACTTTCTACCAAACTTTCCAACTCTTTATCATTTAACGCTTTTTTAAATTCTCCAAGTTTTTCTTTTAAAATTTTATCATTTATTTCTGATAAATTTTCTTTTGGTGAGAGTATCACAAAATTATATTTATCATTTTCTACAATAAATTCTTTTATAACATTTTCAAACAAACCATTTTCGGCTTCTTTTTTTATTTGCTCTAATGCATCTTCATACTCTAAAAGTAAAGTCGGATTTCCGTCATATAACCAACTTTCCATTATTGTAATACCGTAAATTAGACCTTTTGGATATGTTCCTGTATCAGCTTCTTTTAATTCAAATTCAAAATTATTAATAGCAGATTTAATAATATCTTTATCTATACCATCATTAATGATTTTTTTAAATGTAGATATAACAGTTTCTTTAAATAATTCTATTTTGTCCTTCTTTGCGTTTTTAGCAACTATACTAAATACAGGTTGAAGTATTCCATTGTTATAATCAAGAACAACTTCATCAGCGATTTTCGCATCAAGAAGGGCTTTCTTTAAATATGAAGAATCAGAATCAAAAAGAATCTTACATAATATTCCAAAAGTAAGACCAAGTTTAACATCTAAAACATTACCTATGCTGTAATTTAAAGCAAGTAAATATTTATTGTCTATATTTTCATTTGAACTTACAGAATAGTATTTTTCAACCCTTTTTTCAATATTGGTAAAATCAACTTGTTCATTAATTTTTGAATCTATTTCTATTTTTTCATAATTACAAAGATAAGATTTATCTAAATACTCAAGGTGACGTAAAATATCAGTATCACCATATATATAAATGTAAGAATTAATCGGATGATAATATCTTTTGTGAAAATTCAAAAATTCTTCATAAGTTAAATCAGGAATATATTCAGGATCCCCACCTGATTCATAAAAATAAGGAGTGTCTTTATATAAATTAGATTCTATGCTTCTTGCAAGAATATCTTCAGGATCAGAAAAGGCACCTTTCATTTCATTATAAACAACACCATTGTATTTTATTTCATCATTTTTATTTTCTATATGATAATGCCATCCTTCCTGTTTTAAAATTTCTTCTTTATCATATATTAAAGGATTAAAAACAGCATCCAAATAAACATCCATTAAATTTCTAAAATCAGCTTCATTTGTACTTGCGATTGGATACATCGTTTTATCTGAAAAAGTCATTGCATTTAAAAAAGTGTTAAGTGATGATTTTATAAGCTCAACAAAAGGTTCTTTTAAAGGATATTTTTTTGAACCACAAAGAACACTATGCTCTAAAATATGAGCACTTCCCGTATTATCAACAGGAGGAGTTCTAAATGTTATGCTAAACACTTTGTTGTTATCATCATTTTTAATATATAAAAGTTTTGCACCAGATTTTATATGCTCAAATTCATATGAAACAGAATTTATTTCATGAACATTTTTTACATTTTTCAATATAAAGTTTGAATATACTTTATTTTGTTCTAATTTCATTTGTACCTCCAAATGTATTCTTTATTTTACTTATCATAAAAATATATTATATATAATTTTGCTCTTTTTATAAATACTTTATTTATATAAATTTAAATATTTTACTTTTTTTATAAATAAAATTAATTACAAAAAAGTGATAATAATGTTAAAATTTTATTAAATATTTCCAAAATGGAACATATAGCATTGATAAAAATATTTCTATGCTATATAATGTTAAAGAATATGCTATGTCATATAAATTTGGAGGTAAAAAATGAGCACAAACGACAACATGACTCCTAATAATATGCAAAAAAAAGTAAAAGTGCGTAAGAAAAGAGTCAGAGTTAAAAAACCTAAAGACAACATGAAAAAAAGCAACATTACCAAGAAAAGCATCTTAGGTAAAAATAAAGCTGGCAAAGGAAAATTCAAAAAAGGACCAGGCAAAAAAATAACTTTCAAAAGAGTTCTTGCAGCTATTGTTACTTTAGGTATTGTATGTTTTATAGGTGGGTTCGCTCTAATGCTTGTATGGATGGCTCAAGCACCTGCACTTGATTTAGATAAATTTAATTATGCGAGTGCAACTCATTTATTAGATAAAGATGGAAAATACTATCAGGAACTTCAAGGTTCTGAAAATAGAGAACCTGTAAGTATAGAAGAAATACCGGAAATTGTTCAATTAGCTTTTGTATCAATAGAAGACAAACGTTTCTATGAACACGGAGGCGTTGACCTTATAGGTACTGGTAAAGCTATTCTTGGAGTTTTAACATCAGGAAGCACGGACGGTCCCGGTGGTAGTACCATAACACAGCAATTAATTAAATTAACACATTTAACAAGTGAAACATCAATTAAACGTAAAGTTCAAGAGTGGAAACTTGCAATCGAAGTTGAAAAGAAACTATCAAAAGAAGAAATTCTTGAAGCCTATTTAAATAAAGTAAACATGTCCCAAGCATGGGGTATTCAATCAGGAGCACAATATTTCTTCAAAAAAGATGTTGATGAACTTTCAATTGCTCAAGCTGCTGTTTTAGCATCAATAATCAATGCTCCTACATATTACAATCCACTTGTATATGAAGATGAAAACGGAGATGGTGAATATACCCTTGTAAAAGAAAAAAATTCTGAAGGAAAAACAGTTCTTGCATACGATGAAAACAACCAAGAAAGAGCGTTAGAAGTAGTCCAAAAAATGTATGATTTAAATCATATAAGTAAAGAAGAATACGATATAGCAGTGGACGAATTAAAGAATAACAAAATTGGATTGGTTGAAAACAAAAGTAACACAGTATACTCTTATTTCACAGATGCTGTATATGAACAAGTTGTAAATGATATTGCAGAAAAATATAATTATTCAAAAGAAGATGCATCAACATTTATTCTTAATAATGGATTAACAATAAAAACAACAGTTGACCCTGATGTTCAAGATGCACTTGAAAAAACTGCAAAAGATGATTCTATCTTCCCTTCTCAATCATATTCTGCAAGTCAAGCTAGTGCTGCAATGACAAAACAAAAAGGCGAAGAAGTAGAATATAATCCGGAAGTTGGTATGACTGTAATTGAAAATAAAACAGGAAATGTAGTAGGAATAGTTGGAGGTAGAGAAAAATCTGCAAGCTTATCTATGAACAGGGCAACTCAAAAATTCCAACCTGGTTCATCTACAAAACCACTTACAACCTATGCTCCGGGAATTGACTCGGGAAAAATTACCGCAGGCACAACATTTAATGATACAACAATTTCTTACGGAGGATGGTCACCTAAAAACTCCGGTGGAGGAAATCAAGGACTAATGACAGTTAGAAATGCCCTAACAAATTCTGTAAATACAGTAGCAGTTCAAGCAATGTTACAAACCGGAACAGAAACAATTCTTCCTTATGCAGAAAAACTTGGACTTGATATTGTAAAAGATGAAAATGATGTAAATGACTTAAACCCTGCCGCATTGGCTCTCGGTGGTTATACTCATGGTCAATCAACACTAGCGATGGCAAGTGCTTATACAACCTTTGCAAATGGTGGAGTTAGACAAACTCCTATTATGTATACAGAAATAACCGATAAAAACGGTGAAATAATATTAAGTAATAAATCTGAAAAAGTAAAAGTATTTGAAGAAGGAACAGCTTTTATTATCACAGATATTCTTAAAAATGTTGTAAAAGGCGGTACAACATATATTTCAATCGATGGTACAGAAGTAGCCGGTAAAACAGGTACAACAGATGAAAACAGACATGCATGGTTCTGTGGTTATACTCCTGAATATTCCGGAGCGGTATGGTATGGTTATGACCAGAACGTCGTCACAGTAGACGGAACAACCTATAACTTAAACATCGGTACTTATGGGGGTTCTACAAATGGTCCCGCAGCTTTCTGGAAAGAAGCCTTTAGTGAAATATATGATAAAAAAGACATAGAAAACAGTAAGTTTGCATCTCAACCAGATGATGTTTACCAAGCAAAAGTAGACGGAGTATCAGGTAAAAACCCTACTTCCCTTTCTTCAAAAGACCCAAGAGGCTCTAAAGTATACACAGAGTACTTCTTAACAGGTAAAGGACCTAGCGGAAGTGATAACATTCATGTTTCAGCAAAAATATGTGAAGCATCAAAGAAAAAAGCAACAGAATATTGTCCTACGGATCAAGTTAAAACATCTGTACTATTAGATTTAAGTAAGATAACTTATCCACCTGGAGTAACAGGTAAAAATGAAATTGGATCACAAGCAAAATACAGTCTAAAAGGTTCTTGTGATGTACATGGAAAATCAACTGTACATTCTATAAAATTAACAATAAGCCCAGGCTCTATTGAGGCAGGACAAACAGCTACAGCAACTGTAACCGGAACTTTGGCCGATGGCTCAACTAAAAATATTAGTGCAAGTATATCTTCAAGTAATAGTTCTGTAGCAAGAGTATCAGGAAGTACAATAACAGGTGTAAGCAGCGGAAGTGCAACAATTACCGCTAAATACACACAAGAAGGAACAACATTAACTGCAAGTGCTACAATTAGTGTTAGTGGTTCATCAAGTCCTACAGTATCGTCATTCTCACTAAGTCCTTCATCAATTACAATAAGTAAAGGCGAAGATTATTATTCACCTTCAGCCATAGTAACTTTATCTGATGGGTCAACAGATTATGGTTCTGTAACAATAATTGATGATGATGACTTTGACAGCGACTCTCCGGGATCATATTCAATGACCTGCTCTGTAAGCTATAACGGAACAAAACTTGGAGAAAAAACATTTACTGTACATGTTCAAGATAATGAAGGAAGAATCAGAAATAATAAAGTAACCCAAGCAAGTTTAAAAAGTTCTAATACGTTCAGTATAAAAAATATGTTTTATAGCTTATTTTAAAAAAAAGCACCTTATAAAAGGTGCTTTTTTATTTTATTAAAAAGTATACAAATTAATATTTTGGAAAAAATAATCTATATAAATAATTTTCCCAAAGGTATACAATGAATAAATTATATAAAAATTTAAAAATTAACAAGGCAATAATAAAAAATCAATTTAATAATGACGACACAATAAGATACAGAGAATTTAAAAACAAAGGAATAAGTTATCTTCTTTTATTTATTGACGGAATGTCTAACAGCGAAAGAATAGATGAAGATATAATTAAACCAATTTTAGAAAATAAAAAAATTGTTTTTAAATTTAATATTTTAGATAAATTAAAAACAAAAATATTATTTTCAAATGATGTAAAAGAAAAAAATACATTTGAAGATATTTATTCCGATTTGCTTTACGGAAATACAATTTTACTAATAGAAGGGCAAAATAAAGCTTTAAGTATTGATACAAAAGGTTTTACTTTAAGAGCAATAATGGAACCCCCTAGTGAGAAAATTGCAAAAGGACCAAGAGAAGGCTTTGGAGAAAATATCCTTACAAATTTATCATTGCTTAGAAGAAAAATACAAAGTCCAAATTTAAAATTTGAGTTTTCAACTATTGGTAATGTTACCAAAACAAAAACTTGTCTTGCTTATATAGACGGAATAGTTGATAAAAAGGTTTTAAAAGAATTAAAAAGAAGAATAAAAAAAATATACATCGACTCAGTGCTTGATGTAAATTATATTTTAGAATCCGTAAAAGATAATAGATTTTCTCCTTTCAAAACAGCTGGAACTTATGAAAAACCTGATGTCATTGCAAGTAAAATACTTGAAGGAAGAGTTGCTTTATTTGTTGACGGAACACCAATAGTAATGACTGTTCCCTACTTATTTATTGAAAATTTTATGTCGGGCGACGATTATTATCTAAATTATTATTTTGCATCTTTTACAAGAATGATAAGAATTATAAGCTATTTTTTATCTATATGCATACCTGCATTATATATAGCAATAATAACTTTTCATAAAGAGATTTTGCCAAGTTCTCTTGCAATAAGCATAATAGGAGCAAGAGAAGGAATACCTTTTTCAACTTTTACCGAATGCATTCTTATGATAATTATATTTGAAATTCTCGGTGAAGCAGGTAACAGAAGCGGTAGCGGAGCAACAACTGCTCTTGGTATTGTTGGAGGTATTGTTGTTGGACAGGCTGCAGTTGAAGCAAGACTTATAAGCGCTCCTATGATAATAGTGGTAGCTCTTTCCGCAATAAGCGAACTAATGATTCCAAATGTAAAAGGTTCAACAATTATATTTAGATTTATATTTATCTTTCTTTCTTCAATACTTGGATTATACGGATTTACCATTGCTTTTTTACTATTAATTGTTCACTTATCATCATTAAAATCTTTTGGTATGTCTTATATGGCAAATGTTACATTCCAGTCAATACAACAATTTAAAGATTCATTTTACAGATCCCCATGGTACAAAATGATAACAAGACCTACCGATATGTCAGAAAAAAAAGATAGGATAAAATAATATGAAAAATAAAATAATTTCTGTTCTTTTTTTAATAATATCTCTTTGCATTTTTACTTCCTGTTTTGATTATACTGAACTTGAAAGAGAAATACTTATTTTTACAATAGGGATAGATAAAACTCAAACAGGATACGAAGTAAGCGCAGAAACATTGCAGTCTGAAGATTACGATGGTCAGCTTTCTATTAAACCTCAAGTTATTACATCAACAGGCGATTCAATATATGATGCATTAAGCAAACTTGATGGTAAATTTAACAACAAAGTAAATTTAAGTCACTGTGGGCTTATTATTGTAGGAGAAGAATATGCAAAAGAAGACGGAATAAATGATATATTAAATTTAGTATTTGAAGAAAATAATTTAAGATTTAATACAACATTTACAACAACATATAATTCAGCAGCAAAGGAAATTTTAAATACTTCGTCAGAAAACGGAACTTTTCACGGTTTTGAAATATTAGAACAATTAAGCAAAAATAAATTATTTAATAACAGTGCAAGAGCATACAAAGTAATCAACTCAATAGAAAATCAAGGTATTGAATTAACATTACCAGTCATAAAAAAAACAAATGAAAATGAAAAAAAGAATTTTTATGCAAACAAGATTGCAGTATTTAAAAGTGATAAATTACTTGGATATATAGAAGATAAAGATGTAAACTATTATTCTTTTCTATTAAACAAAAAAGATTCAATGCAATTAAAATTAAATATTGATAATAACATAGTAAACACAAAGATATCTTTAAACAAAACAAAAGATAAAATAGAAAATGATAAATTAAATATAAACATGGATATAAATGCTTATATTGAAAGTAATGATAATAATATTTCAAAAAAGAAAATAGAAAAAGAACTAGAAAAAGTGATTACAAATGAGATTTATTCTTTTATAAATGTTACACAAAATAAATATAAAGTTGATATTTTTGGTTATGGATTTAATTTAAACAATAGAAAAATAAAAAATAATCATACTGACTGGAATTATTATTTTATGAATCTATCGCCCAATATAAAAATAAATGTTCAAATAAAAGAAATGACGGAGGATTAGATGAACAGGCTCTCAATAAAAGAAATTATTTCAATGATAATATTATTTACTTTAGGAACGTCTGTAATTACGGGATACTATTTTTATACGGCAAAAAGCCCAGTTTATATTTTAATATCTTTTATCTCATCTATTATTCCGATTATAATAAGCTTAATTTTTTTACTTAAATATAAACAAAATTTATTTGATATAATATTTTCAAGTTTTAACAAATTTTTTGCAGTTTTTATTTCTCTTTGTTTTATTGTATACTCTTTAATACTTGAAGCGATACATTTAAAATATTTTGTATTATTTACCAAAGGTAATATTCTTACCAAAACACCAATCATTGTAACTACAATAATATTTTTATTATTAATATTTCTTACTTTAAAAAAAGAAGTATTAACTCTTGGGAAAATATCAACATTATTAATTCCTGTAAATCTTCTTATAGTATTTTTTTGTCTTTTATTTCCTATTAAAATGTTTGATATTAATAATATAAACGAAATATTAAATTTTAGCATTTATAATGATATAAACAAAGATATATTTTTTAACTCTTTACTACCATACAGTGATATTATTTTATTTTCTTTTATAATAAATAACATTAACAAATTTGAAAATATAAAAAAAACATATATTATAGGTATAACCGTAAGTTATGTAATTATTTTTTTAACATATTTAACAAATGTATTATTAATAGGTTTTCCGTTAATTTTAGAAGTTCCATTCCCTAATTTCATAACCATGGGAGTTTCAAGTATTGGAAATTATATTACAAGAATGGAAATAGTAGTAGGATTTAATTTTTTTATAACAACTCTTATTAAAATTTCTATATATACATTTGTATCCTTACTTGGAATAAAGAAAATATTTAATTTAAAAAGTATAAAAAATATAAGATTATTTTATTCTATGTTAGTATTTTTTATAATCACTTTGTTACCTCAAACAACTGATAAAATTATTGTTGTTTTTAGTAATTTTAAATACTTTTTCATCTTTATTTCATTTGTACTGCCTATACTAATTTTAATAAAACGAGCAACAAAAAAAGCCTTATAGAAAGGCTTTTACATATTATCCGTAAGTAACATAAGAGCTGAAAGCGCAGCAATAGGAGCTGTTTCACATCTTAAAATTCTTTTTCCGAGTCCCATTAAAATAATATCATTTTTAGATGCATATTCAGCTTCAGATGCATCAAAACCTCCTTCGCTTCCCACAATAAAAGATATTGATTTTATATCTTTATAATTAAATTCCTTTAGATTCTTCCCTCCATTTTCATAAAACATTATTGCCATATCACTTTTTTTCATTTGCTCTATTGCTTCTTTAAAAGAAACCATTTCTTTAACTAATGGAACTATTCCCCTGCCACTTTGTTTTGAAGCAGATAAAGAAATTTTGTTATATCTTTCAATTTTCTTTTTCATAGATTTTTTATCAGGTCTTGAAATACATCTATTTGTCATTACAGGAACTATTTCGCTAACTCCAAGTTCAACAGCTTTTTGAACAATCATTTCAAATTTATCTGATTTTGGCATTGCTTGATACAATGTTATTTTTACACTTGGTTCCGTATCATTTTCTTTTTTAGATATTATTTTTGCAACAACATTTTCTCCATCATAATTTAATATACATTCATAATCATACCCATTCTTATCACAAATGGTTATACTATCCCCTTCCATCATTCTAAGGGATTTTTTTATATGTTTGCTATCTTCTTTATCTAAATAAAAAGTATCGTTTTCTTTATCAATACAAAAAAATCTTGGCATATTTTTCTCCTTTATAAAAGTATTAATATTATACTACAAACTTAAATTAATTAAAAGCTAAGAAAATTCCATTCCATTATCTTCCTTATAAATTTTTAGTGTATTGGAATAACTTTCTTATCTAAGGTAAAAATTTTAATATACAAAATTGCATACAAAGGAGAAGCCAAGTGATAAGAAAAGTTGAAATATGCGGTATAAATACATCATCATTACCCAATTTATCAAATAAAGAAATTGAAGATATGTTACTTAGAATAAAGAATGGTGAAGAAGATTTAAAAAACGAATTTATAAGATGCAACTTAAGGCTTGTTTTAAGTGTTGTTCAGCGTTTTTCAAACCGTAATGAAAATATGGATGATTTATTCCAAGTAGGATGTATAGGCCTTATTAAAGCCATAGATAATTTTGATACAAAATTCAATGTAAAGTTCAGTACCTATGCCGTACCTATGATTATCGGGGAGGTTAGAAGATACCTTAGAGATAACGGAAGTATCAGAGTAAGCCGTTCATTAAAAGACACTGCATATAAAGCTCTTAAATTTAAAGAGTTAAATAAAGATAAAAATATATCAAACAAAGAAATTGCAAAAAGTCTTGGAATAAAGGAAAAAGATCTAAACTTTGCTCTTGATTCGATAGTAGAACCTTGCTCTTTATATGATAAAATGTATAACGATAATGGGGACAGTATATACCTTCTTGACCAAGTAGGAGACAAAAAAAATATAGAAGAAAATTGGACAGAAAATTTATCTTTAAAAGAAGCCGTTGACAAATTAAAAGGAAGAGAAAAAGAAATAATATTAAAAAGATACTATATGGGTAAAACTCAAATAGAAGTTGCCAATGAAATCGGAATAAGTCAAGCACAAGTTTCCAGACTTGAAAAAAATGGTCTTAATAAAATAAAAAATGAAATATCTTTTAATTAAAATAATTATAAAAATTTATTATATTTAAATATATTTATATAAGTTAATAAAAAGTTTATAATTAAAATCCAACAAGTTAGTTGAAGCTAACTTGTTTTTATGTTATTCTAAATAAAAAAGGAGTTTTGTTTTGAAAGATATTGAAGAATTATCAAGAACACATTTTAATAAACAAGCAAAAGATTATGATAAAAAAAACACAATATATTATTCAAAAGAAGGAAAAATAAGCTGTAATAGTGTATCGACATATTTAAATAATTTAAAATACGATAATATATTAGATGTAGGATGTGGAACAGGTTTTTTATTTGAAAATTTAAAAACAGGACAAAATTATTTTGGCATAGATATTTCTGAAAATATGATTAAAGTAGCCAAAAGTAAAAATATTCCAAATACATATTTTTCTGTTGGAACATCTAATAAACTAGATTTTAAAGATGAATTTTTCCATATAGTAACATGTATACAAAGTTTCCATCACTACCCATATCAAGAAGAAGCAATGAAAGAAGCTTACAGAGTTTTAAAAAAAGGAGGACTATATATTTTATCTGATACCGGAGTAGGAGGAATTCCTGCGTTTATTGATAATCACTTTATTTTTCCTTTCCTAAAAAGCGGAGATTATAAGACAACCAACAAAAAAGGAATTGAAAAAATGATGATAAAATGCGGATTTACAATTATAGAGAGTAAAAAAGAAAAAGGATTTATTTATACGGTTATTGCAAAAAAATAATATGATTAAAAATCATATTATTTTTTATCGTCAATTTTTAAAATTTCATCCAAAGCTTTTATTGTTCCTATTTTTGAATGTTCATATGTAAGTCCTCCTTGCTGATAAACAATATAAGGCTCCTTCATTGGCGCATCAGCACTAAGCTCAATTGATGAACCTTCAATGAAGTTTCCTGCTGCCATAATAACCTGATCATCATATCCGGGCATATTCCAAGGCTCAGGAGTAACATAAGAATCTACAGGAGCAGCACTTTGTATACCTGCACAATATGCACAAACTTTTTCACTGCTTCCAAGAACAACAGCTTGTATTATATCGCTTCTTTCATCATCTACTCCAGGGAATACTCTATACCCTATGCTTTCAAAAACTTTTGCAGCAAGTATTGCACCTTTTATTGCTCCACTTGTAACTTTACTAGCAATAAAAAGTCCTTGTAAATATGAACGAATTACTCCAAGATTTGCACCTACTTCAAGAGCTATTCCCGGAGATGTAAGCCTAGCGGCAACTTTCTTTATATTTTTTTCACTTCCTACAATATATCCTCCGACAGATACAAGTCCACCACCAGGGTTTTTTATAAGTGAACCTGCAATCATATCTGCCCCTACGTTTAAAGGTTCTTGTTTTTCTAAAAATTCACCATAACAGTTATCTACAAGAATAATAACATCTTTTTTTATTCCCTTAACAAATTCACAAGCTTCTTTAATTTTTCTAATTGAAAGAGCTTTTGTGTCTTTATATCCGCTGGAACGTTGTATAAATACTGCTTTTACTTTATCATTTAATTTTTCTTTTATTTTTTCATAATCAATTGAACCATCTTCTAAAAGCTCAACTTTATCATAATCAACGTTATAATCCTTTAGAGAGCCTAAATCTTCTCCATTATCATTTATACCAATTGTAGACCTTATTGTATCATAAGGGTCTCCTGTAATGCTTAAAAGAGTATCTCCTGGTCTTAAAACACCATAAAGCATAAGACTTATTGCATGTGTCCCGCTTACTATTTGAGGTCGTACCAATGCAGCTTCCCCGCCAAAAACTTCGGCATATATTTTTTCGGTTATTTCTCTTCCTTCATCATCATAGCCATATCCTGTACTTTCATTAAAGTGACGAAGAGCTAACCTATATTTTTGCATTGCTGATAAAACCTTAAATTGATTATATTCACATATTTCATCAATTTCTTTAAACTTATATTCAACCTGCTTTTCTGCGTCTTTAACTATTTTTATTGCTTTCTCACTTGCAAATTCACTCATTTATACAACCCCTCATAAATTCTATTATTTCTTTATTATTTTTATATTCTTGTTTATCTATCCATATTATATCTTCATTTCTTCTAAACCATGTAAGCTGTCTTTTTGCAAAATGTCTTGTGTCTCTTTTTATAATATAAATAGCTTCCTCAAAAGATATTTCATTTTTTAAATAACTTACAATCTCTTTGTATCCTAAAGCTCTCATGGAAGTTAAATTTTCATCATATCCCATATCAAGTAAAGATTTAACTTCTTTAATGAGTCCCTCTTCAACCATTTTATCTACTCTAAGGTCAATCCCATCATACAATTTTTGTCTATCATCATTTAAACAAAAATAATATGTATTATCAAACCTGTATTTTTTCTTTTTTACATTTAATTCAGATTTTTTCTTACCTGTATTTTTATATATTTCAAGAGCTCTTATAACACGTTTTAAATTATTTGGATGAATTTCTTTTGCACTTTCTTCATCAACTTCTAAAAGCATATTATAAATATATTCTTTTCCATTTTCATTTGCAAGGTTTTCAAGATAGTTTCTGTATTCATTATCAGAATCTTCTTTTTTAAATTCATAAGAATCGTAAATAAGCGCATCAACATAAAGACCGCTTCCTCCGACAATGATTACATCTTTGCCTTTATTTAAGATTTCATTTATATATTCTATCCCCTTTTCAACAAATACAGATACATTAAACTTTTCATCAGGATAAAACTCATCTACAAGATAATGTCTTATACCCTGCATTTCTTCTTTTGTAACTTTTGCTGAGCCTATATCCATATATTTATACACCTGCACTGAATCCGAAGAAATAATCTCTGCACCTATATCCTTTGCTAAATCTATAGATAGTCCACTTTTTCCAGAAGCCGTAGGCCCTGCGATAACAATAACTTTGTTCATATCTAAATCCTTTGAAACATTTTTTCAAAATATTTTTTCTTTATTTTAGAAATTGTCGGTCTTGAATGTGGGCAAGAAAAAGGATTATCACTTTTCTTTAAATCATTTAAAAGTTTTCTTGCTTCACTTTCAGATATATCATCATGCCCTCTAACAGCATGGTGACAAGCTGATTTAATTAATCTTTCATTTCTGTTTATATCATTTGATAAAACCGATGTATTTTTAAGTGTAGATAGAATATTTAATATTATTTCTTTTGTATCTTCAATAGATAACATTTCCGGAATTTCTCTTATTATCACATTACTGCCGGAAAAATCTTCTATTTCATATCCTAAATTTCTCAAACTTTCCAAATTATTAATACAAACATCTTTTAATGTAACCCCAAGTTCTAATACAAAAGGAGCAGCTAAAATTTGAGTTCTTACGTCCTCATTTTGATATTCCCTTAAATATTCATCATATAATACTCTTTCATGACTTGCATGGGTATCCATTACAAATATAGTATCTCCACTTTCAAACATGGCATAAGCTTTAAAAGCTGTACCGATAAATTTCATATTTGAGATTTTATCAAAAATACTTTTATCAACAATATTTTCTTTATCAGCAATATTTGTATCTTTACTTATAACTTCTTTCGTCTTATTTTCTTCAAATAAAGGTTTTTCTTCAAAGTCAACAAAAGAAGGATATTTACTTTGTTCGTAAAACTCAGTAATATCTATGGTATTTTTTATCTCACCTTTTAAATTATTATCTTCTTTCTCTTGCTCATTATCCTTTATGCTGTAAAGTTTATTTTCTACTTCTTTTTCGTCTACTACATATTCTTCTGTAGTTTCAAAAGCAATTTGAGCATCAAGAGGATTTTCTTTTTTCTCTTTTCTTATTTTTGAATTCTCGTTTAAATTTATTGATTCTTTAACTGCTTTTCTTATTCCCTCACAAATAAGCATTGTAATAAGGCTTTCATTTCTAAAAGAAATTGTAGTCTTTGAAGGATGCACATTTACATCGGTGAAATTATAAGGAAGATTAATATATAAAACATAAGAGATTCTTTTTGTAAAAAGCCCAAACTGTTCTCTGTAAATATTATTTATTGCTTTAGATAAAGAATCATTTTTTACATATCTGCCGTTTATTATAAAAATACTTTCTTCATTTTGTCTATCTAAATAATTAGGTGATAATGTAACTCCCTTTACAATTAAAGGCTCGTCTTCATAGTCTACATCTATCATTTTTGTTATAAAATCATAACCTAAAATTGTTGTAATAACATTTTTTATATCATTATCTCCTGTTGTAACAAAAACTTCCCTTCCGTCACTATACACGCTAAAAGCAATATTAGGATTTGCTATTGCAAGCTTTGAAATTATATCCAAAGAAGATGTCTTTTCTCCCTTAGCACTTTTCATATGTTTTTTTCTTGCGGGGGTATTATAAAATAAATCATCAACTTCTATTCTAGTTCCCGTATTAAGGGCAATGCTTGATACATTTTGAACTTTTCCGTTTATTATCATAGCCCTTGTCCCAATTTTTTCATCTTTAAATTTAGTTTTAATTTTAACTTTGCTTACAACGGAAATACTAAACAAAGCCTCTCCCCTAAATCCCAACGTATCAATACTTGAAAGTTTGTCTATATTATCAATTTTAGATGTTGCATTTTTACTAAAAGCCAAACTTAATTCATCCGCTTTTATTCCACATCCATTGTCGCTTACAAGAATTTTTGACTTTCCACCGTTTTCTATTTCTATTTTTATATGAGTTGAACCTGCATCTATTGAATTTTCTACAAGTTCCTTTATAACCGAAGCAGGAGAAACAACAACTTCTCCTGCCGATATTTTATTTACAAGCTCATTCGATAATTGTTTTATAATTTGTGCCACGACTAAATTTCCTCTTTTTCTAAAGATTGTTTAAGTTCGTAAATAAAATTCATAACTTCAATTGGACTCATACTCTCAATAGGTAAAGTCTTAATTTTATTTACTATTTTTTTATTTAATTCATAGCCTTCCATTAATTTATCATTATTCACATCAGCTCCAAGAACAAGCTGAGTAAACTTTTCACTTCCGTTATTTAAACTCTTATTTACATTATCTATTTTTGTTTTATAGGATTCTTCATTTTCTTCTAAAACATCAAGTATCTGTATACTTCTTTTTATTACTTCGTCAGGAAGTCCTGCAAGTTTTGCTACCTCAATACCATAACTTTTATCAATTCCGCCTCTTTCTATCTTTCTTAAGAAAATAATTTCATCACCATTACTTTCAAGCCTGATAGAATAATTTTTTACACCGCTTTTTTCACTTTCAAGTTCCGTTAATTCATGATAGTGAGTTGCAAATAGTGTCTTTGCTCCTATTTTTGACTTGTCAAGCAAATATTCTATTACAGCATGAGCAATACTTAGTCCATCAAATGTAGAGGTACCTCTTCCAACTTCATCAAGAATTACAAGTGAATTTTTTGTAGCATATTTTAAAATATTAGATACTTCACTCATTTCAACCATAAATGTACTTTGTCCGTTTGCAAGATCGTCACTTGCTCCTACTCTGGTAAACACTCTGTCAACGATACTTATGCTTGCGGACGATGCAGGTACAAAGGAACCCATTTGCGCCATAATAGATAAAAGTGCAACTTGTCTTATATATGTAGATTTTCCAGCCATATTTGCACCTGTTATAATAAGCATTCTATTATCTTCATTATCAAGCAATGTATCGTTATGAATGAAATTATCTATTCCTGTTATTTTTTCTACAACAGGATGTCTTCCTTCTTTTATTATTATACTTCCGTCTGTTGTTATTGTTGGTTTTATGTATCTGTTTTTCTTTGCAACGACACTTAATGATAAAATAACATCAATAACGGCAATCATTTTTGCAGATTTTTGTATTCTCTTTATGTTTTCAAGAACCTTGTTTTTTATATCAACATAGACAGCATACTCTTTTTCTTTTAACTTTTCTTCAACACTAAGTAATTTTACTTCTATTTCTTTTAATTCTTCCGTAAAATATCTTTCAGAATTTGCCAAAGTCTGTTTACGTATAAAATAGTCAGGAACTAAATCTTTATAAGAAGAAGTAACTTCTAAGAAATAACCAAAAACCTTATTATATTTTATTTTAAGATTTTTTATACCTGTTTTTTCTTTTTCTTCTTTTTCAATGTTTGCAAGAATTCCTGCAGAATTTTCTTTTAAATTCTTAAGTTCGTCAATTTCTTCATTATATCCAAGTTTTACCAAACCACCATTTTTAAGGCTTACTTGGCAATCATCATCAATGGAATTATTTATTAAATCATAAATATCTCCAAGCTCATCTAAGTTATTATATATCTCTTTTACAAGTGTTGATTTTTCCATAAACTTTGAAAGAAGAATTCTTATTCTTGGTATTACACCTATTGATTCTTTCAAAGCTATCAAATCTCTTGCATTGGCAATATCAAGAGAAAGTCTTGATATTATTCTTTCTATGTCTTTAACATATTTTAAATTTGAGCTAATATCCTCAAGAATCATTACATCATCATAAAAAAGTTTTATTGCATCTTGTCTATTTATAATTCTATCCTTATCAAGAAGAGGTTCCAAAATCCACTTCTTCATTTCTCTTCCACCCATAGGAGTAATAGTTTCATCAAGAACGTCAAGAAGTGTATCTTTTTTATTATTTGTTCTTAAATTTTCTACTATTTCAAGATTTCTTTTTGTATTGTAATCAAGATGCATATATCCTTTATCTTCGTTTATTTTTATTTCATTTATATGCATTAATGATCTTTTTTGGGTTTCATCCAAATATTTTAAAAGAGCCCCGGCACTTCTTACTATTATTTCATTATTATCAAGACCTATTGAAGAAAGAGAATAAACATTAAACTGAGTTAGTATAAGCTCTTTTCCTTTATCAAAGAAGAAATAATTTAATGGATGAGGTTCAAGTTGAACTTTTGTTACACTTGAAATTTTCTTCTTTAAAGATAAATCTTCAAATAAAATAGTATTTACTATTATCTGAGCAGGATTTATTCTTGAAAGTAAAGATAATAACTCATTTTCTCTATTTTCACCGCTTAAATTAAGAACATTAAATTCTCCCGTTGTTATATCACAGTATGTAACACCAAATTCAAGCTTGTTATAATATATACACATAATATAATTATTTTCACTTGCCTTTAGCATTTTTCCTTCTGTAATTGTTCCCGGTGAAATAATCCTTTGAATCTCCCTTTTTACAAGTCCTTTTGCAGTTTTAGGGTCTTCTACTTGTTCGCATATAGCTACTTTATAACCTTTTTCAACCAATTTAGCAATATATGTATCTGCACTATGATAAGGAACTCCGCACATTGGGGCTTTTTCCTCTAATCCACAGTCTCTGCCTGTCAAAACAAGATCAAGTTCTTTGCTTGCAGTCTTTGCATCATCAAAAAACATTTCATAAAAATCACCGAGTCTATAAAAAAGTATAGTATCCGGTACTGTTTCATGTGTTTGCAAATATTGTCTCATCATTGGTGTCAATGAAGCCATAAAATTTTTCTCCTATTCTATAATTGTTCTCCACTTAAATGGAATGTTTTTACATCTGTTATTTTTACTTTAACTATATCCCCTGCTTTACCATTTCCGGTAAAGTTAACAAGTTTAAATGTATCAGTTCTACCTGTAAGCACCTTATCATTTGTTTTGCTTACTCCGTCAATTAATACATCAACGGTTTTATTTAAATATTTTTGATTTTGTTTAAATAATATTTCATCATGAAGTTTTACAAGTTTATCAAATCTAACTTTTACAACATCTTCATCAACTTGTCCTTCCATTACAGCTGCTTTTGTACCTTCTCTTTTTGAATAAATAAAAGTAAAAGCAGTATCAAACTCACATTCTTTATATACATCTAAAGTATCATTAAAGTCTTCTTCCGTTTCAGTTGGGAATCCAACAATAATATCTGTCGTAATTGCAATATCAGGAATTTCACTTCTTATTTTCTTAACAAGATTTATATATGTTTCTTTATCATAGTGTCTATTCATTAATTTAAGTATTCTGCTTGAACCTGATTGCATTGGAAGATGAATGTGATTACATATCTTATCATTATTTTTTATTACTTCAATAAGTTCATCACTTAAATCTTTTGGATGAGAAGTCATAAATCTTACTCGCTCAATTCCCTCAACCTCACTTACTCTCTTTAAAAGTTCGGCAAATGAAATTCTATCTTCCAAATTTTTTCCATATGAATTAACATTTTGACCAAGCAAAGTAACTTCTTTTACTCCGTCTTTTGCAAGGTTTGTTACTTCACTTAGAATATTTTTATATTCTCTGCTTCTTTCTCTTCCTCTTGTATATGGAACTATACAATAAGTACAAAAGTTATTACAACCTTTCATTATACTTACAAAGGCTTTATGTTTAAACTGTCTGTGAACAGGAAGTCCTTCAGGAAGAGAATCACTGTCACTTAACACTTCAACAACAAGTTTTCTTTTTGCTTCGCATTCTTCAAGTAAAGAAGGAAGAGATGCAATATTATGTGTTCCAAAAACAATATCAACAAAAGAATATTTTTCTTTTATTTTCTTTACAATATGTTCTTCCTGCATCATGCATCCGCAAACGCCGATAATCAAATCTTTTTTTCTCTTTTTAAGCTTCTTAAAATTACCCAAATTTCCAAAGAAGCGGTTATTTGCATTTTCTCTTACACTACATGTATTCATGATAATAAGATTAGCATCTTCTTCTTTATCTGTTTGTATATATCCAAGATTATCAAGCATCCCGCTCATTTTTTCACTGTCATTTTCATTCATTTGACATCCGTAAGTTATTATTAAATATTTTTTCATATTATCTCCATTATTTTATTTTTTCTATTATTATCATTCTAGGAGCATTCTCACTCCTGTTTATATGTTCAAGAAGTAATACATTAAAGTTTCTTTTAGGTAGATTTATACAATATTCTTTAACTTTTAAATATTCTTCATATCCGCCTTCATGACCAACATAAGCACATATACATATAATTCCTTTTATATTTAAAAGTGTTATGACATTTTTTAAACTTTCAACAGTGCTTTCGCTTTTGGTAACAATATGTTTATCATAACCTGGCAAATACCCAAGATTATAAACCCCAAAATCAACCTTTTCCTTAACATAATTTAATACGTTTTTATGGTTATCTTTTATTAGAACCGCATTTTTTATATTATTTTCTCTAAGAAGTTTACTCGTATTTTCCACTGCTTCATTTTGAATGTCGAAAGAATATACTTTACCTTTTTGTGATACCTTTTTTGCAAGATATAAAGTATCGTTTCCATTCCCCATTGTAAGGTCAAGTACGGTATCTCCTATTTTAACTTTACTGTTTATTATAAAATTTGTTATATCCGTAACATTATCAAATAAATTCATATTATCTTAAAAGCCTATTTACTTCATTTTTAGTAAGCTTTCTGTATTCTCCTTCTTGTAAATCTCCAAGCCCAAGTCCGTTTTCCATGGTTCTCTTTAATTTTAGTACTTTGTGCCCTACTCTTTCACACATTTTCTTTACTTGTCTTTTTCTTCCTTCAATTATGGTTATTTCTATTAAAGAGTTGTTACCGGCCATTTTAATAAGTCTTACTTTCGCTTTTGATGTTTTTTTACCGTCTATTACAACACCTTTTTTAAGCCTTTCTAATCCTTTAGAATCAATATGACCTTTTACCAAAGCTTCATATGTCTTTTCTTTTTCATATTTTGGATGAGTAAGCTTATATGCAAAATCTCCGTCATTTGTTAGAATAATAAGACCTGTAGTATCCTTATCAAGTCTTCCAACGGGAAATAATCTATGTTCCTTTTTACCTATAATATCTACAACGGTTTCTTCTCCGTATTTGCTTTTACTTGCACTTATTACGCCTGCAGGTTTATTTAACATATAATATACTTTACTATTATCAAGTTCCACAGGTTTACCAAAAACAGTTACTTTATCTTTTTTCACATCAACCATCGTTGCAAGTTCTTTTACCACTTTTCCATTTAATGTAACTTTTCCGCTTGAAATAATTTCTTCGCATTTTCTTCTGGATGCAACATTACAACTTGCAAGATATTTGTTTATTCTCATTTTTTCTTCCATAACTACTCTCTCTTTAAAAACATTTATCTTATATTATACAAAATTCTACTTCTCTTTTCAATTTAGATACGCCAATTACTTTAATGTTAATTTCTTCACCCATAGTGTATTTTTTACCGAATTCTCTTCCTATTAATGAATAGTGTTCATCATCATATATATAATAATCGTCCTTTAAATTATTAAAATATATAACGCCTTCTACACCGTTTTCTAATTTTACATACATACCTTTTTGACTGAAACCGGAAATTCTTCCTTTAAACTCTTCATCTATAAATCTATCCATATATTCACAAATAAAAATTTTATCTGCTTCTCTTTCTATTTCTTCGCTTATTCTTTCAGCTTTTGAAAGATGATTTGCTTTTTTCTCCATTTTTTCTCTTTCTTTTTCAAGGTTATCCAAATTAATGTTACCAAGTAAAATATTAGATAAAACTCTATGAACCATCAAGTCAGGATATCTTCTTATTGGAGATGTAAAATGGGTATAGTTTTGTATTGCAAGGGCAAAATGACCTTTATTATCGGTAGTATAAACAGCTTTCTTCATACATCTTAAAAGAACGGTTTTAAAAAGCTGCTCGTTTTTATCCCCTTCTATTTCTTTTAAAAACTGCTGTAACTCTTTATTATAATGTTCGTCATGAAGTCTCAATTTATAACCAAGAGCATTTGCAAAACGAACAAAATCGGAAATTTTTTCTTTGTCCGGCTGTTCATGGACTCTGTATATACCATTTACTCCCATTGATGAAAAGAATTCGCAAGCTGAAGTATTTGCTATAAGCATAAACTGTTCTATTATTCTTTCCGCAATACCTCGATGTCTAATTTTAACATCCTCAACAGTTCCGTCTTTTACAATTATTTCATTTTCATCAACATCAAAATCTATATTTCCTTCTTTAAAGCGTCTTTGTCTTAAAATTTCGTAAAGCTCTTTCATTAAAAACAAATCGTCTTTAAATATATAATATTCTTCTTTTAATTCTTTACTTCCTTCAAAAAGCTCGTTTACTTCATCATAAACAAATCTTGCTTTCGACATAATAATTGATTTATAGAATTCATATGATATAAGTTTACCTTGATTATTTATCCTCATATCAACACTAAAAGCCTTTTTCTTTTCATTTGGATTTAGACTACATAAATTTTCACATAAAGCTTTTGGAAGCATTGGAATAACTCTATCAGGGAAATATACACTTGTTCCTCTTTCATATGCTTCTTTATCAATTTCACTGTTTCTTTTTACATAATTGCTTACGTCTGCAATATGAACTGACAAAATATAATCCTTACCGTCTTTTTTAATGCTAACTGCATCATCAAGATCTTTTGCCGTTATACCATCTATTGTAAAAATATTTTCTTTTGTTATATCTTTTCTTTTATTTTCAAATTTATCAAGACTATCAAAAGTAAGCTCCTTAGATTCTTTAATTGCATCTTTTGAAAAATCATTTGGAATATCATATTCATATATTAATGATTCTATTTCAATGCCGTCATCACCTTGGTGTCCTAGTACTTTTTTTATTCTTCCAACCCAATTTTTATCTTTTGGGAAATCTGTTATTTCTACAACGACTTTATCTTTATTTTTTGCATATTTTATTCCTGATTTTGGAATGTATATATCATTTGTAAATTTAGGATTATCGCTTACAACAAAGCCAAAAGTTTTTTCTTTAAAGAATGTACCGACAGTTTGTCTTTTAACCTTACTTGTTATTTCGATAATTCTTCCTTCTCTTTTTTTATCTCCTTGTTTTTCTTTTATTATTTCTACTTTTACTTTATCTCCGCTAAAAGCATCCATTGAATCACTTCCTAAGACAAATATATCCTCATCAAGCTCATCAACACTGACAAAACCAAATAAACCCTTACCTCTATCATATATTCCTTCATATACTTTATTTTTGGTAAGAGAATATCTTCCGTCAACATACTTTATCATTTTTTCGCTGATTAGATGATTTAGCGCATTAGATAAAAGATTTTTTTGATTCTTTGAATGAAGAGAAAAAATATAAGCAAAATCTTTAAATTTCATAGGCTTATAATCATCGTTATTCATTAGTAAATAAATCTGTTCGCTTAAATATATTAATTTATCATTTTTCATACAAATTATTATATACTATTTAACTAAAAATTAATATAATTTATTTAAAAAGAAATAAATATCTGATATAATGTGTAATTAAGCTAAAGAAAAAATAATTAAAATTAGGAGTTAGTAGACATGAATGAACATTTTATTTTCGCAGGTCATGATACCGTGGCGCTTGCAAAAGAATTCGGAACACCACTTTACGTTATAAGTGAAAATAAAATTGTAGAAGCCATTAATTTAATCAAAGAAAGTTTTGAAGAATACGGACTTGATTATGATATAAATTATGCCGGAAAAGCTTTTACAAATATTGCTATGGTTAAAATAATAAAACAACAAGGAATATGTCTTGATACTGTTTCAGGCGGAGAAATTTATACAGCTTTACAAGCAGGTCTTGACCCTAAAAAAATATGTTTCCATGGAAGTAATAAATCAGCAGAAGAAATCAAAGAAGCTATTGAAGCAGGTGTCGGTGTTATTACAATCGACAGCCTTTATGAAATAGGTTTGGTTGGAAGAATAGCAAAGAAACTTAAAAAGGTTCAAAACGTACATTTCAGAGTTTCTCCTGGGGTTGAAGCTCATACACATGAATATATACAAACAGGAAGAATCGATTCAAAATTCGGTATACCTGTAAATATGGCTGTAAGAGCAGCAAGAATGATTATTGATGAAGAATACTTAAACTTAACAGGGGTACACTGTCATATAGGTTCTGATATTTCTTCACCTAAACCTTTTGAAATAGCAGCAACAACAATGCTTGAAATTGTATATAACATAAAAGAAATGGGGGTTGAAATTGAAGCTTTAAATCTTGGCGGTGGTTTTGGAATAAACTACTTACACGATGACCCTGTATTCGATGTTGAAGAATATGTACATACAATCAGCAAAATAATAAGAAAACAATGCGATATTCTTGGAATAAAAATTCCTAAGATTATAGTTGAACCTGGTAGATACATTATCGGTCCTGCAGGTATAACTTTATATTCAATAGGAACAATAAAAGAAATCCCTTATTTAAGAAAATATATAAGTGTTGACGGTGGTATGGCTGATAACCCAAGACCGGCTCTATATAATGCAATTTACCATGCTGTTATTGCAAATAAATACAACAAAGAAGCAAATGAACTTTATACTGTAAGTGGTAAATGCTGTGAAACAGATACTCTTATTAAAGATATCCTTCTTCCAAAAGCAGCACCCGGAGATATTCTTGCAGTATTAAACACAGGAGCATATAACTATTCAATGTCAAGTCATTATAACAGACTTAAAACTCCTCCTGTTGTACTTTTAAAAGATGACAAAGCAGAATTAATGGTAAAAAGAGATACTTATGAAAATCTAATTCAAAACGATGTAGTTCCAAGCTGGCTTGAGGACTAACTAAAAAGGAGATGTAATGAATTTATTTAGTAGTCAAAATTTAATACAAATGTTATATATGCTTATTCCAATTATATTGGCACTTAGTGTTCATGAATTTGCACATGCATTTGTAGCGGACAAAATGGGAGATCCTACTGCAAGGATTTCTGGAAGAATGACAATGGACCCAACGAGTCATGTAGATATTTTAGGGTTTCTTGCTCTACTATTCTTTGGATTTGGATGGGCAAAACCAGTTCCAATTAACCCAATGAATTTCAAAAAAAGAAAATTAGGAATGATACTTGTAAGTTTAGCAGGACCTTTATCTAATTTGATACTAGCCATAATTTTCTCAATTTTATATAAATTTGTTGCACCTATATTTGATATTTTAGCTTTATATTATATCTTACAATACGGAGTAATAATAAATATATCTTTAATGATATTTAATCTTATTCCTGTGCCACCTCTTGATGGTTCAAAAATACTTGCAAGTTTACTTCCTTATAAATATGAAGCTAAGTTTTATGAATATGAAAGATATTTATATATTATACTTATAGTTTTACTTGTTACCGGAGTAATAGGAATTATATTATCTCCTATAATGATGCCATTTTTAAATATACTGCTTTAAGGAGTATTATGAAAGAAAATATTTTACATTTAAGTAGTTTTGAAGGTCCTTTGGATCTTCTACTTCATTTAATACATAAAAATGAAATAGATATATATGATATTCCAATTGTTGAAATTACAAAACAATATTTAGATTATATATATAAATTCAACGATTTGGATATGGAAGTTGCCAGTGAATTTGTTGTAATGGCATCTACCTTACTGGAAATAAAATCAAAAATGCTTCTTCCTGTTGAGGTAGATGAAAATGATGAAGAAATCGACCCAAGAGAAGAACTTGTAAATAGACTTATCGAATACAAAGCCTTTAAAGAGCTTACTAAAAACTTAAAAGAAGGCGAACAAGTTTACAATAAGTCACTTACAAAAGATCCGGAATATTTCAGTGAAATAAAAGATGAATATGTAGTAAAAGACATAGATGTATCATTACTTGCAAAAGCTCTTAAAAATATTCTTGTAAAACATCAATTAAGAGTAAACGAAATAAGTGACCATCAAACAATAGAAACAGATACTTTTTCTGTTGACGATTCTATCTTAACCATATCTAAAATACTTGAAACAGAAAACAAGATAAGTTTTTTATCATTATTTAAATATAATCATAAAAAAGGATATATTATTGCAACATTCCTTGCAACATTAGAACTGTTAAAAATCAATGCCGTAAAACTTACACAATCGGAAGTATACGGAGATATTTTATTAGAAAAGATTTAGGAGTAAAGATGAGCGAAACAAATAATAACGAGTTTATAAACAAAGATGAAAATGAACTTTTACATATTATTGAGAGTATTTTATTTGCTGTAGGAGATAAAGTGCATATTGATACAATAAAAAAAGTACTTAATATTAATGAAAAATATGCAACATCTTTACTAAAAAAATTACAAAGCGAATATGATTATAACATGAGAGGTGTAAAGTTAGTTAGAACAGATGATACATATCAACTAACAACACGAAGTGAATACTTTGATTATGTAAAACAAATTCTTACAAATTATAATACTACAAACCTTTCACAAGCAGCTTTAGAAACACTTGCAATAGTCGCATATAAACAACCTGTTACAAGACTGGATATTGAGCTTGTAAGAGGGGTTAAATCCAGCAGTTCTTTAGACTTATTAATCGACAGAGGACTTGTTGAACAAGCTGGAAGATTAGAAGACGTAATAGGAAAACCTATGAGTTTTAAAACAACAAAAGAATTTTTAAGACTTGCGGGAATAGAAAAAATATCTGAACTACCTGATTTTGAAAACTTTATAAATGATTTGGAAAATCATATAGACGAACAAATGGAAGAATCAGGAGAACAATTAATGTTTACTGAAAAAATATAAAGACCTCTAAAGAGGTCTTTTATTTTTCCTTTACAGAAATCCATATTTCACATTTATAATCTTCACTTAAAATATCATCACTATAATATACTTCTATACACATTCCTCCGTAAGGTTGATACTTACTTGTAGGGAAAAATTCTGTATATATTCTTTTATACAATTTTTCAAATGCCTCTGGCATTTTTCCTACACAAGGAAATACTGCCCATGTGTTTTTTGGAACAATTTCAAGAGATAATTCTTCATTTACTTTTCCCCCATTATATAAAGTCCCAATTGCATAATCAAAATCTCCCTTTGTTGGATCGTCAAAACATACTCCCACTATTGCTCCCTTAAACATATTATCGGGGTTAGTATAAGAACATAATTCTTTAATGGTGCCATCTTCAAAATATGTCTGCCAAGTTTTTTTTATATTTTTATTGCTTATTTCCTTCCACCCTCAATATCTTGCTCTTTTGGCAATAATAGTAAATTCATCTGTTTTTTCAATTCTGTAATTCATGTCTTTTCCTCCTTCTATTACAATTTTCATGGAAAGTTTAGAAAAAGATTTTAAATTTGAATTACCGCTTTTTACTTGACTTGGACTAATTCCATGAAATTTAGTAAAAGCTCTGCTAAAACTTTCACAGGAATTATAGCCGTATTTAAAGGCAACATCTATAACCTTCACGTTTTTATTATAAAGTTCTTCCGCTGCCAAAGATAACCTTCTACTTCTTATATATTCACCTATTGTATATCCACAAATAATTTGAAATATTCTTTGAAAATAAAACCTTGAAGAACAAGCAACTTCTGCAATTTTATCATAATCAATATCTTCTGTTATATTATCTTCCATGTAATTTATTGCATTTTGTAATCCATCTATCAAATTCATACTTTTTCCTCCTTCCATGATAATACTATAGCAAGAAAAGAAATTCACTTCATGATTTACAGTGCCGTTAAATGATATGAAAATATTATATACAAAAAAAGACACACATAAGTGTGTCTTTTAAATTTATTTATTATTCAGCTATACAAATAATATCATTTTCTTTAGCATAAGCTTCAGCTTTTGAACCTTTATTTACAAACATGTATAGGTTATCGCAAGCTTTAAATGCGTGTTCTCCTATTTCAGTATCGCTACCTTCAATAGTTACACTGTTTAAGTTCTTACAATAGTTGAATATATATCTTCCCATTTTTTGAACATTTTTACCGATTGTTGCAGATGTAAGTCCGCTGCATCCATCAAATGTTCTTTCACCTAAATATTCAACACTATCAGGAATTCTTATTGTTTGTAAGCTAATACAATCATAGAAAGCAAAACCTGAAATATGTTTCATACCTTCTGGAATGATAAAATCTTTAAGACTTGCACAGTTATTGAAAGCACCTACTCCAAGTTGTTCGACACTGCTTGGAAGTGTAATATATTCAAGATTTGTACAACCATCAAATGCATATGCACCAATACTTTTTACACTTTCAGGAATTGTTATGCTTTTTAGTCCTGTAAATCCTGCAAAAGTATAATCACCTATATTTTTAACACCGCTTGGAACTGCAAGTTGAATTAAACTTCTACATCCAAAGAATGCTTCTCTTCCTATTTCTTCAACTGTTTTTGGAAGTGATAAACTTGAAATTCTATCACAGTAACTGAATGCTCTTTCTTCTATTTTCTTAACTCCACTTGGAATTACGACAGCACCTTTTACAAATGGACAACAAATTACTGTTGTTTTTTCTTTATCAAATAAAATATTGCTTTCACTTGAATATTCCTTATTATCTTCATCAACAGTAAGTGTTGTTAAGTTTTTACATCCTGAGAATACTTCAATGCCAATTTCTTCAACACTTTCAGGAATATAAATATCTTTAAGTCCCGTGCATTTATGGAAAGCAAGTCTGCCTATTCTTGTAACACCGTTTTTAATGTTAACTTGTTTTAAATCAGAACATAAGAAGAATGCATAATCATCAATACCACCTCTTGTTATTGTTACTTCTTTTAAAGAAGCAGGAACATCAGTTTCATTTTCATAATAAGAACTTGCCCCAAATAAATATCCAAGATAAGTATTTTTTTCTTCACTTTCACCAATGAATGGAAGTGTTAATCTTTCAAGTCTCCAACATCCGTTAAATACGCTTCTCTTAATTTCTTTTACGCTGTCTGGAATAACCATATCTATAATATGTCTACAACCGCTAAATGCGCCTGCACCAATACTTTCAACGCTGTTAGGAATATTGATTTGTTCCAAACTCTTACATCCGTCAAAAGCAGAATTTCCAATACTTGTAATACCATCTAAAATATCAATACTTTCAAGATTTACACAACCTAGGAAAGCTCTTGGTCCTATTGCAGTTACATTTGGTTGAATATCAACTTCATCTTTTCCACCAGGACAACATAAAAGTGTTGTTTGATCTTTATTATATAAAACACCATTTACACTTGAATAATATTCATTTTCTTCATCAACATTTATACATTCTAAATTTGAACAGTTTGCAAAAACATATGCGCCGATTTTTTCAACTGTTTTTGGAATAAATAATCTTTTAAGTCCGTTTGCTCCATCAAATGCATAATCGCTTATGCTTTTTAGACTTGTTGGAAGGAAAATTTCTTCAAGATTTGAACATCCGTCAAATGCACAAATACCTATGCTTTCCAAGCTTTCAGGTAATTTAATTGTTTTAAGCCCAGTACAATTTGAAAAAGCATAACCGCCAATGCTTGTTAAGCTATTAGGCAAGTTAATTTCTTTAAGAGATGTACATCCATGGAAAGCAAATAAATCAATATTTTCCACTGTATCCGGAATTGTTACGCTTCTTAGTCCTGAGCAACCGTAAAATACGTAGTATCCAATACTTTTCATACTTCTTGGAATTACAACTTCTTCCAAAGATTCACACATATAAAAAGCAATATTACCTATTTTTTCAAGTCCTTCAGGAAAAATTATTTTCTTTAAACTTGAACATTCTTTAAATGCATTGTTTCCTATTATTTTAAGAGTAGATGGAAGTACAACTTCTTCCAAATTTTTACATTTATCAAATGCTCTGTTCCCTATAACAGTTACACCTTCAGAAATAATAACTTTTTTTAAGTTATTACAGTCTTTAAAAGCTTTTTCTTCAATTACTTTTATATCTGCAGGAACTGTATATTCACTAACACAACTTGCTTCTGTTTTATTTATTTTACACATTATAATATCTCCTATCTAATAATTATATAATTAGATTAAAAACTCTTTTATATACAAAAATAGTACCACATTTTAATTTTTTTATCAATAATTTACTACCTTTATTTACTATATTTATGGTAAATAGTTATATATACTTTCGTATTAAAAATTTTGTAAAGGAAGATAAAAAATATGAATGAAAAAAAATTAAATGGTATTCGTTTTAATGTTGTAAAATATTTAAGCAATATAATTGGACTTGAGAATCTTTTATTATTTGAAAATAAAAAGAGAGATAAAAAAAGATTATCAAAGAAGATAAAAATTTATTATAATTTGATTTACAAAGAAATTTCACCACTAAAAGAAGAAAATATAAATATACAAAATGTTTTTTCTTTTCTTAGTGGTGAATACAATAATGTACTAAAAAAAGTTTTAAAATATTATAAAATTGAAAATAAATAATATTATTATATAAAAAACAAATTAAATATTAAATTTGTAAACATACATAACATAACCCCTAAAAAAGTTGGAATTAAAAAAGATAAAACAGTATATTTTATACTTTTTGTTTCAGCTTTTATTGTCATTAAAGTAGTGGCGCAAGGGAAATGCAAAAGCATAAATATCATAACATTTATTGCTGTAAATATTGTCCAGCCGTTTTGAATTAAAATATTTCCTATTTGCATGGTACTTTCTATATCAACAATACTTCCATTACCAAGATAACACATTAAAATAATAGGAAGAACTATTTCATTTGCGGGAATACCAAGAATAAAAGCTGTTAAAATATAACCATCTAGTCCCATAAGCTTTGCAAATGGGTCTAAAAAATTTGCTACAAAACCTAAAATGCTAATATCTCCTATTGTAATATTTGCCATAAGCCATATTACTATTCCCGCAGGGGCAGCAAAAATTATAGCCCTATATAAAACATATAAAGTTCTATCAAATATGGACCTTATTATTATGCCTGTTACTTTTGGTTTTCTAAAAGATGGAAGTTCCAAAGCCAAAGTTGAAGGTGCTCCTTTTAAAAAAGTAACCGATAAAAATTTTGAAACAACAAAAGTCATAAAAACACCCAGTAATACAACAAGTAAAACCGTTAAAGTACATAATATTGATTTTTTAAAATTTAAACCAACACCACCTATAAATACTGTTGCAACCGTAATTAAAAAAGGAAAACGTCCATTACAAGGAACAAATACATTTGTAATAATAGCTATAAGTCTCTCCCTTGTAGAATTTATAATCCTACATCCAACAACTCCGGCTGCGTTACAGCCAAATCCCATACACATTGTCAAAGCCTGCTTGCCGGATGCACATACACATTTAAAACATCTATCCAAATTAAATGCAATTCTTGGAAGATAGCCAAGGTCTTCCATAATCGTAAACAATGGAAAAAAAATTGCCATAGGCGGTAACATTACACTTATAACCCAGGTTAATGTATTATACATACCATCTAACAACATGCCCTTAAAAAATACAGGAATATTCATATAATTAAACAAATCATATAGTTTAATTCCTATAAAAGAAAAAAACTTAGAAAGTATTTCCGACGGATAGTTTGCTCCATATATTGTAATCCAGAAAATCAAACAAAGGAAACCCAGCATTATAGGTATTCCAAATAATTTTGAAGTTAGAATTTTATCGATCGTTCGGTCTCGCTCGTTATAATTTCTGTTATTAAAACGGATTACTTTAGAACATAAAAATTCGTTATTTTTAAGTATAGTTTGCATAATCATTTCAGTAAAATTATATGATAAACATTCATTTAATCTATTTTTTTCATAATCAATTACTTCTTTAAGCTTAGCATTATTTTTTAAATCAATTTCCAAATATTCTTCAATTGAATTTAAAATTTTTTTATTATCTTCAATAAGCTTTAATGATATCCACCTTTTGATATATGTATTTTTTAAATCATATCCCTCTAGGACAGAAGATATATGCTCTATTGCATTTTCTATTTTTATGTCATATTTAATATTACTTGGTGTTATTTTTATTTCATCTACACAAATACGATAAATTTCTTCTGTTAAATCAAATAAAGTCCTTTTATATTTAGCACTTACTCCTACAACCGGCACACCAAGATACTCACTTAAAAGTTTTAAATCAATATTTATTCCTTTTTTCTTTGCTTCATCAAGTAAATTTACACATACAATAACATTATTTGTTATTTCCATAACTTGATAAACTAAATTTAAATTTCTTTCAAGACAAGTTGCATCTACAACAACCACCATTAAATCAGCTTTACCAAAACAAATATAATCTCTCGCTATTTCTTCTTCTTTCGAATTTGACATTAAAGAATAAGTTCCGGGAATATCTACCAAAAGAAAGCTTTTATTCTTATACTTATATTCTCCTATAGCATTGCTTACTGTTTTACCAGTCCAATTCCCTGTATGTTGATGCATACCTGTCAAAGCATTAAATACCGTAGATTTACCAACATTGGGATTTCCACAAAGACCTATGGTAAAATCACATCCGACAACTCTTTCAAATACATCTTTTTTTAATAACTTAGAACCTGTTGAACCTAAAGTTAGCCCCATAAAATCACCTCTTTATGCTTCCTAATAATAGAATATGCATAAAGAGGTTTTTGGTTACAAATAATCAATATACATAAATTTTATCACTGTCTTCTTTTCTAAGGGCTATAATACTTCCTCTTATTTCATATGCAACAGGATCATTTAAAGGACTTACAAATACAGGCTTTATTTTTGTTCCGTTTATAAGCCCTAAGTCTAAAAATCTTCTTTTATCATCTTTATTTGCACATATTTTTTTTACTTTTTTTGTCTGCCCTATTTTTACATTAGTTAATTTTATCATATAAATATTCTCCTGATTGTACATTACATTATATGAACTTGAATAAAATTTTGTTATAAGACAATAAAAAAAGAGCTTGAATTTATCAAGCTCTTTAATTAATACTTATCCATGTATCATTTTACCTTTAATACCTTCACATGCTTCCATAAAACCTTCTGATAAAGTAGGATGAGCAAAAGTAATATTGGCAATTTCTTCACTTGTAGCTTCAAGATCCATTGCAATTGCACCTTGTGCAACTATATCTGAAGCATTAAGTCCTACAATATGAACACCGATTATTTCATCAAAGCGTTCGTCTGTAATAACTTTTACAAAACCGGTTGTATCATTCATTGCAAGCGCTTTTCCAACTCCTGCGAAAGGCATCTTGCTTGTTTTATATGGAATACCAAGTTCTTTTGCTTGTTTTTCATTTAAACCAATCCATGCAACTTCAGGTATTGTAAATACGCAAGAAGGAATCATGCTGTAATCAACTTCTTCACCTTCTCCGAATAAATCTTCTGCAACAACAATACCTTGTCTGCTTGCGGTATGAGCAAGCATAACTTTACCTGTAACATCACCGATAGCATAAATATTGTCAATACTTGTTTTTAATTTATTGTCAATTTCAATAAATCCTTTAGCACTTACAACAATATTTACATTACTTGCAACTTTAACAGGTTTTCTACCAACAGACATAAGTACACAGTCAGCTTTAACTTTAGTACCATCAGATAATACTACATTACCGCCTTCTATCTTGGTTGCACCTTTTCCTGTTATAATATCTATACCGTGGCTTCTAAGTTCTTTGTCAACTACGTTAATAACATCATCATCTGCCATTGCAAGAATGCTGTCAAGCATTTCAACTATTGTTACTTTAACACCAAATTCATTCATTACACCGGCTAATTCAACACCGATAACACCACCACCGATAATTACCAAGTCTTTTGGTAACTTATCTAAGTTAAGTATTTTTTCAGAATCGAAAATTTCAACACTGTTATCAGTTTCAATAGGAATCATAACAGATTCACTACCACAAGCTACAACAATATTATCTACGCTGTATGAATCATTACCTACCAAGATTTCATGGTTTGTATTGATTACTGCTTCGCCCATAACAACATCAACTTTATGACGTTTTAATAAACCTTTTACACCGCCTGTAAGTTTTGATACAACTTTATTTTTTCTATCTAAAACTTTAGACCAGTTTACATTGAAGGAATCAATTTCAATACCCATTTCATCAGCATGTTTTATTTCTCTTAAAACTTCTGCATTTTTTACATATGATTTTGTAGGAATACATCCTTTATTTAAACATACCCCACCTATATTTTCTTTTTCAAATATAACTACTTTTGCTCCAAGTTGAGCAGCTCTTATAGCACAAACATATCCTCCAGGACCTGCCCCGATAACAGCTAAATCATAATCATATTCTTTTTCTTGTTTTTTAGGTTTTGATTCAACTTTTTTATCTGGGTTTGTAAGCATTTGAGCTTGTTCTTTTGTTGGAGGAGTTGAACCTTTTTTACCTATAAACATTATAGGTTCATTTACTTTTACATTATCTCCTTCTTCAACATATAAAGCAAGAACTGTTCCGTCAGCTGTTGGATTATCAACTTCCAAAGCAACCTTACCCGTTTCAACTTCTACAACTATATCGCCTCGTTTTATATCATCCCCTACTTTACACATCCATTTTAGAATTTCTCCTTCTTCCATAGACATATCAAGTTTTGGCATTAACATAAATTTACCGTCAAAATCATCCATTGAAACATCACCGGAAGAATTTGATTCTTCTTTTACTTCTTCATCTTTACCCATGGCTTCTTCTTTTGTAGGAGGAACTTCGCCATCTTCTCCAATATACATTATAGGAGTATTTACTTTTACATCCTCTCCTTCTTCAACATATAAAGCAAGAACTGTCCCATCAGCTGTTGGATTATCAACTTCCAAAGCAACCTTGCCCGTTTCAACTTCTACGACTATATCGCCTCTTTTTATCTTATCTCCTACTTTACACATCCATTTTAGAATTTGACCTTCTTCCATAGACATGTCAAGTTTTGGCATTAACATATATTTTCCCATATTAAAACATTCTCCTGATTAAATTATTATACCTATAGGATTGCTTAAAACTTCATTTAAAGTATTTAAGAAACCAACAGCATCCATACCGTCCAATACCCTATGATCTATTGTTATACTAAATCCTGTAAATGTTCTTACAACAATTTCTCCGTCAACAACAGCAGGCATTTGAGAAGTTCTTCCTACCCCAAGAATTGCAACTTCACCAGGATTGATTATTGGTGTAAAGAAATTATTTACACTTCTACCTGTATTACTGATTGTAAAAGTCGCACCTCTATAATATTTACCGCTTAATTTATTTGCTCTTGCTTGAGGTACAATTTCGCTTCTTTCGTCACAAATATCAAAGATATTTTTGTTTTCAACACCATTGAAAACAGGAACTACAAGCCCATCTTCTTGAGCAACAGCCAAACCTATATTTACTGTACTTCTTCTATGAATTTCTTTTCCGTCAAAGTTTGCATTTACTTTAGGACATCTTTGTAAAGTCATACAAACAGCTTTCATTAATAAATCAGTAACGGTAAGTTTTTTATTATATTTTTCTTTAAATACAGCTTTGGTTTTTTCAAATATATTCATAAATTCCGTTGTATCTATATCTGCAAAATGAGATACTTGAGGAGCATTTAACATTGATGTCATCATGTTATCTCCGATTGCTTTTCTCATTCCTTTATATGGAATAACTTTATCTTCAAGAATAGGAGCATTAACAACAGTAGCGTTTTCCAATGCTGTTTTTTCTTCTTTTTCCAAACCAACGGCACTCATTACATCATTTTTCGTTATTTTATTATTAGAATAAGCTACATCTTTAACGTCAACATCGTAATAATTCATAACATTCTTTGCAACCGGGGTAATCTTAACTCCCTTTTCTCTCATAACAGGAAGAACATTTTCCAAATCTTTTAATACGATTGCACCATATTTGCCACTGCCAACCACATTTGCAAGATCAATATTTTTCTCTTTTGCATAAACTCTGGCAGCAGGAGTTGCTAATATTTTACTCATATTACCACCCTCCTTTACATCATTTCTTTTACTTTTGCTACAATATCATCAACAGAAGGAACAATTTGTTTTTCTATAATTGGATTGTAAGGTACAGGAATTTCCATTCCACCAAGTCTTTCAACAGGAGCATCCAAATGATAGAAAGCTTCACTTTCGTTTATTGTTGAAACTATTTCTCCACCAAAACCTCCGAATTTTGGAGCTTCGTAAACTACCAACGCTTTTCCTGTTTTGCAAACAGAATTAATTATTGTTTCTGTATCTAATGGTCTTAGTGTTCTAACATCCACAACTTCACAGTTTATTCCTTCTTCAGCTAATTTTTCTGCCGCTTCCAAACAGAAAAGTAAAGTTCTTGACCATGCAACAAGTGTTATATCGCTACCTTCTTTTTTAATATCAGCTTTGCCAAGTTCGATAGTATATTCTTCTTCAGGAACTTCACCGTTTGTTCTATATAAAAGTTTATTTTCAAAGAAGCATACAGGATTATCATCTCTAATTGCTGATTTTAATAAGCCTTTTGCATCATAAGGAGTTGCAGGCATAACAACTTTAAGTCCAGGTGTATTTAAGAATAAAGCTTCAAGACATTGTGAATGTTGTGCAGCAGCACCTGTTCCAGAACCAAATGGAGTTCTAAGAACCAATGGAGCTTTTACTTGACCACCTGTCATAAATCTATATTTGGCAGCACCGTTTACGATAGGTTCAACAGCTAATGAAACAAAGTCACCAAACATAATTTCTACAATAGGTCTAAGTCCAAACATTGCCATACCAAAAGCTGCATATGTAAAACCTGTTTCGGAAATTGGAGTATCAATTACTCTTTCTTTTCCAAATTCATCAAACATTCCTCTGCTTACTCCGAAGCAACCACCATATAAACCTATATCTTCACCTAAGAAATACACATTTTCATCTCTACGCATTTCTTCGCTCATTGCGTCTTTTATTGCTTGTAAATAAGATATTTTTCCCATTTTATTTCCTCCTACTCAGCATAAACATAACTCATCGCTTCATCAACAGAGATGATTTTGTCCACTTTCTTTGCTTTTTCAGCAGCATCTTCAATTTCTTTTTCTATCTTTTTATTTAATTCTTCAAATTCTTCTTGTGTAATCATGCCTTGTTCTATCATATAATTTTTTTGTCTTTCGATAGCATCATGATTTTTCTTCATATCTTCTTCTTCGTCTTTTGTTCTGTATTTTCTTTGGTCTGATTTTGAATGTCCAAGGTATCTATATGTTTTAAATTCTAATAGATAAGGTTTACATTCTTCTCTGCAATATTCACTGGCTTCCATAACAGCTTCCATAACGGCAAGTACGTCCATTCCGTCAACTACTTTAGATTTTATGTTAAAGCCTTCTCCTCTAACTGCAATATCTTCAACCGGTACTGTGAATTTTGCTGGTGTAGACATTCCGTATCTATTGTTTTCACAGCAAAGTAAAACAGGTACATCCCAAATACTTGCAAGGTTCATTCCTTCAAGCACCATTCCTTGATTTGAAGCACCGTCACCAAAGAATGCGGCAACACAATTTTTCTTTCCTTGTTTTTTAAGTGCAAATGCAACACCTACGGCTGTTGGAACACCTGCACCTACGATTGCAGAACTTCCAAGGTTACAATGTTCTAAATCAATATAATGCATTGAACCGCCAAGTCCTTTACAACCACCTTCATAATTTGCAAAAAGTTCACAAAACATATTATAAGGAGTTGCACCTTTAGCAAGACAATGTCCGTGTCCTCTATGTGTAGGAACAATCCAGTCATCTTCCTTAAGACCTAAACTAATTCCTGCATGACAAGCTTCTTCACCAACTCCAAGGTGAGTTGTACCGTGAATCAATCCAGCCATAAACATTTCGTTTACTTTTAGTTCAAAATGTCTAGAAGTAAGCATTGTTTTTAAGACTTTTAGCATTTCGTTTTTGTCTTTTTTTCTTTCTTCAAACGTCATCATTTTTAATCCTCCTATTTTTTAATGCTGTTAGAAAAAATTTTCTTAAACGAGCATTTGTTTACAAAAGTAACAAATGACTTTCTCTTTAAACACATTGTAAAGCATTACAATTGAAATTTCAACTATAATTTGTACCAATTTTAACTTTTTTTAAAAATAATTTAACACATTTGCTCAATATTATGATATAATTTAGAAAAATAACATTTGTTATGGAGGTTGGTTATGGCAGTTGAAGAAAAAATCCTTACAAAGATAGCATATTACTATTATAAACAAGAATTAACCCAAAGTGAAATTGCACAAAGATTACACATGTCTAGACAAAGAGTAAACAGACTTCTTAAAAAAAGCAGAGAACTTGGAATTGTTGACATCAACATTAAAGGATATGAAGAATATCTTATTAATCTTGAATCAGAAATAGAAAAGAAGTTCTCACTAAAAAGAGTAATGGTTGCACAGCCTCAAGAAGACGAAGATATATTCCATTCGCTTGGTAGAGCCGGAGTAGAGCTGGTAACTGATTTACTTGAAGATAATTTAACAATAGGTATATCATGGGGAAGAACAATATACAATACAGTAAATTATTTTCCTGCATTAAAAGGTAAATACAAAAATATTAAAGCGCTTCAATTGGTTGGAAGTCTTAACAATCTTGGAGATACACGCCTAACAAATGACATAACAAAAAACTTTGCAGAAAAAATAGATGCAAAAGCATACTATATGTTTGCACCTACATTTGTTTCAAAAAAAGAAACAAAACAAACTTTAATGCAAGAAGAAAGTTTAAAAAAATTATTCAACCTATTTAATTACTGCGATATAATTCTTGGCAGTGTTGGTTTAATGGCAAGTTCAACCTCTTCTCTAAAAGAACAGTTTTTAAACCCAAAAGACTACAACGAATTAAAAGAAAAAGGCGCAGTAGGAAATATTTGCTTAAACTATTTTGACAAAGACGGGAATAAAATAGACTGCGATTTTAATAATAGAGTAATGTCTATTGATATAGATGCAATAAAAAGAAGTAAAAACGTCGTATGTATTACAGGAGGAGAAGATAAACACGAAGCAATTCTTGCAGCTTTAAAAGGTAAATATATTAATACTCTTGTAATTGATAAAGATACGGCAGACTATATAATGAATCATTAGTATCCTTAAAGGAGATAAAAATGAAACTTTGCATAATCTATGCTTCGTATAAATTAAGTTTTGATAAAACATTATACGAAGCCAAAAATAAAAGATTTTTAAAATAAAAATCCTATTTCATGTTTTAATATTATGAAATTCTTATTTTAATACAAATTTAAAGGCTTAGGATAATGTTTTATCTTAGGTCTTTTATTTATATATCAAGATAAGGAGAATAACATGAAAAAAGAATATAAAATAAATAATAAATTAATTAAACTTGCTTTACCATTATTTTTTATTAATATATTACAACAGTTTTACTCAGTTGTTGATATTGCTTTTGTAGGAAATATTGTGGGTAAAAATGCTATAACGGCACTCAGTAGTGCAATAATGATTTCATTCATAATAAATTCTGTTTGTATGGGAATAACAACAGGTGCCAGCGTTATGATTTCAAAATTTAACGGGGAACATAATAAAGAAAATATAAAACATACCATAGCTACGTTGTTTTCACTTTCCGTAATTATATCTTTTATGCTTACTATAATCATCTTATTATCGCATAAAAACATTTTTGAGTTTATGAATGTACCTTTAAGTGCATTAAATTATGCAAATGATTATATAAAAATAATTTCCTTTGGAATTATTTTTACTTTTGGATATAATGCAGTCTATTCAATTCTTAAAGGATATGAAGATTCTTTAAGTTGTTTATTTTTTGTGATACTTTCAACCTTAGTAAATATATTTTTAGATTATATATTTATTTATAAATTAAATTTAGAAGTAAAAGGAGCAGCTTTTGCGACAGTAATTTCACAAGGAATATCTTTCTTTTGTTCTTATATATATTTAAGAACAAAACTATTATCAAAAATAAGATATAAACATATGTATATGAAAAAAGATTACGTGATAAATATAATTAAAATCGGATTACCTTGTGCAGTACAAATGACTATTTTAAATATTTCGTATTTAATAATTACAAAAATATTAAATGGATATGGAACAACAATAGCATCAGCAGCAGGAATAGGACTAAAGATAAATACTTTTGCTGCCTTACCATGCTGGGCAATAGGTCAAGCTGTAATAAATTTAGTATCTTATTATTATGGAGCAAGAAATATTAATAACATAAAAAAAACAATTCATCTTTCCATAATTTATGCAATATTAAGTTGTTTTATACTTATTATGATTTTCCAAATATATGCTTATAAAATTATAGGCATATTCACAACTGATATAAAGGTTATAAGTGAAGGAGTAAAATATTTAAGAATATGCTGTTCAATAAATTTTGTATCCTATGCAGTAATGTATATTATGGATTCATTTATGACAGGAGTATCAGATTCCTTTACGGCAATGCTAAACTCAATTCTTCAAGCAGTTATAATACGAGTTTCCTTAAGCATAATATTAATAGAAATATTTAATTTATCTTTCATAGGAATATATATTGCAGAATTTATCTCACCTATTATTCCAATGGTTGTTGGAATAATATATTATTTACGTTTTATAAAAACAAAAGAGATAGTTTAAACTATCTCTTTTTATACTAGCTTTGCATTTAATAAATTTTTATGATATTATTTATAAATATTCAAGAAAAATATAAGTTTTAGGAGGAAATATGCAGACTATAAAAAACAGAACTTTTTATTTTGACAACTTAAAAGGACTGTTAATTATATTGGTTGTACTATTTCATTTAGTTCCGACTATTTCAGGCTCACCATTTCAAGTATTGTACAGTTTTGTATTTATGTTTCATATGCCATTCTTTATATTAATATCGGGATATTTTTCTAAAAATAGAGAAAAACAAGCTAGGAATGCAATATCTCTACTTTTTTTATATTATATCCTTTCTCTATTATTTTATATTTTTAAAGGAAATGATATTTATATAGATATAAATAACATTAAAAATATAGAAATATCATATGAATTATTTTTAAGACCTTTTATTGGACATAATTATACTTCTTGGTATTTAGCAGTATTGTTTTTATTAAGAATAATATGCCCATGTTTTACAAATATAAAATATTATCCTTTTTTTGCATTTATTACAGCAATAGCTGCAAGCCTAATAGAAATAGACCAATATAATATAAGAAGAACTTTAATGTTATTACCTTTTTTTTCTATTGGTTTTTTACTAAATAAATACAACTATAATGAATTAAAGAAAAAATTGTTAAATAAAAAAATAGCAATAATATCAACTATCATATTATTTATTTTATTTATACCATTGTTTATTACATTAAAAAATAATATTAATAATTTTGATGTAGCACTATTTTCTATGGGCGATGTTAATCTTGATATGTTTTTTTCAAGAAAACGTTACTTTGTTATATATGATATTTTTTATTACTTATTATCATTTTTATTAATTTATATTATTGCTTCTTTAGTAAATAATAAAAATAATATTCTAACAAAGCTAGGAAAAAATTCTTTAAGTATATATTTTTTCCATGGTTTTTTTACATTACCAATAAGATATCATATTTTAAATCCTTTAGTAAAAACGGGACAAGTTTCTATGATAATGTTAGCTTTTATTATTGCTCTTATAACAACATTAATATTAGTGTTTATTTTTTCAAGAGATACATTAATCAAATATACTATAGACCCATTAGAAAATTTTTCAAAAAAATTTATAATAAAAAAGGATTAAAAAAGGCACTATACAGTGCCTTTTTTACCCATATATATCAAATTTTTCAAGCCCGTCAAACTGCATATTGTAATATTTAGCATATAATCCATTTTTCTTCATTAAGTCCACATGGTTTCCTCTTTCTGTGGTTCTGCCATTTACAATAACAATTATTTCATCAGCATTTTTTATAGTGCTTAATCTGTGAGCAATAACAAGAGTTGTTCTGTCTTTAGAAAGTTTTTCAAGAGACATTTGAATATGTCTTTCACTTTCATTATCAAGAGCTGATGTTGCTTCATCAAGTATAAGTATTTCAGGATTTTTAAGAAATACTCTTGCAATTGATATTCTCTGTTTTTGACCTCCTGAAAGTCTTGTACCTCTTTCCCCTACATAAGTGTCATATCCATCATCAAGACTCATAATAAAATCATGAATATTTGCATTTTTTGCAGCTTCTATTATTTCTTCATCACTTGCTCCAGGCTTACCATAAGCAATATTTTCCTTTATGCTTCCGCCAAACATATATACATCTTGTTGAACAACACCGATTGAACTTCTAAGGGATTTTAAAGTTACATCTTTTATATTTGTATTATCAATTAAAATCTCACCACTGTCAACATCATAAAATCTTGGAATCAATGAACAAAGAGTTGTTTTTCCTCCCCCTGACGGTCCAACTAAAGCAACGGTTTTCCCTTTTTCAATATTGATATTAATATTACTTAATACTTTATTATTGTGTTCATATGAAAATGAAACATTTTTAAAAGTAATATTTCCCTCAACATCTTTAAGTTCCACTGCATTTTTACTGTCTTTTATGTCAGGATTAAGTTCAATTACTTCTAAAAATCTTTTAAACCCTGCATATCCCTTTTGAAATTGTTCCGTAAAGTTTATAAGAACTTCCACAGGAGTAATAAATATACCTATATATAAAGCATATACAGCAAGATCGGCAGCATTCATACTTCCATAAGCTACAAATAATCCTCCAAAAACTATAACAGCAAGATATAAAAGGCCTTTAAAGAAAGATGTACCGGCATGATATTTACCCATAATTTTATATTGTGCAGTTTTTGAAGATAAGAAAAGTCTGTTACTATAATCAAATTTATCATGTTCTATTTCTTCGTTTGCAAATGATTTAACCACTCTTATACCTGCCAAACTGTCTTGAACAGCTGAATTTACACCTGCAATTTTTTTTCTATTATCGGTAAAAGTAGCTTGCATTTTTCTATTTAAATATAAACAAAAAACAAGCATGCTAAAAGTTATTAATATTAAAATTAAAGTTAGAGGAATATTTATAAATAAAAGGAAAATAAATGAACCTACAATTTTAAAGGTAGATATAAAAATATTTTCCGGTCCATGATGTGCCAGTTCAGAAATATCAAATAAATCCGAAACAAGTTTGGACATCATATCCCCTGTATTGTTTTCATCATAGTAGGAAAAAGATAATCTTTGATATTTATCAAACAAATCTTGACGCATATTACTTTCCATATTTGCACCCATAATATGCCCCCAAGATGTAATAAAAAATTCTCCGTATGTTCTTACAATATACATAATTAACATTAAAATCGCTACTAACCATATATATTTAAGTATTGTTTCTTTCCCTAAAGTAAAAAGCCCACCTGTCAAATATTTTAAAATTTGAGGGAAAGCCAAATCAACTATAGAAACAATAAATGCAAAAAACATATCAAGATAAAATAGTTTTTTATAAGGTTTATAATAACTAATAAATTTTCTAAATATAGACACTTTAAACTCCTTAATTTTATTTTTACAATTAAATTATTATACATTAAAAGCCTTTTTTTATCAATAAATATAACTTTTCCTTTTTTAATTTGAAATATATAAATAATCTTATCTTGAAAAAAAATTAAATTTGTAGTAAATTATTTATATGTGGTGTATACGTTTAACAATAAAAGAAGAAGGAGACAACTATGAAAGATATTATTAGCGTTGAAAATTTAAAAAAACTTGAAGAATTAAAAAATCCATATGTTATGCAAAAAGTAATAAATATGGTTTCACTATTAAAACCGGATAAAGTTACTGTTTTAACAGACAGTATTGAAGATCAGAATTATATTAAAGAAATTTCAGTAAAAAACGGAGAAGAAACACCTTTAAATCTTGATGGGCATACATATCATTTTGATTCACCACTTGACCAAGCAAGAGATAAAGTAAATACAAAATATTTACTTGATAAAGAAGTTAACTGGGGACTTGATATAAACTGGACAAACAGAGACAGTGGACTTAAAGAAATATACTCAATAATGGATGGAATGATGAAAGGCAAAGAAATGTACGTTGCATTCTATTGCCTAGGACCAAGCAATTCAATTTTCTCTATCCCTGCTTTACAAATCACAGACTCTGCTTATGTAGTACACAGCGAAAATCTTTTATATAGACAAGGTTATTCAGATTTTAAAAATTTAAACGGCAGCGATGACTTTTTTTATTTAATACATAGTGCAGGAGAATTAGTAAACGGCGTTACTAAAAACATAGATAAAAGAAGAATTTACATAGATATAAATAATAACACTGTATATACTTGTAATAACCAATACGCAGGAAACAGTTTAGGATTAAAAAAATTATGTTTCAGACTTGCAATAAAAAAAGCAATGGACGAAGATTGGTTAGCTGAACATATGTTTTTAATGGGCGTACATGGAAAAGGCGGAAGAAAAACATATATGGCAGGAGCTTTCCCTTCTGGATGTGGTAAAACAAGTACAGCTATGATTTCAGGACAAAGTATTGTAGGTGACGATATAACATATATAAGAAATATAGACGGAAACCCAAAAGCTGTAAATGTAGAACAAGGTATATTTGGAATAATAAACGAAATAAATGGTAAAGATGATCCTGTTATATTTGATGCATTAACAACTCCAAGAGAAGTAATTTTCTCTAATACACTTGTAAGTGACGGTAAAACATATTGGGATAAAATGGGAGTTGAACTTCCTGAAGAAGGATTTAACCATAGCGGAGAATGGAAAAAAGAATACGGAATAATTCCATCAAGTAAGAATGCAAGATATACAATGAAAATAGAAGAACTTGCTAATGCAGATGAAAATCTAAATAATAAAGAAGGGGTTCTTCTTGATGCAATGATATTCGGAGGAAGAGATGCTCATACAACAGTTCCAATAGCTGAATCATCATCTTGGAATCAAGGTATGGTAACAGGAAGCATCATTGAATCAGAAACTACAATGGCTTCAATTGGAAAAGAAGGTGTAAGAACTCACGACCCTCTTGCAACTTGTGACTTTATTTCAGTACCTTTCAAACAATTTATTGAAAAACATTTTGAATTTGGAAGAAAATTAAAACATGTTCCAAGAATATATGCAACAAACTATTTCTTAAAAGATATTGATGGCAATTTCTTAAATGGAAAACTTGATAAAAAAGTATGGTTACTTTGGGCTGAAGGCAGAATTCACGGAGATTATGATGCAGTTGAAACACCTGTTGGAAATATTCCATTATATGAAGATTTAAAAAAATTATTTAAAGAAACTCTTGATAAAGATTATACAGAAGATGAATACAAATCTCAATTTGCCATAAGACTCGACAGATACCTTGAAAAAATGGCAAGAATGAAAGAAGCATTTAAAAATACAAATCTTCCAGATGAATTTAAAGTTGAATTCAATAATGAAATGGATAAACTAAAAAAAGCAAGAAAAGATTTTGACAGAGCAGTCGTTTCACCTTTCAGATTTTATAAATAAAACATAAAGCATCTGTTTTTACAGATGCTTTAATATTTTAGGTTTTTATAATTAATTATATTTTTAATATAATTAAAAAAAATCTAAAATAAAAAATTAACATTAGTAATAAATGATTTTGTACTTTTGCAAAAAAAGAAACACCAAAAGGTGTTTCTTTATAGCAAGTTCATAAGCCGAGTTCTGTTTTAATGATCATCTATCTAGACTTATTGTTACCAATAAGTTCAAGCGACCTACCACTAACCAGTGACGGGCAGCCACCTGACATAAAGTCTGGTTATTTCTTGGTCTTGCTCCCGATGGGGTTTACACGTCCAAATAGTTACCTATTTGCCTGTGAGCTCTTACCTCACCCTTTCACCCTTACCTTTAAAAGGCGGTTTCCTTTCTGTTGCACTTTCCTTTAGGTTACCCTAACCGGCCGTTAACCGGCATCGTTGCCCTATGGAGCTCGGACTTTCCTCTTTTAAAATAAAAGCGATCAAACGACTTGCTATTTAAAGGTTTATTATATCATCTTTAAAAACCTTTTTCAACAAAATATTACATTGTAAGAATACTGTCATCAGCTTCTATTACTTTTAAAATATCCTCTTCATGTCCTGTTTTAGCATTTATATATATTATAAAAATTTCATCATTATATTTTCCTTTTATTTCATAACAATACTTTTCTTCTTCTGTGCTTGTTGGTATAACAGCAAGTCTTACTCTTGTTATTTCAAAATCTTCATTAATCAAACTTAACACTTCTTCGCTACTTAAAATATCTTTATCAAAAGTTCTTTGTTTATGATTTGAATAATAATTTGTTGCTTCAAATCCTACAACATTTTTATTTGTTAGACTTACTTTTACTTTTATTAAATCAGGATAACAAGTAACTCCATTTGTTTCATATGCATAATTTATGGTAATAACATTTCCATTTGTTTCATAATAATTTTCTTCCATATCACTTATATCCATCTTTTGCATATATTCTTTTCCAATTTCAATTGCTTGCTTTATACTTACTACCCTGTTAGCAGTTTCATCAGCATCATAATTACTGTTTATGCTTATTATTTTACCTCCCCTTTTACTAACATATGCATAATATTTTACATCAGAAATTTCATAAGAATATACAAAACATTCTATGCTTGAATTCATATCAGAATTATAAGTTACTTCTATATCACTGCCTATAAGTTCCTTTACTATTTTTATACCTTCATCTTTAGTTATTATTTTATCTGATAATGATATTTTCTTATTTTGATTTATAGCATCAGAAAATGGACCATCAAATATCAATGTTGGATATTCATTTACCTCTTCGTTTAAAGCTTTAAAAGTATTATCTATTTTTGTATATTCATTTGCCATAAATACATTACTGTTTTTAATCCAATCATAGCCTTCATTTCCATATTGTATCTCACTGTTCATTTCATCCAATTTTTGATATATTTTGTCACATGCTTCATATATTTCATTTATATCTTTTTTATTTTCCTTTGTAATTTTTTTATCAGTCGTAATTAATGAGTAATAATAGTTTGTCGTTTTATTTAAAAATTCACTTGCATCAACAACTGCACTATGATTTATAGGTAAATTGTTTATATTTTCATTAATAGATAAATTAAGTCCATATAAGTTTATAAGCTCTTCTTTTATAAATTCCTCATCATTACTTACATTAACTTTAGAAAGTCGGGAACTAAGTTGTTCAAAACTTTCAAGAAGAGAATTTAAACTCTTATCGTAGTTATTTTCTATACTATTTGCCAACACTTTACTGTCTTTAGTTTCAAAATAAGCAAACACACCAAGTGTAACTACAGTAATTAATAAAAATCCAATCAAAATATTTTTTTTCATTTTTTCACCTACTTACAAAAAACATGATTTCCTATTGTTCTGATAATAGGTCTTGTTCTTATCCACTCATTTGTTGCTGTTTTAGGATTATAATAATATAATGCTCCTCCGGAAGGATCCCAGCCATTCATTGCATCCTTTACAGCATTTATACAAGAAGTGTTTGGAGTTAAATTAACTTGTCCGTCTGCAACTGCATCAAATGCACCATTTTGATAAACAACCCCGCTTACTGTATTAGGGAATGATGATGATTTTACTCTGTTTAAAATTACGGCAGCAACTGCAACCTGCCCTTCGTAAGGTTCTCCTCTTGCCTCTCCGTTTACGGCTCTTGCTATTAAATTTATTTCACTACTGCTTAAGTTATAATAAGAAGATGAAGAATTTGAAGATAATAAATTATAAAGTCCCATTTTTTCCAAAGTTCTCTTCCCTGCTTTGCCATCAACGGTTAAGCCATTTTTACTTTGAAAATATTTAACTGCCTTTTCCGTTTGTGAACCAAATTTTCCGTCTACAGTTCCATCATAATAGCCCCATCTTTTTAGTTTTTGCTGTACAGGAGTAACTTGAGAAGAAGGTGAACCATAATAAACATAATTTCCGGCATAAATATTTACAAAATAAACACCTGTAGTCATTAAAATACACATTAATATAATAAAAATCATTGTTTTATTTTTCATTGTCTTATTCTTTCTTGTCTTTTTCTTCATTGTTTTACTTTTCATTTTCATCTTACTCCGCATAGTTTTGTAATATATTATACATCTCTTCTTCACTTTGAACCACAATACCTTTTTTTATTTCTTCAGCTGCATTAGTGTCTAATAATTCAATAGGAGTTTGAGTTTGTTCTACAATACTTTTATTTCCATCGTCATCAAAAGAATAAGCTACAATATACCCTTCAGGAGTATCTTCATTAACAGTAATTAAATAATAACCTTTAGGATAGGAATCTATATTTTTTGATAATACAATTGAATCAGCATTAAAACTTTCAACCGTCCAATCTTTATATTTTTCTAAAAACTGGCTTTTATTTAAACCTACATTTCCAGCTTCTATATTTACTGTTTCTGTTTTTTTGATACCAACTTTAGTATAATAACGCTTAAATGTTACACTTGTTGTCGTAGTAGTTATAACATTTTCTTCATTATTTTCCAAGCTCCCTTTTACTTGATTCCCATCAGATTTTGTTATTTCCATACCGGCAAAAGAGCAGGCAGAAAAAATAGTGAATGATATTAAAAATAAAAATCCTATTAACATAATTTTATGTTTACTTAATTTTTCCATAACAACCTCTTATCAGATATATTTGTTATTTCATATTTTAGCCATATACGGAAATTTTATACATAAAAAAAACAAACTACATAAAGTTTGTTTAATATCTTAATAGATAATATATTTTAAATATAAATTGATTTATACATTATAAATTATATTTAGATAATTGATAATTCATATATAATACAAAATTTGTTTAATTCTATTAAATAAAAAAGCCTTATAAGAAAAATCTTTTAAGGCTTTATAAAATTATTATTCATAATCATCAGGAAGTTCTGCATTATGATATACATCTTGTACATCATCATTATCATCGAACATTTCAAGCATTTTTTCAAATTTCTTAATTTGTTCTTCATCTTCCAACTTTGTATAATTTTTAGGAACCATAGCAACTTCAGCTGATAATGTTTTTATCCCATTTTCTTCTAAAGCATCACATACTTTTGAAAAAGTTTCAGGTTGTGTTGTAATTTCAAAACCATCATCACTTACATCAAAGTCTTCTGCACCACTATCAAGTGCAATCATCATAAGTTCCTCTTCATCAACACTTCCGTCATTATCTACAAGAATTGTTCCTTTTTTATCAAACATAAAAGATACGCATCCTGTTGTTCCTAAGTTACCACCATTTTTATCAAAGTAATATCTTACATCTCCGGCAGTTCTGTTTTTATTGTCTGTTAAAGCTTCAACAATAACTGCAACCCCACCGATTCCATATCCTTCATATGTGATTTGTTCGTATACGCTGTTTCCAAGCTCTCCGGCACCTTTTTTGATAGCTCTTTCAATATTATCATTTGGCATATTGTTTGATTTTGCTTTCGCAATTGCATCTTTTAATTTTGCATTTAGATCAGGATCTGAACCACCTTCTCTTGCTGCAACTGCAATAAGTTTTGCCATTTTTGTATATATTTTACCTTTTTGAGCGTCTGTTTTCGCTTTTTTATGTTTAATTGTTGACCATTTAGAATGTCCTGACATATTACCCCTCCATAAATTTTCTGCATTATATTATATCATAAAGTATACTATTATTCAATGTTTTGTAAAATATATGTTACACAAAAGAAAGAATAAGCTTAGCTTATTCCTTCTTATCTTTATTCTTATTATCTTTTATTTTTAATTCAAACCAGAAAGTACTTCCTTTTCCTACCTGACTTCTAACACCAAATCTTGCACCATGTCTTAACAATATCGTTTTTACAATAGAAAGCCCAAGCCCTGTTCCGACAACAGAACGTTTATGAGTTTTATCTATTTTATAATATCTTTCCCATATATTTGGAAGTTTTTCTTCTGGTATACCTTCTCCTGTATCTGAAATTTCAATTTTTACAGTATTTGAATTAATAATCTGATTAACTTTTATAACTTTATCTTCACCTGTATAATTTATTGCATTTGTAAGTAAATTATAAATTACCTGTGAAATTTGAAGTTCATCTGCATTAATATATACATGCTTATCATAATTAAAGGTTATATCATAATCAGTAAAAGTAGATAATCTTAATATAATATTTTTTACTTCCAATGTTAAATCAAAAGTAGTTTTATTTAGCTCTACTGCTCCCGATTCATATTTAGCCATATCCAATGTATCATTTACAAGATTACTTAAACGCTTTGCTTCATCAATAATAGTTTGAATATCTTCTGCTTTTGTTTTATCAGGATAATCTCTGATCATCTCGCTATAACCAATAATCATAGTAAGAGGTGTTCGTAAATCATGGGAAACATTAGCAATAAGTTCTCTTCTATATTCTTCATTTTTATCTATTTCTGATGCAGCATAATTAAGAGTACTAACAAGTTCATTTATTTCTTTAAATCCACCATCAAATTCTTCTACTTTATAATTACCTTTTGCAAGCTCTCTTGCTTTACCGGTTATCTTTTCTATAGGAGAAGAAATTCTTTTGGAAATCCAAAAAGCTAAAATACTCGCAAATACTATAAGCCCTATTGTTATCCAAAATAGTTGTGCCCTCAAAGTTGAAACTGTTGCATTAATAGGAGAAATTGTTGAATCAAGAAGCATTACATAAAAAGTATCCCCAACATTTACTATTTTTGTATAAACTATACTTTCCGGTTTTGAAAAAATAATATTGCCAAATCTAAATTCTTTTTCTTCCCTTGATAGCATAGATTTTTCCAAAAATTCTCCATTATTATCTATTGCTTTCGAAACATAGTATCCTATACCTTGTGGAGATAATTTATGTATAGTACATTTTGATGAAGTTTTTATAGAAAAAGCTTCATTACCGTAACTATCTAAAATCAAAACACAAAAATCTTTCGATAATGCAATTTCTTCAATATATTGCTCATTGAAATTTTGAGAAATCTTTGAAGCTGCTTCCTTTATTTCTTTTGTTTTTATAAATTTATAAGTAGCATCTAAAAAAACAATCTGAAAAAACCATAAAAAAATTAGTACTACTGCAACAAATATGGCGAAATACTTAAACATACGCCATTTTAAGCTTAAATCAGTCTTCTTTTTCAAATCTATATCCAACTCCTCTTAAAGTTACAATTTTATTAGAATAAGGTCCCAAATTCTTTCTAAGGAGTTTTATATGCGTATCCAGTGTTCTGTCATCACCGTAATAATCATATCCCCAAACAGTGGAAATAATCTTTTCTCTTGAAAGGGCAATCCCTCTATTTTCAACGAGGAATGTAAGTAAGTCATATTCTTTAGGAGTTAAATTTACAACTTCACCTTCAACTTTAACAATTCTTGCAGCTAAATCTATATTTATTCCATCTATGTTAATTACATCATTTTTTTCTTTATCTTTATGAGGTCTAGTTCTTTTTAATATTGCTTCAATCCTCATCATTAGCTCTTTAGGAGAAAAAGGTTTTACAACATAATCATCAGCTCCTACTTCAAAGCCATGAATTCTGTCATACTCTTCCCCTCTCGCAGAAAGCATAATAACCGGTGTATCTTTAACTTTTCTTATTTCTCTCACAGCCGAAAAACCATCAAGTTCCGGCATCATTATATCCATTACAATAATATCAAAATCTTCATTTTTACATATCTCAATGGCTTTCATACCATCATTAACTTCTACTGTATCATAACCTTCAAAAGTAGCATATTTATTTATAAGTTCTGCTATTTTAGGTTCATCATCAACAATTAATATCCTTGGCATAATATCCTCCCATAATTTTAAATATATTATATCACATTATTTTCCTTATATACTAATATTACCGATGCAAATGCATCGGTAATATTAGATTACATATTTTTAAAAGAGGGAATTATTCGTTTAAAACGAATATCCATAAGCATTTTGCTTATATAAAAATGTTAACAAAGTTATGTGTAAAATATGTGAATTCATCTTGAAATATTCATGTATTTATTAATTAGTTTTTTCTGTTAACTTATACTCTACACTTCCCTGATTAATACCGTTTGAAACGGTTACTTTTATTGTATCCCCAACTTCTAATTTATTAATTACTGCCTTAAAAACACTTGCACTTTCAACTTTTGTATCATTTACCGCTGTTACAATATATCCTGATTTCAATCCTGCTTTTTCAGCATTCGAACCTTCCTCTACACTGTAAATATATACTCCAAGTTCATTTACTCCATATTGCATTGCAGTTTGTTTGTCTAAAATATCTATTAGAGTAAGACCACTTGTAACTCTGCCTTTAACATAACCATAATCCATTATCTGTTCTATAACTTCTTTTGCAGTATCTATTGGAATTGCAAAGCCAAGCCCCTCAACATTTTCACCTGAAGCTTTTGCATTTACAATACCTACAAGAAGTCCGTTTTTATCAAACAAACCACCTCCAGAATTTCCGGCATTTATTGATGCGTTTGTTTGAATTAAACTCATTGTTTCATTTTCAATAGTAACCTCTCTGTTTAAAGCAGAAACAATACCATTTGTTACGGTTCCTGAAAGTTCACCCAAAGGATTACCTATTGCAACAACTTCATCCCCAACTTCAAGAGAGCTTGATTTACCAAGAGTCGCATTTTTTAATCCTGTTGCTTCTATTTTTAAAACGGCAATGTCTGTTTGCTCATCCCTACCAACAAGTTTAGCTGTATAAGATTTACTGTCTGCAGTTGTAACAGTAATTTTGCTTGCACCTTCTACTACATGATTATTTGTTGCAATATATCCATCACTGGTTATAATAACACCACTTCCCGCAAAAGTTGTAGTAGCACTTTCTCCAAAACTGTATCTATTTGCTTCTGATTCACTTTGGCATTCAATTGAAACAACTGAACTTTGAACAGCTTTTACAACAGTAGAAACATTCATTTCTGTACTGTCACCACTCGATGTTGAAGCTACGGGAATTTCTGTTGAGGTAACACCATCAGCTTTATTTGTAGCCAAGTATTTATTTGCAACAACACCTCCCACAAAACCTAAACATGTTGAAGTAGTCATCATTGCAACAACAATCAAAGCAAAAGCAGCATTTCTTCTCTTTTTATTGCTTTTATGTTCCTTTTTAAAAAATTTTTTTTCTTTAGCATTATCATTTGTTATAGAATCAAATTTATTATCAACTTCATTATCTGTCATCATATCATTAATTTTGTCATCCATAATATATGACCTCCTTCTTTGAACTGTTTATATTATATTTTTCAAATGTGAAAATATAATGAAACGATAATGAAGCTATATAAAACCTTTGATAACTTGTAATTGAAATATTGTTTATAAAAAAAGATACATATTTTCACATGTATTTCATATAAAAATAATTATAAAAAAATTATTCATGTTTTTCTTTTTCTAAACAATCACTACATACTCCTTTAAAAACTAAGTTATAACTTAATACTTTATATTTACTTTCTTCTTCAACTTCACTACTAATATTTTTATCAAATGAAATATTTACATTGGAAATTCTATTACATTTTGTACATATAATATGTTGATGTCCATCCGTTATATAATCATAAACATCAGAACTATCCAATATTTTTATTTTATTTATATGCCCTGCGCTTGCTAAATTATTTAAAACTCTAAAAACTGTTGCTCTGCTTATTGTTGAATATTTAGTATGTAATGTTTCATAAACTTCTTTTGCCGTAGGATGCCCATTTATGTCTTTAAGCGTATTAAAAATAATTTTCTTTTGAATTGTATTTCTGGTATTTTCCATATATCCCCCTAAATACTAAATATTAATTATTATAATATTAAACAAAATTTTATGCAAACATTTGATTTTTTATTTTTTTACAGAATTTATCCTTTTTTTCTTTGATTTTTAAACATGACTATGTTATATTATAAAAAGCTTATTTTATTATAAAGAGGTATTTATATGAAGATTTCTACAAAAGGAAGATATGCACTCAGACTTATGACAGATTTAGCAAAAAATTACGATGGTAAATACATCACATTAAAAGAAGTTTCAAAAAGACAAGAAATTTCAATCAAATATTTAGAACAAATTACAACTCAACTTTGCAGGGCAGAATACTTAATTAGTGTAAGAGGACCTAAAGGAGGATATAAACTTTCAAAAGAACCTAAAAATTATACCGTAGGTGATATTTTAAGAGTTACTGAAGGAAGTCTCGCCCCTATTGCATGCCTTGAAGATGAAAAAAACAACTGCACAAGATGCGGAGCCTGTGCAACTTTAGAGTTTTGGAAAGGCTTATATAAAGTAATTGAAGATTACGTAAACAGTATTACATTAGAAGATTTAATAAAAAATAGCGATGAAAATTTAAACTATAGTATTTAAAAGCAGATTTTCTGCTTTTTTTTATTTTTCACTTGACTTTTTATTTAATATTATATATATTTATTTCATAGTATTCATATAGGAAATAAGAAAAATAATTTATTTTATGGAGGATAAAATGAAAGTATATAAAAATATAACACAACTTGTTGGAAAAACACCAATAATGGAACTTGTAAACTATGAAAAAGAAAACAATTTACAAGCAAATATTCTTGCCAAAATAGAATTTTTCAATCCTGCAGGAAGCGTTAAAGACAGAATTGCAAAAGCAATGATTGAAAATGCAGAAAAAGAAGGATTATTAAAAGAAGGAAGCACAATAATTGAACCAACAAGCGGAAATACTGGTATTGGACTTGCAAGTATAGCAGCTGCAAAAGGATATAAAGCAATTTTAACAATGCCGGAAACAATGAGCATTGAAAGAAGAAAGCTTTTAAAAGCATATGGAGCAAAAATTGTACTTACAGACGGAAGTAAAGGAATGAAAGGTGCAATAGAAAAAGCAGAAGAACTACAAAAAGAAATAAAAGATAGTTTTATTCCAAGCCAATTTGATAATATGGAAAATCCTAAAATGCATTATAATACAACAGGCCCTGAAATTTACGAAGATACTGAAGGAAAAATAGATTACTTTGTTGCAGGTGTAGGAACTGGAGGAACTTTAAGCGGAGTTGGTAAATATTTAAAAGAAAAAAATCCAAATATTAAAGTTATTGCAGTTGAACCTAAGTCATCACCTGTATTAACTGAAGGTAAAGCAGGTGCTCATAAAATACAAGGTATAGGTGCAAATTTCGTTCCAAATACTCTTGATAAAAATATTTATGATGAAATAATAACCATTGAAAATGATGAAGCTTTTGAAAGCGCAAGAAAAGTTGCAAAAAGCGATGGAATTCTTGTCGGGATTTCTTCAGGCGCAGCAATTAAAGCAGCAACAATCATTGCAAATAGAGAAGAAAATAAAGGTAAAACTATTGTTGCATTACTTCCTGATACAGGAGAAAGATATCTTTCAACAGAATTATTTGAAGACTAAAACAAAAGATGTAGCTTATGCTACATCTTTTTATATTTAAGTAATAATTCTAACTCCATTGTATCTTCATCAATATGTTTTTCTTTAATTTCAAAGCCTCGTTTTAAATAAAATTCTAAAGCTTTTTTATTTTTTTTATATACACTTAAGCTTAAAACATTATAAAGACTTTTTGCCTTACTAATAAGTATTTTCCCAATACCTTGATTTCTGTATTCTCTTTTTATAAATAATCCTTCTATATATCCTTTATTTAACCCAATAAACCCTTTTATTATATTATCTTCTTTAAAAATATATATTTCACTTTTAGGTAATATTTCTTTTACATAATCTAAATTATCATAAAAATATTTCTTATTTATAAAATTATGAGCATCTAAATTTCCATTTAACCAAATATCTAATATAATATCTAAATCATTAATATTGAATTTCTCTACCATTATTTTTTCTTTCTATATTTTATTTTTTCTGCGTCTTTATAATTTTCAATAACCAAATCTCTAAGTTCTTCCAATTCTTCTATATAATTTTCTTTATTATCTTTATATTCAAGTATTTCAACAACTTCAATATTTAAACTTTTATCACCAAATTTATTATATTCATTTTGTAAATTATTACTTTGCCTAAAGGATCCTAACTTTAATTGAAATTTAAGGGAATTTATGTTTCCTTTTAAATCCTCGGCTATTCCTAAATAAATTTTATTACTTTCATTAAAATTAACTTTATAAACTCCCATATCAGGCTTTTTCTTTTTATATTCTTCTTTTAATCTTTTTTTATCCATTTAATTCTCCCTAACAAATTCTTTTATTGCTCTACTCATAAATTCTGCAGTCCCTTCCCCTACATTATCAATATTATTTCTAAATCTTTCATCATTTATATACATATCACTTAAAGATAATAATATCTCATTTGAACAATAATAAAAATTATCACTTATAAAATCCTTCCACATTCTTACTAATGCCTTTACTTCATTGCTTTTTACATCATTGTTCTTATTTTTATAGAAAAGTAAAAAAATCTTCTTTGTTTCTTCCTCTATTTGATTCCATTTATTCTTTGTATAAGAAGATGTTTTGTCCTTATATTCAGCGTATTCCTTAGTCTTTCCCCATTTATCCAACACTTCTTTTTTATATTCTTCTTTATATATATTTATTTTATCAATATTATCTTTATTCATTTTAGTTTTTCCTCCATTTAAAGTATCATCAACAAGTTTAATCAATAAGTCAATCTTTTCTCTTTTTAACATAAGAATTTTTTTATGTTTATTTAAGATATCAACCTTATCTCTTTTTTCTTGTTTCAAAATATATTTTATATCTTTTAGAGGTAACATAAGATCTTTATAAAAAATAATTTCTTGAAGCAATACCAAATCTTCATCTGTATAATATCTATATCCGTTCTCTTTTTTCTCACTTGGGTTTAATAAGTTTATTTCATCATAATAATGAAGTGTGCGCACACTAATATCAAATAATTTAGAAACTTCACCAACAGTTAACTTCATATCTTACCTCCAAATTTAAAATACACTATTACCTAACGTTAGAGTCAAGAGAAAATTTAACTTTACTTATATAATTTTATTGAAGATACCAAAGCATACAGTATCGTACATAATATTAAACACCATATAACATAATCGAAAATCTTAATTTTAAATATAATATTAATTAAAAGACATAAGAAAATTGCTGATAAAAATAGAAAAACTATTCCTGTTTGTCTATAATGAGGCTTTTTATTCATATTTTCTCTTTCCCTCTTTGAAGCAAAAAGAAAAGCGTTATTTAACAACGGACCTTTACAACTTAGCTGCAAAATACTTATTGTTAAACATATTAAAAATAATATTAATACAATAAAAATGGAAATTATATTATTCATATCTACCTCAATTTAAAATTAATTTTACATATTATACCACAAAAAAAGCGAGCTTATATTAATATAAACTCGCTTAGGAATACTATTTATCATATTTCTTTATAAAACCATGTCCTAGAGCATAAGGACCTGTATGTACACCTGTTGTTGCGCCTATTTGTATAATATCAATATCTTCTTCTTTTACATTTGAATATTCACTTAAAGATTTAGCAAGTTTTTTCCTAAACTCTTCCCCTTCTTCTTTACTGTATCCGTAACCTACACAAAAAGAAAAATCATCAGGATTTTCTCCACTTTCTTCAAAATATTTTCTTGTATAAGCAAGGATTTGCGATATTGATTTTTTTCGGCTTCTTGCAACACCTGCAGGATAAATATCACCATACCTTAACTCTATAAGAGGTTTCAAACCAAGAGCTCCTGCGGCAAAACCAGCAAGCTTGCCTATTCTTCCACCATGTTTTAAATAATCAACGTTACCCACAGTAAAATGTATTCTTCCAAATTCTTTTATTCTTTGTAAATTTTCATATGTTTCATTAAATGACAATCCGTTATCTCTCATTCTTACGGCTTCTTTCACATAAACAGCCTGCGATGCAGTAAGTATTGTTGAATCAATAACTTCAATTTTTGCATTTTCATATGTATCCAATATATGTTCTCTTGCCATTCTTGCACTGTTATAAGAACCGCTTATCTTTAAATCTATACATATACAAATTATCGGAATGTTTTTCTTTACAAAAGGTATAAACGAATCTATATAATCATTAACACTGGGAAGAGACGTCTTAGGAAAAACCGTGGGATTTTCGACCATTTTTGTATAAAATTCTTCAACAGTTATAAAACTACCCTCTTTGTGTAATTCTTCATCTCCAAATGAAACATAAAAAGGAACAAGTTTTATATCATTTTCTTCCACATAACTTTTAGGTAAATCACAAGCACCATCGCTTATTATTTGAAAGCTCATATCTTTATTCTCCATTAATTTGAAATCTTAAATATTATACATCTAAAAAATATAAATAGCAATGTAGTAAAAACATATCTTTAATTTACAATGAAGTTTATTAAGAAAAAATTAAACTTTTTCATATTAATTGTTTTTTGCTTTTCTTTATTGTATCATTAAATAGCATTTTTTTTAGAAAAGAGGTAAAATTTTGACAGGAAAAAACAAAAAAGTAAATTGGCTTTGCTTTTTAATTTTATCAATATATCTGCTTATTGTATTTTTAATGACACTGGTTCCTTATGTTGGAGAATATACATATGAACAACATTATAACTTAGTTCCTTTTCTAAGTATTAAAAACTACTGGCAAAGTTTACAATATACTGAACTTATAAATGGAGGAAAGCTTTCCATGATAGCTTTCATCAATTTATTTGGTAATATTGGGTTGTTACTTCCTTACGGATTTTTACTTCCTTTAACTTTTCCAGGAAGAATAACTTTTAAAAGAACTGTAAAAAGTGCATTTTTTATAACACTATTTATTGAGATAATGCAATTTTTCTTTTTAGTAAGCCGTGTTGCTGATATTGATGATGTGATATTTAATACAATAAGCGCTGTAATCGGATATATTTTATATTACATAATATGTCATAAGCACTATAAAAAATATAAGTATAATAAACCAAACGGTAAATATTTTAATTAAAAAAACACCCAAAAGGGTGTTTTTTTTAAAGTGCTTTTGTATTTATTTCATTTAAAGCTTTTTCAATAAATTCATCAACGCTCATTGCTCCTAAATTTTCACCATCTTTTCTTGCACGAACAGAAACAACGTTACCTTCCATATCTCTATCTCCTGCAATTAACATATAAGGAACTTTTTCAAGTTGAGCTTCTCTGATTTTATATCCCATTTTTTCGCTTCTATCATCAATTTCACATCTAATGCCTTTTTCTTCCAATTTATCTTTAATTCCTTTTACATATTCAAGGTTTCTGTCTGTAATAGGAATTAATTTAACTTGAACAGGAGCTAACCAAAGTGGGAATGCACCTGCAAAGTGTTCTGTTAAGATACCAATAAATCTTTCAATTGAACCGAAGATTACTCTGTGAATCATTACAGGTCTGTGTTTTTCCCCATCATGACCTACATATGTAAGGTCAAATCTTTGAGGCATTTGGAAATCAAGTTGGATTGTACCACATTGCCATGTTCTTCCAAGACAGTCTTCCAAGTGGAAGTCAAGTTTTGGTCCATAGAATGCACCATCTCCTTCATTTACAACATAATCCATTCCTTTTGCTTCCATAGCTTCTCTTAAAGCTTCTGTTGCCATGTTCCAATCTTCATCAGAACCCATTGAATCATCTGGACGTGTAGATAATTCTACATGATACTTAAATCCAAACATATTATATACATAATCAATAAAATCAATTACGCCAATAACTTCATCTTTAATTTGTTCAGGTAACATAAAGATATGAGCATCATCTTGAGTAAATGTTCTAACTCTCATAAGTCCGTGAAGTGCTCCTGAAAGTTCATGACGATGTACTTGTCCAAGTTCACCTATTCTTAAAGGTAAATCTCTGTATGAATACATTTTTCTTTTATATACAAGCATTGAACCAGGGCAGTTCATTGGTTTTATTGCATAATCGTTTCCGTCAATTTGAGTAAAGTACATATTGTCTTTATAATGATCCCAGTGACCTGATGTATGCCATAAATCTTCATTTAAGATAAGAGGAGTTTTAATTTCTTCATATCCTCTTTTTCTATGTTCTTTTCTCCAGAAGTTTTCAAGTTCATTTCTTATAACCATTCCTTTTGGAAGGAAGAAAGGAAATCCCGGACCTTCTTCACAAATCATGAATAAGTCCATATCTTTACCGATTTTTCTATGATCTCTTTTCTTTGCTTCTTCAAGCATTTCTAAATATTCTTCAAGCATTTTTGCTTTAGGGAAAGAAATACCGTAAATTCTTTGAAGCATCTTTTTGTTGCTGTCCCCTCTCCAGTAAGCACCTGTAATAGATAAAAGTTTAATTGCTTTTACAGGTTTTGTATTAAGTAAATGAGGACCTGCACAAAGGTCTGTAAAGTCTCCTTGTTTATAGAAAGATATAATGCTGTCTTCAGGTAAATCTTCAATTAGTTCAACTTTATAATCTTCTTTTTGTTCCTTTTCAAAATCAATAGCTTCTTGTCTTGGTAAAACGTATTTTTCAATTGAAATATTTTCTTTTACGATTTTTTTCATTTCTGCTTCTATTTTTTCAAGATCACTTTCAAGAAGCGGTATTTCTGTATCGAAATCATAATAGAAACCATTATCTATACTTGGTCCAATTGCAAGTTTTACTTTATCGCCATATATTCTTTTAACTGCTTGAGCTAAGATATGGCTTGTAGTATGCCAAAATGCTTTTTTGCCGTCTAAATCATCAAATTTATAAAATACAATGCTAACGTCTTTATCTAAAGTGGTTCTTATATCCACAATCTCATCATTTACTTTAGCGCATAAAACATCTCTTTTAAGTGCAGGAGAAATACTTTCAGCTACATCTAATACACTTACACCGTTTTCAAATTCTTTAATGTTTCCATCCGGAAATGTTACTTTTATCATTGTTATTTCCTCCTTTTATCACGGTAAAAAAATACCTTTACCTAACAAAAAAGTATATCAAAATATGTTATCAAAGTCAATTATACAACCATTAAAACACTGTATTTAAACAATATTTTATTAATACAATAATACATCAAATTGACAAATTTACAATATAGATATATCATTAAAAAAAAACAAAAGGCAGAAAACATGCAGCTTGATTTAACAAAAGGAAACATCACAAAAAAAATATTATTGTTTGCTTTTCCGATGATAATTGGAAATCTTTTGCAACAACTATATAACATAGCAGATACATTAATTGTAGGAAAATTTATCGGAAAAAATGCTCTTGCGGCAGTAGGTTCTGCCTATACATTAATGGTTTTTATTACATCAATTCTTTTGGGTTTATGTATGGGTAGCGGTGCAGTTTTTTCCATAAGATATGGAGAAAAAAATGAAGAAAAATTAAAAGAAAGTTTATTTGTTTCTTTTTCCTTAATTCTTTTAATAACAATTATATTAAATATTTTAGTTTTCATTTTTATTGATCAAATACTATATTTTTTAAATATTCCGGAAAATATTTTTATGATAATGAAAAGTTATACTTTTATTATTTTCTTTGGAATAACGGCAACTTTCCTTTACAACTATTATGCTTGTGTACTTAGAGCAGTAGGAAATTCAATCATTCCTCTCGTATTTCTTGGGATATCTGCAATTATTAATATTATACTTGATTTATTCTTTGTAATAACTCTAAATATGGGAGTAGAAGGAGCAGCCATAGCCACAGTATTTTCTCAGTACATCTCAGGTCTTGGAATAACAATATATACACTTTTTAAATTCCCTGATTTTAGATTCAAAAAGAAATATATGAAATGGAATAAAAATATTTTAAATGAAATATTTAAGTTTTCCTTCTTAACTTGTATACAACAATCTATAATGAATTTTGGAATTTTAATGGTACAAGGTTTAGTTAATTCTTTTGGTGCTACAATAATGGCAGCCTTTGCCGCTGCTGTAAAAATAGACTCCTTTGCTTATATGCCGGTTCAAGATTTCGGTAATGCATTTTCAACATTTATAGCTCAAAATTACGGAGCAAAAGAAACTGAGAGAATAAAAAAAGGAATAAAAAGTGCAATTGCTTTATCAAGCATTTTCTGTTTAATTATTTCCTTTATAGTTTTTGTATTTGCAAAACAATTAATGATGATATTTGTAAATGCAAATGAAACAGCAATTATAAATGCAGGAATAGAATACTTAAGAATTGAAGGTGCTTTTTATATAGGAATAGGATGTTTGTTCCTACTTTATGGTATTTACAGAGCAATAGAAAAACCTTTAATGTCCGTTATTTTAACAATTATTTCTCTTGGAAGCAGAGTCTTCCTTGCCTATACTTTATCTTCTATTTCATTTATAGGAGTAAAAGGTATATGGATGAGCGTGCCTATTGGTTGGGCGCTTGCCGATATTACAGGGATTTTATATTATTTAAAAAATAAAAATAAAATTGAAAAGAAACTTTTATCAAAATAAAAAAGACACTTAAGTGTCTTTTTTATTTTAACTATGTAATATTAATTGAATTTAAAAATTCATAAGTCCTAATTATTTTTATCAACAGCATTTACAGGACAAATACTATAACAATTTCCACATTCAAAACAATAGTTATCAATTATTTTATAAGGATTTCCTTTCTTTATCGCTTTAAAGGAACATACCTCAAAACACTTCCCACACCCTATACAATCTCCATTTATATGATAACTTGCTTTTCTAACATTTCCCCCTCCAATTGAAAATGTTTTTCTTAAAATGGGTTGTTGTGACATATCAAGATATTCGCCCTCCATATCGTATACCTTGAATACTTCAAGAGCCATTTTACTTTCTTCACTTGTATAAATTTCATTCATATAAGTATTTTTCTCAAATATTTCATCGAGTTTATCTCTACCTATATTCATTACTTTAGCTTTCATCATAATGGCTTTTGTAGACATTGTATCCATTCCTTTCATTGCAGATATGGAAACTACCTTTTTATCCATAAGTCTATCATAAAAAGGCTTCCCTTTTGCTGTTAAGAAATAAACACTGTCTTCATCATAAAGCATTAAATCTATAATGCTCGTTTCAGGTTCTCCGTTTTTATCTACTGTTGCAAAAACCGTAGAATGAACTTCATCTACCAAAAATGATAAATAATCTTTGGCTTTTTCCATTTTTTACTTTTCTCCTTTTAATATAGGACTTACCCCTTTATAAATAAGCATAGCAAATAATGAAATAATCAGACCTTTAATAATATTTGCAGGAATTGCACTAAATAAAATTACTTCAAATTTAGTCTGAATGAAAGGTATTATTTCTCCAAAAGAAGCAATAACCTGATCAATTGGCATAAATGCACTATACATAGGAAGTAAAACAAAATAATTAAGTAATCCTGCAACTACTCCCATTACTACACTTGCAATAATACAAGCAATTAAAGCAGTTTTCTTTGTTTTATTTCTTTTGTAAATTAATCCTGCAGTAAAAACAAAAGAAGCACCCATTGCAAAATTTGCAAGTTCCCCTATTCCGGCTGTTTGTGTTGAAAATACTTGAAGTCCGTTTTTAATTAGTTCAATTACAACACCAGCCATAGGTCCAAAAGCAAATGCACCGATTAATGCAGGAAGGTCAGATAAATCCATTCTTGCAAAAGATGGTGATAAAAGCATTGGTACTTCTAAAAATGCGAGTAAGAATGATACAGCAGCTAACATAGCCGTACATACCATTACCCTTGTACTGATTTTTGAGTTTGTTGTTTGATTTGTTGTTAAGTTTTCCATTATTCTCCTTATTATAGATATGAGGTGAATTTAAAAAATGCCTGTTATACTAAAATAACAGGGCATTAATTATCATATCTTCTTTCATCCGGACTATACCGTCGGTTATGGAATCACACCATATCAGCTTTCGCTCCCAGACTTTACTGGCGGTCAGGAATTACACCTTGCCCTGAAGATAAATTCTTCAATATTCAATTTTCTATAAAAATTTATTTATAAGAATAATTGGAGGATTACACCAATAAATAAATTCATTACTAAATAAGTATAACTCTTTTTTAGATTATTGTAAATATAAAATTTATATTATATAATCAAAATATAAAATAGGACTAAACAAATTATAAAAGCCCTTAAATAAAAGGAGGAAAATTTATGATAGAATTCAAATTTGATACACAGCTTCTTATTGCCGGAGAAAATTTAGACGAAGATGAAATCCATGATTATATAACAAATAACTTTAAAGGAGACTGTCTGCTTGCAGTCGGAGATGAAAAATTAATAAAAATACACTTTCATACAAATGAACCATGGGATGTATTAAAATATTGCAACTCTCTTGGCGACATACACGACATAGTAGTAGAAAATATGCAAAGACAAGCCGATGGTTTAAAAGGATAGAAGAATACGCTAAGCGTATTCTTTTTTCATATTAAGTTCATTTTATTTTTTATTTTTACCACTTATTTTTTAGATACAATATAATCAAATATTCACATTTTAACAAACTTATTTCACACTTACCCTTTATAATAAGTTTCACAAAAGTATTTAAGAAGTTATATTATAGCAATATACCATAACTAATTTTATAATAAAGGACCCTATAACTAATAATGCTCTAAATATAAATACTTTTTTAGATATTTGTTTTTTATTAAATCTCCTCTCAGTGTTTCAAATATACATTTTTATATCTTAAAAGATATAATTGGGAAGAATTAATTAATTTACCAAAACCTAGGTAAAACCATCCTAAAATTCATTTTGGGAAATATATGCAAGTAAAATATTTTGTATCAACCTACAAGAACTATAATATAACCCTATTTAGAGAAGTAAAAAAAGCAGTTACAACTGCTTTTTTTATTTTAATCTTATATTAGTAAAAACATCCTTACCGATATATCTTGCCTTATCCTTTAGCTCTTCTTCAATTCTTAAAAGTCTGTTATATTTAGCAACTCTTTCACTTCTGCAAGGTGCTCCTGTTTTTATTTGTCCTGCGTTAAAACCAACAGCCAAATCAGCAATAAAAGTATCTTCCGTTTCACCTGACCTATGAGATACAACCGTTGTATAATTATTTTTTCTTGCTAAATTCATAGTGTCTAACGTTTCGCTTAATGTTCCTATTTGATTTAATTTTATTAATATAGAGTTTGCAACCCCCATATCAATACCTTTTTTAAGTCTTTCTTTATTGGTTACAAACAAATCATCTCCAACAAGCTGAATGCTGTTATTAAGTCTTTCACTTAAGAATTTCCAGCTTTCAAAATCATCTTCCGATATACCGTCTTCAATAGATATGATAGGATATTTACTGGTAAGTTTTTCATAATATGCTATCATCTCGCCGTATTTTCGTTCTTTTATTTCATAAAAATACGAATCAATCTTTTTATCATAAAGCTCACTGCTTGCCATATCAAGAGCTATATATACATCATCTCCCGGTTTATATCCTGCATTTTCAATAGCTTTCATTATAAGCATAATAGCCTCTTCCGCACTATCTACATCAGGGGCAAATCCTCCTTCATCACCAACGGAAACACTCATCATCTTTTCAATTAAAATATCTCTTAATTTGTGATAGATTTCACTGCCCATTCTTAAAGCATCTTTAAAAGTATCTGTACTATGAGGAAGTATCATAAATTCTTGAACATCTAAATTGTTATTTGCGTGTTTTCCACCGTTTAAAATATTCATCATAGGAACCGGAAGTAATGTCGCATCATTATTAGATAACTGCCCTATATAACTATATAAAGGAAGTTTTAAAGATTTGCTTACGGCATCGGCACAAGCAAGAGAAACGCCTAAAATTGCATTTGCACCAATATTTCCTTTATTCTTACTACCATCTATTTTACATAATGCAGCGTCAATATCATCTTGATAAGCAGCATTCATTCCTATTAAATGAGCTTTAATATAATGATTTACATTTTCTACCGCTTTTAATACTCCGTTGCCTACATATCTATTTTCATCTTTATCTCTAAGCTCAACAGCCTCAAACTCACCCGTTGAAGCACCTGATGGAACAGCAGCCCTGCCAATAGAACCATCTTCAAGAACTACATCAACTTCAACGGTAGGATTAGACCTTGAATCCAAAATCTCTCTGGCATAAATATCATTAATTTTTGTATTTTCCAAAATATTTACTCCTCCTTTTTGTAAATATTTTTCTCTTTAAAATGAAATTTATACCATAAAATTTATATTATTAGACTCAAGAAATTAAAAAAATAACCACAATTTTGCGGTTATTTTTTTAATTTTATACATTATTATTTAATCTTTTACATATATCTAAGATTATTTTTAAATCATCTTCATTCATAATTAATAAGTTTTTACTAATCTCATTATACAAAATAGGCTCTTTAACATCTTCATTAAAAAAAAGTTTTGGAGTAACCTCTAAATAATCACAAATATATAAAAATTCTGTCATAGAAGGTAATGTTCTACCAGAAGCAATACTTTGAATATATCCTTTACTATGCCCTAAATCAGTACTCATTTTATATTCTGATACATTTTTCTTAATTCGTAATTCTGTTATTCTTTTTGCAATAAAATTTTTTTCCACAAAAACCTCAACAATTATTTTTTATTTATTTCTATGTTTATAAGATATATATTTTTTAATTAAAATTTTTCATATATCAAAAAAATCTTTAAAACTTATTTCTAAAATATCACAAATCTTTTTTACAGTTAATATCTTATAATTATAATCTTTTGAGAATGCAATTTTTTTTATAGTTTTAATAGATATACCTGATAATTTTTCTAATTCTTCTATACTCATTTCTTTATTTTCTAATATCCTTAATAAATTGTTACTCATTTCTATCCTCCATAATATTATTCATATTACAAAACTCATTATATCAAAAACAATCCATTAAATATTAGATTAAATCCGTTATTTAAAATTATATATCGCTTTAAAAACGATACATAATTACTTCAATTCCTGCTCTAAACTATTAAACTCTTTTGTATCAAAAAATTGTGCTAAAGTTATATCGAGTCCATCACATATCATTTTTATTGTAATAATTGTAGGATTTTTACTTCTTCCATACAAAATACTTTTTAATGATGACGGAGGAATTGCACTTATATTTGCCAATTTATTTACTGATATATTTCTTTCATCACATAATTGTAATATTCTAAATTTAACGGCTTCTACTGTATTCATATAAACCTCCAATCTATATGAATAGAATATATAAATAACATATCGAAAATAGGCGATATATAGTACTATAGCTATATATCGCCTATTCATATTTATAAAATCTATTTTATTTCTTGTTCTAATTGATTAAACTCTGGAGAATTAAAAAATTCACCTAGTGTAATTCCTAAACCGTCACATATTATTTTTAAAGTTATAATTTTAGGATTTTTACTTCTTCCATATAATATTCCCTTTAAAGTCGAAGGTGGTAATGCAGACAGATTAGCTAATTTATTTATTGATATATTTTTTTGATTACATAATTGTAATATTCGTATTCTTATAGCCTCTATAGTATCCATTGAAATTCCTCCATATAAAAAGGATATAAAAAAACACTAGAAATTATAGGCGATATGTGATACTATTAGGCTATATATAGCCTATAAGGAGAATTTATATGAAATCAAAAACCTGTTGTTTTAGCGGACATAGAAATATCCCCGCTGATAAAGAAGAAGAAATAAGAATAAAATTAATTGAAGAATTAGAAAAACTTATAAATAAAGGATATTGTTTTTTCGCTGTGGGAGGTGCTTTAGGATTTGATACAATGGCAGCAATAGAAGTTTTAAATTTAAGAAGAAAATACCCTCATATTAAATTAATAATGGTTCTGCCTTGTAAAGACCAATCAAAATACTGGAATAAAGCAGATAAAAATATATATGAATTTATAAAAAAGCAAAGTGATAAAATTGTATATACATCACAGTATTACAAAGATAAAAGTTGTATTTTGGATAGAAACAGACTTTTAATTGATAATAGCAGTGTATGCATTACCTATAAAACAAAAAATACAGGAGGGACTTCTTATACAATAAATTATGCAAAAGAAAAAAATATTAAAATTATAAATTTAGCTTAAATACATAAAAGCAATAAAAAAAGAGGCAAAGCCTCTTTTTTTTATTTTATCTTATTCTCTTATTTTTCAACAAAAGATTTACCTGTCATTTCTTCAGGTTGTTTAATATCCATTAAGTCAAGTACTGTTGGAGCAACATCGCATAAAGCTGCTTCTTCGCTTACGCCTTTGATTAATTTGCTTTCAACAATACATCTTACTTTATTTGTTGTATGAGCTGTGAATGGTTTTCCGTCTTCAAACATTAATTCAGCATTACCATGGTCAGCAGTTATAATAACGCTGTAATCATTGTTTCTTGCAGCATCAGTAACTTCTCCAACGCATTTATCAACAGCTTCAACAGCAGCTACAGCCGCATCGAATATACCTGTATGACCAACCATGTCACAATTTGCAAAGTTTACTGCAATAAAATCGTAATCTTTATTGTTAATTAAATCAACAAGTTTATCTTTTACTTCGTATGCACTCATTTCAGGTTTTAAGTCATATGTTGCAACTTTTGGAGAAGCAACTAAAACTCTGTCTTCACCTTTATATTCTGTTTCAACACCACCGTTAAAGAAATATGTTACATGAGCATATTTTTCTGTTTCGGCAATTCTAAGTTGAGTGTATCCGTTATTACTTAAGTATTCACCTAAAGTATTTGTAATAACTTGTGGTTTAAATGCGATTAATACGTTTTTAAAGCTTGCATCATAATTTGTGAATGTAACAAAAGTTAAATTCAAATCTTCTTCTCTATCAAAGCCGTCAAAATCATCTTCAACTAAAGCTCTTGTGATTTGTCTTGCTCTGTCAGGTCTGAAGTTAAAGAAAATTACGCTGTCGTTTTTAGAAATTTTTGCATCTTCACAAACAATCGTAGGAAGAACGAATTCATCAGTAACATCATTATCATATGAATTTTGCATAGCTTCAGCAGCACTGTCGGCTTTTTCACCGATACCATATACTAAAGCATCATAAGCTTTTTTTGTTCTTTCCCATCTTTTGTCTCTATCCATTGCATAGTATCTTCCTGATACTACACCGATTTTACCTACACCGATTTCTTTGATTTTTTCTTCAAGTTCTTCAATGTAGCCTTTACCGCTTTTTGGAGGAGTATCTCTTCCGTCCATATAGCAATGAACATAAACTTTTTCTAAACCTTGTCTTTTAGCAAGTTCAAGTAAAGCATATAAATGTTCATTAGAAGAGTGAACACCGCCGTCAGAGACAAGCCCCATTAAATGAAGAGCTGAGCCGTTATCTTTTACATTTTGAACAGCTTTTAAAAATTCTTCATTTTCAAAGAAATCACCGTCTTTTATAGACTTTGTAATTCTTGTTAATTCTTGGTATACAATTCTTCCTGCACCTAAGTTTAAATGACCAACTTCACTGTTGCCCATTTGTCCGTCAGGAAGACCAACGCTTTCTCCGCTGCAATTTAATAATAAATGAGGATTGTTTTCCCATAATTTATCTAAATTTGGAGTGTTAGCGCTGTATACGGCATTTCCTTCATGACTAGCAGAATATCCGTATCCGTCTAAAATCATTAATAATACTTTATTACTCATTAATTCCACCTATTATAGTTCTTTGTAGTTTACAAGTGTAACAAAATCAGCTTTTAAGCTTGCTCCGCCAACTAAAGCACCGTCAATGTCACTCATAGACATTAAAGCTTTTACGTTACCTGCGTTAACACTTCCGCCGTAAAGAATTCTCATTGCTTCTGCAACTTCTTCACCAAGTAATTCTTTAACAAGACTTCTAATATATCCGCAAGCTTCGTTAGCTTGGTCATCAGTAGCTGTTTTACCTGTACCGATAGCCCAAACAGGTTCATAAGCAAGAATAATTTTCTTAGCATCTTCAGCTGAGATACCTTCAAGTAATTTTGTTGTTTGTTCTTTTAATACATCAAAAGCTTTTCCGCTTTCTCTTTCTTCCAATGTTTCGCCAACGCATGGGATTGGAATTAAGCCTTTTGCTAAAGCTTTCTTTGTTTTTTTGTTTACGCCTTCATCAGTTTCGTTGAAGTATTGTCTTCTTTCACTGTGACCTATGATTACATATTTACAACCGGCTTCAATAATCATATCAGCTGTTACTTCACCTGTGTAAGCACCGTTGTCTTCAAAATAAATATTTTGAGCACCGATACCAACATTAGTACCTTTTGTAGCTTCAACAGCAGCAGGAATTGTCATATAAGTTGGGCAAATTACAACTTCAGGATCTGCTACATTGATTTTATCTAAAAATTCATTAAAAAATTCTTTTGCTTCGGCAGCTGTTTTGTTCATTTTCCAGTTTCCGGCAATTACTGTTTTTCTTGACATTTTATATATTTCTCCTTTAATTACTAAAATTGTTTATTTGTCGTTTGCTGCAACAACACCAGGAAGGTCTTTACCTTCTAAGAATTCAAGGCTGGCACCGCCACCTGTTGAGATATGAGTCATTTTGTCACCAAAACCAAGTTGGTTAACAGCAGCAGCAGAGTCACCACCACCGATAATTGTTGTAGCGTCTGTATCAGCAAGAGCTTTAGCTACAGCCATTGTACCTTTTGCAAGAATTGGGTTTTCAAATACACCCATAGGTCCGTTCCAAACAACTGTTTTTGCAGATTTAACTTCATTTGCAAATAATTCAGCTGTTTTTGTTCCGATATCAAGTCCCATCATGTCAGCAGGGATTTTATTAGAATCAACTACTGTGATTTCAATTTCAGCATCGATTGGATCTGGGAAATCTTTTGTGATTGTTGTATCGATAGGAAGTAATAATTTTTTGCCAAGTTCTTCAGCTTTAGCCATCATTTCTTTACAGTAATCAATTTTAGAATCATCAACTAATGATGTACCAACTTCATATCCTTTAGCTTTAAGGAATGTATAAGCCATACCACCACCGATGATTAATGTATCACATTTTTCAAGTAAGTTGTTGATTACGTTTAATTTATCAGCAACTTTAGCACCACCTAAAATTGAAACAAATGGTCTTTCAGGATTGTTTACAGCATTACCTAAGAAGTCTATTTCTTTTTGCATTAAGTAACCAACTACAGCTGTGTCAACATATTCTGTTACACCAACGTTTGAGCAGTGAGCTCTATGAGCTGTACCGAAAGCATCGTTAACAAAAATATCACAAAGTGAAGCTAAGTCTTTGCTTAATGCTTCGCCGTTTTTTGTTTCTTCAGCTCTGTAACGTGTATTTTGAAGTAAAACAACATCTCCGTCGTTCATTTCAGCAACTGCTTTTTTAGCGTTTTCTCCTACTACATTGTCATCAGCTGCAAAAACAACTTCTTTACCTAATTTTTCAGATAATCTTTTTGCAACAGGTGCTAAAGATAATTCTGGTTTTGGTTCTCCTTTTGGTTTTCCTAAGTGAGAACATAAAATAACTTTACCACCGTCGTTCATTACTTTTTTAATTGTTGGAAGAGCAGCATTAATTCTGTTTTCGTCTGTGATTTCACCATCTTTTAAAGGTACGTTAAAGTCACATCTGATTAATACTCTTTTTCCTTTTACATTTATATCATCTACTGATTTTTTATTTAGCATCTAAGAGTGCTCCTTTCAATTTTTTGTAAATAAAAAGGTCCGGGCCAGTAATGATCCCGGACCCATTTTGGATCTTTGTAAGTTTTACTTTGTTTAGAATTAATTAAGCTAATTCTGAGAAGTATTTGATTGTTCTTACCATTTGGCTTGTGTAAGAGTTTTCGTTATCATACCAAGATACAACTTGAACTTGTGTATCACCGTTTTCCATTGGTGAAACCATTGTTTGTGTAGCATCGAATAAAGAACCATATCTCATACCTACGATATCGCTAGATACTAATTCTTCTTCTGTGTATCCGTAAGATTCTGTTTGAGCTGCTTTCATAGCTTCGTTGATTTGTTCAACTGTTACATTACCTTTAACAACAGCTACTAAGATTGTTGTAGAACCTGTAGGAGTTGGAACTCTTTGAGCAGAACCGATTAATTTACCGTTAAGTTCTGGAATAACTAAACCGATAGCTTTTGCAGCACCTGTTGAGTTAGGAACGATGTTAACTGCAGCTGCTCTAGATCTTCTTAAGTCACCTTTTCTTTGTGGTCCGTCAAGAGTCATTTGGTCACCTGTGTAAGCATGAATTGTGCTCATGATACCAGATTGGATTGGAGCTAAATCGTTTAATGCTTTAGCCATTGGAGCTAAACAGTTTGTTGTACAAGAAGCTGCAGAAATAACTGTATCTTCTGGTTTTAATGTTTCATGGTTTACATTGTAAACGATTGTTGGAAGGTCGTTTCCTGCAGGAGCAGAGATAACAACTTTTCTAGCACCAGCTTCGATGTGAGCTTCTGCTTTTGCTTTTGATGTATAGAAACCTGTACATTCAAGTACTACGTCTACACCGATTTCTCCCCAAGGAAGGTTTTTAGCGTCAGCTTCTGCATAAATTTTGATTTCTTTTCCATCGATAATGATAGAATCATCAGTTGCAGATACTTTGTCTGCTAATTCATATCTACCTTGAGATGAGTCATATTTTAATAAATGTGCTAACATCTTTGGAGAAGTTAAGTCGTTGATTGCAACAACTTCATAACCTTCAGCGCCAAACATTTGTCTGAATGCTAACCTCCCAATTCTACCAAATCCGTTAATAGCTACTTTTACTGCCATAATAAAATTCCTCCTAAATATTATAATTATTTATTATTTTTTCTTGAAGTTCCAAACAGAACTTCTAAATAGTAGCAAGTTTAAATTAGCCCCAATATTCGAGCATAAATTGAACTTTAAGAGTATTATATATAAAAAAATTACTAAAATCAATAATTTATATGAAAAATGAATCAACTTTTTTTTAAAATTTAAACAGTTTTGTTTATTTTTAGTTTTAGTATTAGTGTTATGCTATTTTCAAATTTTTTCAATAAAATTTTTTTATTTGACTACTTACTTTTATTTATGAAAATCTTATTTTTAATAATATTTACATAGATATTTTAATGTATACATCATATTTTATTTTTCAATTATAAAAGATTGTAAACTTTTTTTACATCCATTTTTCTCATAAAAATTTTGGGTCCCAGGTTTTGAACCGAAATATAACATTGTAGGTGTATGTTCTTTTGCAAGTTCTAAAAGTTTACTTCCTATCCCCTTCTTTTGATACTCTGGAAGTACAAGAAGGTCAGTTATTGTTCCAAAAAAGTATCCGTCTGTTAATATTCTTATGCATCCAATAAGTTTTTCTTCGTCATAAACAGTTATATTCATGGTTTTTGTTAAAGCATTTTTTGTTTCTAAAACATCATACTCACCTTTCCAAATTTGATTTACAAAGGAAATAAAATCTTTTACATTAATATCTTTATCATCTATTTTATAATTCATCATTTTTCATATCCTATCTAACTATTCATGATTTTATTAAACATTTATTTTAAATATATTTAATATATTAATAAAAACAATAACATTATTTTATACTTTATACATATATAATAAAATTATTACATAAATTATAATTTATTATTTAAAAAATTTAATATATAAAATAAAAAAGCGTCGGTAATCCGACGCTTTATATTAAGCATTTTCTTCTTCAAATTTTTTCATAAATTCAACTAATTTTTCAACACCTTCAATAGGCATAGCATTGTAAATTGAAGCTCTCATTCCGCCTACAGTTCTATGTCCTTTTAAGTTTACAAAGCCTGCTTTTGTAGCTTCTTCAACAAATTTTGCATCTAAGTCTTTGTCTCCAGTTACGAAAGGTACATTCATTAAAGAACGGTCTTCTTTTACAACTGTGCCTTTAAACATTTTGCTTTCATCAAGATAGTCATATAAGATTTTTGCTTTCTTTTCATTTAGTTCTTTCATTTTAGCAAGACCACCTTGTTTTTTAAGCCACTTAAATACTTTACCGCAAATGTAAATACCATATGCAGGTGGTGTATTAAATAGAGAATCGTTGTCAGAATGAGTTTTATATCTTAACATTGTCGGAACTTTTTCATCAATTTCATCATCTGATGGAATTAAGTCTTCTCTGATAATTACTATTACTACACCGGCAGGACCTACATTTTTTTGAACCCCACCGTAAATGATACCGTATTTTTCAACATCAACAGGTTCTGATAAGAAACAAGAAGATACGTCAGCAACCAATGTTTTTCCTTTTGTATTAGGTAATGTATGATATTTTGTACCGTAAATTGTATTATTTTCACAAATATATACATAATCTGCATCTTCATCAATATCTAAATCAGAGCAGTCAGGAATATAAGAATAAGTCTTATCTTCACTTGAAGCAACTGCTTTTGCATTTGTATATTTTTTAGCTTCGTTATAAGCTTTTTTTGCCCATTGTCCTGTTATTATGTAATCAGCAACACCATTTTTTGTAAGATTCATAGGAATCATTGCAAATTGTTGGCTTGCACCGCCTTGTAAGAATAGAACCTTATAATTGTCTGGAATATTCATTAATTCTCTTAAATCCTTTTCAGCTGTTTTAATAATGTCATCAAACCATTTTGAACGATGGCTCATTTCCATTACAGACATTCCGCTTCCATTGTAATTAAGCATTTCTGCCGCAGCTTCTTTTAATACTTCTTCAGGTAAAACAGCAGGACCTGCTGAAAAATTATATACTCTTCCCATTTTATAAAATCTCCTTTATCATTACTATATTATTATATTTGTTTAAATTTCATGAATAAATAATCCGCTTCTAAGTTTTGGTTCAAACCAAGTTGATTTTGGCGGCATAACCATGTTTGCATCTGCAACAGAGAATAAATCATCCATTGTTACAGGATACACTGCAAAAGCAACACCGTTAAAACTATCTGCTCTTTGTTCAAGTTCTTTTAATCCTCTTATTCCACCAACAAATTCTATGTTGTCACTTGTTCTTGGATCTTCTATATTAAGTACAGGTGCAAGAAGATTTTCTTGTAAAATATCTGCATCTAAACTTTTTACAGGATTTTCTTTGTCATAAGTTCCTTCTTTAGCTCTTAAAAGATACCACTTCTTATCAAGATACATTGAAAAATCATGTTTTTTATCAGGTTTTATTATATTTTCATCATTTGATACAATATCGAATTTTTCACTTACTTTATCTAAAAACTCTTCTTTGGAATAACCAGCTAAGTTTTTTACAACTCTGTTATAATCCATTATTTCAAGTTCATCACTATCAAATATTACAGCTAAGATATAGTTGTATTCTCTATCAACATTATCTCCTGCTTCTTCTCTTTTTCTTTTTCCTACTTCATATGAAGAAGCTGTTCTGTGATGACCGTCAGCTATATATAAATATTCAATTTTATTATAAAATTCTCTTACTTTTTCAACATCTTCATCTTTATCAACAACCCATAAAATATGACTTATTCCGTCTTCTGCTACAAAATCATATACAGGTTTATTGTTTTTTGTATATTCGGATATAAAATTATGTAAATCTTCGTTATGTCTGTGAGCGAAGAAAACAGGTTCTGTATGAGCCGAACAAGCCAAAAAGTTATTTATTCTATCAACTTCTTTTTCCGGTCTTGTAAACTCATGTTTCTTTATTATTCCCTTTTCATATTCGAAAGTGGAACAACATCCACAAATCCCCGTTTGAACTCTTCCGTTCATTATTTCTCTGTAGATGTAATAAACTTCTTTTTCCTCCCTGATTAAATAACCCTCATTCAAAAATTTATCATAATTTTCTTTTGCTTTTTCATAAACTTTTTCATCGTGTATATCTACACTGTCAGGTAAATCAATATCGGAGCGTACAATATGCAAGAAGGATTTTTCATCTTTACCCATTTCTCTTGCTTCATCTCTGTTCATTACGTCATAAGGTAGACAGGATACTTCTTTTGCATATTTTGCATCGGGTCTAACACCCTTAAATGGTTTTACTATTGCCATATTTTACCCCTCCTAAAATATTATTAAATTAAATAATATCATTACTTATATATAACTTCAAGAATTTTTAGAAAATTTTTTCATAAAAATAATGATTAATTTTCATTTTTATTCCATAATATAAATGTAAATCGTTTTATATCAATTTGACAAATATAATTGCTATTGATATAATTTAAAAATATTTAACATAATAAAAATAATAATAAAAATAGGAGAAAACAAATGAATATTGCAATCATGCCTGCCGCGGGCATTGGTTCAAGAATGGGAGAAGTTTGCAAAGAAATTCCAAAGCAATTTTTAAAAGTTTTTAAAAAACCAATTATGATATATACTTTAGAAGTATATGAAAAATGTAAAGATATTGATGCTATCATTGTAGTATGCCATAAAGACTGGATGGATTTCTTAAATAAAGAAATTTCAAAATCAGAATTAACAAAAATTAAAGCAGTTGTACCTGGAGGCGCTACCGGACAAGAATCAATTAATATAGGGATTCATGAGGCTGAAAAATTAATTACAAAGGATGATGATATAATCATTATTCAAGATGCTGTAAGAGCACTTGTAAGTACAGAATTAATTTCAAGAACCATAGATAGTGCAAAGAAATTTGGAGCAGCTGCAACAGCGGTTGAAAATTCATCTATATTATATAGATTGGATGAAAACAAGAAACCTTATGAATATATAGGAAAAGAAAAAATATTTTTAAGTCAAACACCTCAAGCTATTCAGTATAAAAAAATGATAGACACACATAAACTTGCAAAAGAAAAAGGAATTTTAGATACAAGTGCAACATGTCAGTTATTATTTGACTTAGGGGAAAAAATCCAATTTGTTCAAGGAGATCCTATGAACATTAAAATAACGGCAAAAGAAGATTTGAATTTTTTTAAAGAAGTAATAAGAGGAAGAATGGCAAAAGAATGGTTAAATAAAATGGATGAAGAAGATTATCTTCAAAATATATAAAAATTATATAATCAACAATCAAATGTAGCATCAAGTATCGATGTTACATTTATATTTTTAATCAGAGGAAAAAAATGGGTAATATAAATAATAAAGAATATTTAAAAACAAATAAAGATAAAGTTCTTAATGGACTTAAAATAATCCAATTTAATGCATTAAAAGAAATTGATAGAATATGTAAAAAATATAATATAACATATTCACTTTCAGGTGGAACATGCCTTGGAGCAATAAGAGATAAAGGAATTATACCTTGGGATGATGACATCGATATTGAAATGATGAGAGATCAATATGAAAAATTTATGGAAGTTGCACCAAAAGAATTAGATCCTAACACTTATTATATGCTTTCTTATGATATTGACAAAAATTACCACAGCACAACTCCAAAACTAATGATAAAAGGTACACAATTAAGAACAAGATTTTATATAAAAAGGAATTATGACAATCCAATTTGTGTCGATTTCTTTATATATGATTATGTACCAAATGATCCTAAAAAAAGGAAAAAGGTAACAACAAAAATATATAATTTACGAACATTAATGTTATTTAAATGGTTTGGAGTAACACCTAGAATACCAAAAAAATATGTTTCTTTCGTTAAACTAATATTAAAATTTATTCCTTTTAGACTTATACACTATTTACATGATAGTACTGTTAAGAAATATGGAAAAATTCCAAGTGATTGGATTTTAGAAACAGCAGTAGTAAATGGTAATTATGGTGGAATGCCTGTATCAGAAAGAAAAGAGCATATAGAAGTAGAATTTGAAAATCAAATGTTTCCTGTAATGAAAGGATATGATACTTATTTAAGAAGGTTTTTTGGAAACAGTTATATGAAATGGCTACCCCCTGAAAAAAGAGTTTCTCATCATAAATGGTCAGAAGCTAAATTTGGGAGATTTGTTGAAGAATACAATTTAGATATTCCTAAAGACTATGAAAAATATTTAATAATGAAACTTAATTCAGAAAGACTTGAACATGTAAAGAAGTTAAGTCTAGATATGTTAGATGAAATAAAAAGAATATGTGACAAAAATAATATAGATTATTTTATAACAGGTGATGATGCAATTGCAAAAGCTTATGGAATTGAAAATGAATATTCAAAATACTGGCGTAATGATATGTCTTTTGCTATGACACAAGAAAATTTTAAAAAATTTGATAAAGTTGTCAAATCAGAATTAGCCCCTAAATATTTTTACCAATCAAGAGAAACAGAAGATGATTATAAATTAATTTATCCTAAAATAAGATTAAATAATTCAATATTTAGAGATAATAAAACAGTACCTGCAGATATAAATACAGGATTATGGATAAATATAGTTATTCTTGCAAAAACTTCAAATAATGAAAATGAAAGAAAAAAACATTATAAAAAATTAAAAAAATTAAATTCATTAATAAAAAATAAATGGTTATATAAAAACTTAAGAATCTTAAAAATAAAATCTTTTAAAGGAATAATTTCAAGAATACTTTTAATACCTATTTCAATAAAATTACTTTATAAAAAACAAGAAAAACTAATTAACAAATATAATGATTCAAATAGTGAATATTATGTAGACATAAGTGGAAATGAAATCCATTCATATGGAATAAATAAAAAATTTTTTGAAGAAAAAAATGAATTAGAATTTCTTGGACATAAATACAATTTTCCATCTAATATTAATGAATACGTAAAACACATCATTAATAAAGATGAATTTATTGAAAAATTAAAAGATTTAAAGAAAAATAATAAAGAAAAATATAACGAAATTACTAAAGACTTATTACCCGAACATTTAGAAAAAATAAACAAGAGAGTTGTTATTTTTTCTCTTGGAATTTATGATCATCCTGATTATTTACTTTCTGCCATATTTGCAAAAAATGAAGAAATAGAATCTGCTACACTTGAAGATTTAGAACAACCTGAATATAGAAAATTTTAAAAGAAGAGTATTTTATACTCTTCTTTTTTACTCCAAATTCAATTTTCTTTCAAAGAAAAATTTAACAATAAAGAAATATATAATATTTAAAATTAACAAGAAAGCAATTAATCCTACAAATACCAAATGAGCCATAGCTATTGGAGATAATGTATTATTTAAAAAGTTATACAATGGACTTACAAATATTACTCCTAAAATAATTGTTAGAATTGTAGTTAATACAGATATTGCAATGTAAGACACAAACGATAATAAAATTTTATTTTTATTAAAACTGAAACCAACAGCCATAGCAGAATAAACAACCAAGATTTTATTTGAACATCCTAAAATAATAATAAGCAATAAATAAAACATTAATAACAATACTTTTGCTATATCACCTCCGTAAATCGTAAAGGCTCGTTTTATATTAATTACATCATTTATATCCAAACTTGCAAAATCAAAAATACTTGAAAACATGACTAAACAAAGTACCGAAATAATTATTGCAACACCGGTTAAAATAACCCATAAAGTACCAACAATGACTTTGCTTAAAATCTCTTTTCCAATATTGATTGGAAGAGTATGAGTAAGATAACCTTCATTAGATAAATCTGCCTTATAAAATCTAATTATACTTAAAACTGCTGCCAAGATTAATATTGCCATAATTCCTAACATATATACTGAACCGCTTACTGCCGAAAAGATATTATATATAATACTATCATGAAGTATATTATTAGTAGATATTCCAACTAAAACACCATTAAGTACAGATACACATATTAAAGCAATTATAGCCGGTATCATAATTCTTTTAGTTGCTTTAATTTCGTACTTTATTAATTTACTTAACATCTGAATTCCTCCCTAAACAATTTATCAATAGACATACCTTTTTCTTCTCTTATTTCATCAGCATCCCCGTTTAATACAATGCTACCGTTTTTTATAAATATTACTTGATCTAAAACTTTTTCAATATCAGAAATTAAATGAGTAGATATAATCACAGTTGAATCGTCAGAATAATTATTTATTATGGTTTTAAGAATATAATCTCTGCTTGCAGGATCAACACCCCCTATAGGTTCATCCAAAAGATATAATTTTGCCTTTCTGCTCATTACTAAAATAAGCTGAACTTTTTCTTTTGTTCCTTTAGACATATTCTTAAGTTTATCATTTGGAGAAATATTTAAGCTTTCTAACATTTGATATGCCTTTTTACTATCAAAATCTTCATAAAAATCACTAAAGAAATTGATAAGTTCTTTTGCATCCATCCACTCATTCAAATAACTTTTATCAGGTAAATATGAAACTATTTTTTTTGTTTCTATTCCCGGAGCTAAACCGTCAATATAAAGTTCTCCGCCAGATGGAACAAGAAGTTTATTCAAAAGTTTAATAAGAGTTGTTTTACCGCTTCCGTTAGGTCCTAACAATCCAACGATTTTTCCACTTTCAATGTTTAAATTTACATTATTAAGAGCAAACTTTCCGTCAAATTCTTTAAACAAGTTTTTTATTTCAATTAAGTTATTCATTTTCTTCCCCCTTCATTGATTCTTCCATAATTAAAGTTATTTCTTTTTCATCAAATCCAATTTCTTTCATCTTAATTAAAAAATCATCAACATATTCTTCAGCCAGCAATACTCTCCTCCTTTGAATAATCTCTTCGTCATCCGTTACAAATCTTCCGCTTGTTCTTGAAGAAAAAACTATATTATTTTTTTCAAGTTCACTAAAGGCCTTTTGCATTGTATTTGGATTAACATCAGCAACAGAGGCAAATTCACGAACCGAAGGAAGTTTATCCCCTGCTTTATATTTTCCTTTTAATATATCTCTTTCAATAAATGAGGCTATTTGTAAATATATTGGTCTATCATTTTCAAATTCCCATCCCATATTAATCCTGCCTTTCTTTTAATTTGTATTATTGTATTAATCAACTAATATAATAATACAATCATAACTTGCATTTGTCAATATAACTTTAAAATTTTAATTATTTTTTAATTTAAAACAAATATATAATTTTAAAAGTTTAAAAATGAATGTATTTATGATAGAATAATTAGCAATGGAAAAGAGGTTTAAATTATGAGAAATAAAAAAACATTAATACTTATTCTATTATTAACATTTTTTATAATACCAACATTTAATTATATAAATGCAGATATAGAAACAGAAACGGAAATAACTCAAAATCTTGCTAACACAATTCAAGGTAATCAAAATGGCTTTACTTATATGATAAAAGATTCAAAAGCTTATATTATTTCTTATACTACAAAGGAAGAAGAAATAAAAAATCTTACAATACCTGAAAAAATTAATAACTATCCTGTTATAGAAATCAGAGATAATGCATTTAAAAATACTTCAATAATCAATCTTACAATTCCAAGCAGCGTAGAAACTATAGGTGATTATGCTTTCTATAATTGTAATAAATTGGAATCTGTAACAATAAACGGATGCAAAAATATAAATGAATATGCCTTTGCAAACTGTATAAGTTTAAAAGATATTACTTTAGAAGAAGGAATTGAAAATATTGCAGAAAATGCATTTTTAAATTGTGGTATGAAAGAAGTATCTATTCCTGCATCAGTAAAAAAAATAGGCTCTAATGCTTTTACAAATTGTACTAATTTAAAAAGCTTTACAGTAGCAAAAGAAAATAAAAAATTTACGGCAGAAAATGGTGTATTATATTCAAAAAACATGAAAACTTTAATATCTTACCCAATAAGCAAAGAAGATGAAGGTTTCACAGTAAATGAAAAAACGACATCAATAAAAGAAAGTGCATTTTATTCTAATAAATATTTAAAAAACATCACACTTCCAAATAAACTTAAATCAATAGGTAAATATGCATTTTACAACACCAGAAGCCTAACAAACATAGAAATACCGGAAAATGTAGAAGAAATAAAAGAAGAAACATTTTTAGGAAGTGTAAGTTTAACAAGTGTAACATTTAAAGATGGGGTTATAACCATAGGCAGCAATGCTTTTAGAGAATGCGAAAATCTTACAACGGTTAAATTCCCTAACACACTCCAAAAATTAGAAGGCGGTGCATTTAAAAATTGTTCAAAACTAAATAACATTTCTTTCCCTGATTCTCTTCATACAATAGGTAAAGAAGTATTCAGAGGATGTTCAAGTTTAACAAAAGTAAGTCTTCCAATTTACGTAAACTATTTAAGAGATTATGTATTTGCTGATTGCTCTAATTTACAAGAAGTAACTTTAAATGAGGGAGTAACAAACATTAATCAAAAAGCTTTCAGCAACTGCCCAAAACTTACCAAAATAGAAGCAACATATAGTCTTTCAACAATAGATTCTACAGCATTTGATGGAAGTAAAAACATAAAAATATATGCACCTTATGGTTCTTATGCATTAACATTTGCAGAAGAAAATAAAATAAATAATGAATCAATATAGAAAAAGAAGAGATAAAACTCTTCTTTTTTTGTAATGATTTTGTAATGAAGTTTGTTAAAAATAATAATTATGTTTATTTACTTATCTATGTAATTATGTTATAGTATTCTATAATAAAACAAGCTGGAATTACAGGAGGGAAAAGAGTTGAAGTATATTGTTGAGCGAGATTTATTCATGAGTAAATTGCAAAATTATCTTAATGAAAAAGCTGAAGAAGGTTATACCCTTGTTGATGTATTTGTATCTGAGGAAGATATAAAAGACGGAAGAGAAAACAAATACCAAAGAGCCAGTAAAGTTACAGTTATAATGAGCAAATAAAAAAGATGCAAAACTGCATCTTTTTATTTTTATATTCTAGCTTGAATAATCCAAAATATTCTTTCTTGCTTTAACAAGCTCTATTTGATTTTCTAAAAGTTTATTTTGAAGTTCACTTATAGATCTTCTGTTAAGTTCTATCTCACTTCTCATTGAAGTAAATTTTTCCTTGTACTCTTCAAGCAGATCTTTTAACTCTTCGTTTTCTATTTCCATTTTTTCATATTTATATTGCATAGAAAGTCTTTTTGCTTCATTAGCTTCTGCTTCTTCAAGTGCAGACATTAACTTTTCTTTATAATCAGTCAGAATTTCATATTCCTCTTTATCTTTTCTAAGATCTTCAACTTCATCTTTAAGTTCGAAAAGTTCTTCACATAAATTTAAAGAAGACAAGACTGCAGCGGTATAAGGATTCATATAAGGATTATTTTTCTTAACTTGTCTGATTAATTCGTCAACAAAACCGGCAACTTTTTTTAATTGTTCTTCGTCATTATCTGTAATGATTGTATAATTTGACCCTAAAATATTAACGACCACTCTGTTTTTTGCTGTACTCTTTTCTTCCATATGTATCACCCATTCTTTTATAAAATATAAAATATCAATATATAAATATATAATACCACAAACTTTACATTAAAAAAAAGAAAAAATTAGAAAAATACATAATTTTTTCTTTTTTTTATACTAATACGAAATATTTTACAAAATATGTTATATTTCTTGTAAAATACTGTCTAAGATTGTAATACCTTCGTCTATTTCATCCTTTGAAATAATCAATGGAGGCACAAATCTTATAATGTTTTGTCCCGAATTTAAAAGTAAAAGTCCTTTATCAATAGCCTTATTAATAATGTCAGAAACAGGGAATTCAAATTCCATTCCAAGCATTAAACCAATACCTCTTACATCATTAATAAAATCATATTTTTCTTTTAACTGTTCAAGTTTAGATTTTAAATAAATTCCTTGTTCTTTTACGTTATCTAAAATATTTTCATTTATTATCTTATTTAAAACATATTTACTTGCAGTAGAAGCAAGTGCATTTCCTCCAAAAGTTGAAGCATGGTTTCCAGGTTCAAAACCTTTTGCCTTTTCTTCTTTAACAAGAATTGCACCTATTGGGAAACCTCCTCCTAAACCTTTTGCCATGCAAACTACATCAGGAACAACATCAAAATATTCATATGCAAATAAATATCCGCTTCTTCCTATACCACATTGAACTTCATCAAATATTAATAATATATCAAGTTTATCACATAAAGCTCTTACCTTTTGCAAAAATTCTTTACTTGCAGGTCTTATACCGCCTTCTCCCTGAACAGGTTCTATTATAATTCCACAAGCGCCACTTCTTGCTTCTTTTTCAATTGCTTCGAAATCCATAAAAGGAACATGGACAACATCAGGTAAAATAGGACCAAGACCTTTTTGATATTTAAGTTGTCCTGTAGCTGTTATAGAACCGAAAGTTCTTCCATGAAAAGAATTATTCATAGCAATAATTTTTGTTTCTTTATTTCTAAATTTATATGCATATAATCTTGATAATTTTAAAGCTGCTTCAGTTGCTTCAGCTCCTGAATTACAAAAGAAAACTCTGTCTAATGCACTATTATCAACCAAAGTTTTTGCAGCCTCTACATTCGCTTTAGTATAATATAAATTTGATACATGATATAACTTATGCATTTGTTCTTCTAATGCTTTATTTAAACCTTCATCATTGTATCCCAAATCATTTACAGCAATACCTGCTACAAAATCTAAATATTTTTTTCCGTTTTCATCATATAGATACACACCTTCTCCTTTTTCAAAAACTAAAGGAAATCTTGAGTATGTATGCATTAATACTTTTTCACCTGTTTTAACTATATCTTCCATTGCTGCCTACTCCTTTATCATAGTTCCTATTCCACAGTTTGTAAATAATTCTATTAATAAACTATGTTCAACTCTTCCGTCAATGATATGAACACCACTTACTCCGTTTTCAACACTTTCTTTTGCGCCTCTAATCTTTGGAATCATTCCCCCATTAATTGTACCATCATCAATTAAACCTTGAATTTCATCTATATTAATTTGTTTAATTAGATTTTTTTCTTTGTCCATAACTCCTTCAATATCAGACATGAAAAGAAGTTTTTTTGCATGAAGAGCGCTTGCAACATGGCAAGCAACATAATCAGCATTAATATTATAGCTTTGTCCTGTTTCGTCAACACCAATAGGTGCAATAATAGGGATAAAATCATCATCCAAAAGTTTTGCAATAAGCATTGGATTTACACCTTTAATTTTTCCAACAAAACCTATATCATCTCCACCAGGAGTATGTTTTTCAACTTCTAAAAGTTTTCCGTCCTGCCCTGTAATACCAATTGCATTCATTCCCTGTTTTGTAAATAGAGAAACTAAATCTTTATTTACTCCACCTGCAAGAACCATTTGAACAATATTCATTGTATCGCTGTCTGTAAATCTAAGTCCATTTACAAATTTATGTTCTTTTCCTACTCTATCAAGCATTTTATTTATATCTTTACCGCCACCATGAACAATTACAGGTAAAATACCAACTAATTTCATTAGAGCAATATCATTTATTACACTTTGCTCCATTTTTTTATCTACTAAAGCAGCTCCGCCATATTTAATAACTACTATTTGTCCGTTAAATTCTTTTATATAAGGAAGAGCTTCTATTAATACACTGGCTTGTTTAAAATATTTATCATCCATTAGCTTCTATACTCTCCATTTATTTTTACATATTCATAACTTAAATCGCATCCCCATGCTGTTGCATTTTCTTCTCCACAGTTCATGTTTATATCAATTTCCACTTCAACCTGCTGTAAAATTTCAAGAGCTTTATCTTCATCAAATTCAAGAGCTATTCCGTCTTTATATAACTCAATTTCACCCTTAACACTTTTAAATGAAAGTGTAACTATTGCAGGATCAAAATCAACTCCTGAATATCCTGCCGCACATAAAACCCTTCCCCAGTTTGCATCTTCGCCAAAGAATGCTGTCTTAACCAAAGAAGAACCTATAATACTCTTTGCAATTTTTTTAGCATCATCTTTTGTCTTTGCATTTAATACATTTACGGCTAAGAATTTTGTAGCACCTTCTCCGTCTTTTACAATTTGAGTTGCAAGGTGTTTGCAAACAAACATTAAGGCATCTTTGAATACATTATAATCTTTATGGTCTTTAGTAAGAACTTCATTACCTGCCATACCGTTTGCAAAAGCAATTACACTGTCGTTTGTAGAGGTATCTCCATCAACAGAAATCATATTATAAGTATCATCTGCAATTTCTTTTAGTAAATCTTTAAAAGTTTTGTCATCAATATTTACATCTGTTGTAATGAATGAAAGCATTGTAGCCATATTAGGATGAATCATTCCTGAACCTTTTGCAATACCGCCTATTCTTACTTTTTTATCATCTATTATAATTTCAACTGATTTATCTTTTATAAAAGTATCGGTTGTAAGAATACCTTCAGCACAATTTACACCTGAAACAATGTCATCGTCAAGAGCAAGAGAAACTTCCCTTATTCCGTTTATTATTTTATCCATAGGAAGCTGTACCCCTATAACACCTGTTGAATTAACATAAACATCATCAGGCTTTAAAGCAAGACATCTTGCTGTTTCTGCTGCCATTTCATCTGTGTTTTTTAATCCTTGTTCGCCTGTGCATGCATTTGCATTACCGCTATTTACTATAATAGCTCTTGCTTTTAAACCTTTTTCATATAAAGCCATATTATGTAACACACTGCTTGCTTTTACTTTATTTGTTGTAAATACTGCTGCAACATTACAAGGTTTTTCAGAATAAATAAGTGACATATCCTTTCTTTTTCTTTTTAGTCCTGTTGACTTTCCTGATGCATAAAAACCTTTTGGTGCAACAACACAACCTTTTACTATCTTCATCTATCAAAACTCCTTAATAACTAAAATAAAATATATAAATCTTTTAAATTAAAATATTTTTATATATATAAAGGAAGAAAATCAATGCCTTCCTTTTCGCTAAACCCAAACATTATATTCATATTTTGAACTGCTTGAGATGAAGCCCCTTTCATTAAATTATCTATTGCACTTGAAACGATAATTCTGTTTACCCTTTTATCAAGAACAAAAGATGTATCAAAAATATTAGTGCCTTTTACATAGTTTGTTGAAGGCAAATTACCAGACTCTCTAAGTCTTATAAAATATTCATCATTATAATACTCTTCATAAACTTCTTTTATTTTTTCCTTCGTTATGCTTTCATCCACATTTGCATAAATAGTTGTAAGAATTCCTTTATTCATTGGAACCAAATGAGGAGTAAAAGAAAGTTTAATATCATGTCCATATTTTGAAAGTTGTTGTTCAATTTCAGGAGTATGTCTGTGTGTACCTACTCCGTATGCTTTAATGGATTCATTGCATTCACAGAATAAAGAACCAACATTTGCTTTTCTTCCTGAACCACTTACGCCCGATTTGGCATCTATTATTATTGAATTCACATCAATAATATTTTCCTTTACCAATGGATATAGTGATAAAATAGAACAAGTTGTATAACATCCCGGATTTGCTAAAAGTCTTGTATTTTTTATACTTTCTCTTTCAATTTCACAAAGACCGTATACGCTTTCTTTAAGTAAATCCTCTGCAAAATGTTCTGTCTTATACCATTTTTCATATGTAGCCTTATCTTTTAATCTAAAATCAGCACCAAGATCTATTATCTTTGTTTTTTCCAAAACTTCTTTCGTAACAACCTTTGATGCAACTCCATGGGGAAGAGCCATAAATACAACATCGCAGTCATTTGCAAATTCATTAATGTCGCTTTCCAAACATGGTCCATCTTCTATATTTCTAAATGCTTCATAAACATCGCTAAATTCTTTACCCACATAACTGTGAGAACCTAGTTTTATATTTCTAACTTCTTTATGTTTTTTTAATATACTTACTAAAATTGCCCCGGTATATCCCGTAGCACCCAAAATACCTACATCAATCATTCCAATACCTCCATAATATGATATATTATACATATTAATGTATATTTATGCAAGTATTATTTTTAGAAAATTCACTATTGTATATTTTATTTATATTATTTTTTAAATCATTAAAATCAGAACTGTTGTCTATTATTATATCCGCATACCTCATTTTATCTTCTGTGGACATTTGAGCTTTTATACGCATTAGGGCTTGTTCTTTTTTTACCTTATCTCTTAACATTATCCTTTCAATTTGAATATCTTGTGAAGTATATACTAGCATTACAACATCAACCATATTGGTAAGCTTTTCTTCTATTAAAAGAGGACAATCGTATATTACATATTTTTCATCTCTTTGTTTATATTTGTTCACAAGATAATTATATTTATCTGTTACTTCCGGATGGATAATATTATTTAAAGCAAGCCTTGCTTTTTCATCATTAAAAACAAGACTTGCCATTTTAGGACGATTAAGTTCACCATTATCTAAAATATAATCACTGCCAAAAACATCTTTTATTTTATTTAACCCTCTGCTTCCTTTTTGAACAGCTTCTTTACTTATTTTATCAGCATCAATAATTGGTATATTATAATATTCATTTAAAATTTTTGAAACGGAACTTTTACCTGTTCCGATTGAACCTGTTAACCCTATTACTTTCATTATTTCGCCTCAAACCAATTTTTACCTACATTTATATCGGCTTTTAATGGACAATCCATCTTAACTGCATTTTCCATTTTATCTTTTAAAATTTCTTTTACTTCCATAACTTCATTTTCAGGTGCATCTATTATTAGTTCATCGTGTACCTGTAAAATAAGTTTTGATTTAAGATTTCTTTTCTTAATCTCACTTTCAACATTTATCATTGCAAGTTTTATTATATCAGCTGCACTTCCTTGAATAGGAGTATTAAGAGCTGTTCTCTCTCCAAAAGATCTTACATTAAAATTCTTTGAATGAATTTCATTAATATATCTACGTCTGTTAAACATTGTGGTTACATATCCATTTTCTTTTGCAAATTCAACAATATCCTTCATATATTTGCTTACATTTGGATATTTAGCAAGATACGTATCAATATATTCTTTCGCATTTTTTCTTGAAATGTTCAAATCTTTTGATAGACCAAAGTCACTTATTCCATATACAATACCAAAATTAACCGCTTTTGCTCTACTACGCATTTCGCTTGTAACATCTTCTATATTAACACCAAATACTTCACTTGCAGTTCTTGCATGTATATCTTCATTATTTTTAAATGCATTAATTAACTTTTCATCTGAAGAAATATGTGCCAAAACTCTAAGCTCTATTTGAGAATAATCCGCATCAACTAAAACATTACCTTCTTTACTAGGTATAAATACTTTTCTTATTATTCTTCCTTCATTCGTTCTAACAGGAATATTTTGTAAGTTTGGATTTGAAGAAGATATTCTTCCTGTTGTAGTAATTGTTTGATTAAAAGTAGAATGAATTTTATCTTCTTTCCTATCAATTAAAGTAACAAATCCTTTTACATATGTTGAATTAAGTTTACTTACCTGTCTTAATTCGATTATAAGAGGAATTATAGGATGATGATCTTTTAATTTTTCAAGTACTTCTATATTTGTTGAATATCCTGTTTTTGTTTTCTTTATTACAGGAAGATTAAGTTTTTCAAAAAGAACATGTCCTAGTTGTTTTGTAGAATTAACATTAAAGCTTTCATCTTCTCCTGCAAGTTCTCTTATTTGTTTCGTTAAATTTTCAACTCGTTTATCAAAGTCTTCTCCTAAAACTTCCAGCATATTCACATCAACCTTAAAGCCTTCTATTTCCATATCCGCAAGAACATACATAAGTTTATGTTCAATATTATTATATAATTCTTCCATTCCCTCTTCTTTTATTTTTTCATTTAGAAGTTTATATAATGAATATATACATTTTGCCTTTTTAATATATGTTAGATACTTTTCTTTATCCTCAATATCAAGAAAACTTTGTTGAACAGCTTCACCTTTGTCTTCTTTTAAATCTACATCAAGATATTTTTTACCCATTACTTCAAGGGAGTATCTTTCATCACTTGGATTTAAAACATATCCTCCAATATAAGTATCAAATGAACATTCAACATCATATCCTTCACGTTTAAAACATTTATATACATTTTTAAAGTCATGAGTAATTATATTATTATTTTTATTCATTATTGCTGCCATATCCGAAACAGGTAAAACAGTTAAATCAAAAAGATAGAACTTTTCCCCGTCAAATATCATAGCTTCTTTTAATTTATTGTTTTCATCATTTAAAACAAAATAAATGCTAATATAGTCTTTTTTCTCTAATACTTTGCAAAGTTCATCGGGTTTTATGTCATTACCTATGTTTAAATATTCTTCTTTTAAATTAGAAAAATCATCATTTTTTTCTTCTTTATCTGCATTATTTTCTACACCAAGTTTCTTCATTATTGATTTCAAATCAAGACTTGATAGTATTGAAATAAACTTTTCATTATTAAAGTTAAAATCGCATTCTTCTTCAAGATTTATATCAACATCCATATCTACGACAATACTTCCAAGTTCCTTACTCAAAAATGCATTGTCTTTATCATTTATTAACTTTTCTTTTAATTTTCCTTTTACTTCATCTATATTTTCATACACACCTTCAAGTGTCTTATATTTTTCAAGTAAACCTAAAGCCGTCTTTTCTCCTACCCCTTTAACACCCGGGATATTATCAGATTTATCACCCATTAAAGCTTTTAAATCTATCATTTGTTTTGGTGTAAGAGAATATTTATCCATAATATAAGCTTCGTCTATTACTTCAATATCACTTATTCCTCTTTTTGAATAAAGAATCTTTGTATGTTCAGAAACCAATTGAAATGAATCCCTGTCTCCGGTTATAACAACAGTATCAATCCCCTTTGAGTCTGCTATCTCACTTACGCTACCTATAATATCGTCTGCTTCATAATTATCTACTTTTAAAGAGATAATATTTGCAGCATCTAAAAGTTCATCAATATAAGGAAGCTGTTCTCTTAATTCTTCAGGCATACTTTGTCTTCCTGCTTTATATTCACTGTATTTTTCATGTCTGAAATTTTTATGTCCTTTATCAAAAGCAGCATATAAATAATTAGGTTTTTCCTGTTCTATAAGCTTTAAAATTATATTTAAAAACCCAAAAATAGCATTGGTTGAAACGCCTTTTGGAGAGTGCATTGGTCTTACTCCGTAGAAACATTTATAAATAATCGAATATACATCTATAATAACTAATTTTTTCTTCATTTTTTCCTCACAATCAAAAAAATTCTATTATTAAAGAATAACATAAAAGGTAAAAAAAATAAATATATTACCTCTTTTTCTTATTAAGTAATTCTGCTATACTATTTTTTACAAACAATAAGGAGAATATGATGAATTTAAAAGAATATTTAACTGAGGGACTTAATAAATGCAATATACAAATAACTAACGAACAAACAGAGAAACTACTTTTATTTATGGATATAGTTTTAAGAGAAAATAAAAAATTTAATCTTACGGCAATAACCGATGAAAAAGAATTTATTGAAAAACACATCATCGACAGCGCCCTTTCCATAAAATATATTAAAAATGAAGGAAAACTTATAGATATAGGTTCTGGAGCCGGTATGCCTGGAATTGTAATAAAAATACTTAGAGAAGATTTAGATATTCTTCTTCTTGACAGTTTAAATAAAAGAGTGAACTACCTAAATAATACAATAAAAGAATTAAAACTTAATAATATAGAAGCAATACATCAAAGAGCAGAAGAACTTTCACATGATGAAGAATATAGAGAACAATTTGATTATGTAACTGCAAGAGCGGTTGCTTCATTAAATGTTCTTTTAGAATATACAATTCCTTTTATAAAAAAAGAAGGCAGTTTTATAGCTTTAAAAGGCAGTAAAGGGGAAGAAGAAATAGAACAAAGCAAAAATGCATTGAATCTTCTTTCTTGTAAAATCATAAAAAACCATAAAGAAAAACTCCCCTATTCTCTTTCAAACAGAAATATCATAGAGATAAAGAAAATGGAATTAACTAATAAAAAATATCCAAGGAAACAAGCTAAAATAAAAAAAATCCCTCTATAAACAGAAGAAATAAAAAGCATAAATATAAATAAATATGCATAAAAATAAAAAACATGTTGATTTTTTTTTAAAATCATAGTAAACTTTAATAAAGTTATAGGTAAAGAGGAGGATTATTTTTATTATGAAATTGAAAAAAATAATTGCATTATCAACAGTTGCAATAATGAGTCTTGCAATGTTTACGGGATGTGGAAGTAAAGAAACAGCAGATAACGGAGAAATGAAACTTGTTAAAGATGGAACTTTAACAGTTGGACTTGAAGCTACATATCCACCAATGGAATATATTGATGAAGAAACTGGAGAGCTTGCAGGATTTGATATTGAACTTGCAAAAGCAATTGCAGCAGACATGGGATTAGAAGTTGAATTTGTACAAGTTGGATTTGATGCAATTTTTGCCGGTCTTGATGCAGATAAATATGATGTTGTTATTTCTGCAATAAGTGTTACAGAAGAAAGACAAGAAACTTTAGAGCTTTCTGATACATATTTAGCAAATCAACAAGTAATAATTTCAGCAAAAGACGGAAATCAAATTACATCTGTAGATCAATTAACAGGTAAAAAAGTTGCTGTTCAAGTTGGAACAACAGCAGATGAAGCTTGTCAATATTATCAAAATGACAAAGCAATGGAATTTGACTTACAACAATTTGACGATATGACAGCTGCATTCCTTGCTTTAAAAAGCGGAAGTGTTGACTGCGTAGTTACAGATTTAGTTGTTGGAGATTATTATGTAAATAACAATCCAAATGATTATGTAAAATCTTGTGATAACTTAACAAACGAACCTATCGCAATTGCTGCTAAAAAAGGTAATACAGCTGTTATCAATGCTGTAAATACATCTTTAAAATCTTTAATTGAAAGCGGAAAAACTGCTGAAATTTCAAAAGAGTTATTTGGTGAAGACTTAACTAAAAACATTGACTCAAACTTAAAAAATTATGATGAATAATAAATAATTTAATTTTATAAAAATAAAAAAGCCTGATACGGGCTTTTTTATTTTTTTATACTTTTTTATAACCATAAAAAAGTATAAATATGCATATTTATTTATAAAAATTAATTAAACCTATTGCATTTTTTCTATATATATAGTATATTTATAAAGTATTTTTGTTATTTGGAACGGAGGAAAAAAATGAAAAAAGCAAAAAAAATTACTGCTTTGATCATTACATCAATATTAACTATTTGTTTACTTACAGGATGTGGTTCAAGTGAAGAAGTTTCAACAACTCCACAATTTGTAAAAGAAGGTACTTTGGTTGTTGGAATAGACAATACTTACCCTCCAATGGAATATGTTGATGATAATGGTAAAACAGTAGGATTTGATATTGAATTTGCAAAAGCAATCGCTGAAAAAATGGGAAGAAAAGTTGAGTTTGTAAATGTAGCTTGGGATGGAATATTTGCAGGACTTGATTCAGACAAATACGACCTTGTAATTTCTTCAGTTGGAATTAACAAGGACAGACAAGAACAGCTTGCTCTTTCAGATGCATACCTTGCAAATCAACAAGTTATCATCTCTTCAAAAAATGGTGCACAAATAAAATCAACGGATGAATTAAATGGTAAAAAAGTTGCTGTTCAAGTAAGCACAACTTCAGATGATACATGTCAATATTATTTATCTCAAGGAAATGAATTTGATTTGCGTCAATTCGATGGAATGACAGAAGCATTCGTTGCTCTTGAAGGCGGAAGCGTTGATTGTGTTGTTACAGATTTGGTTGTTGGTGAATATTATGTACATAACAGTCCTGATAAATTTATAAAAACATGTGATAAATTAACAAATGAACCAATTGCTGTTGCTGCAAAAAAATCAAATCAACCATTAATAGACGAAGTAAACAAAATTATCGAAGAATTTAAAAATGACGGAACGTTAGCAAATATATCAAAAGATATATTCGGTAAAGATTTGACAAGTAATATAGATACAACAATAAAAGGTTACGACGAATAATATGTCAGCATAAAAAGAAAACCTATATTGTATATAGGTTTTCTTCATTTTATAAATAAAAATTTAGGAGATTTAATATGACTAGTATACAAATCGAAAAGCTGGTTGAAGGTACAATATCAACAATAGAGCTTACAATAATAAGTATAATTCTTGGAATGATACTTGCTTTAATCTTAGCTTTTATGAGCATAGGAAAAAATAAAATTTTAAAAGGTATAGCATGGTTATATACATGGGTATTCAGAGGAACCCCTTTGCTACTTCAAATTATGGTTGTATATTTTGCAATTCCATTAATGTTTAAAGAAGTAACAGGAGAACCTTTAAATTTCGAACCTTTTACTGCTGCTATAATATCACTTACATTAAATACAGCAGCTTATACCGCAGAAATTTTCAGAGCAGGGATTCAGTCAATTGACAAGGGGCAACTTGAAGCAGCAAAAGCTCTTGGAATGACCTATTCACAAGCTATGTTTAAAGTTATTATTCCACAAACATATGCAAGAGTCATCCCACCTTTTGCAAATGAATTTATCATGATTTTAAAAGATACTTCCCTTGTATCTACAATAGGTATGGCTGATTTAATGAGAGTATCAAAACAATTTGCCGCAAGTGGTGATTGGAGTTATTACTTTGTAGCCGGCGGTATATATTTGGTATTAACATCAGTATGTATCTTATTCTTTAGACATCTTGAAAAGAAATCAAGCAAATACCTATAGGAGGTTATAATGAGTACTTTAAAAGTAGAAAATTTAAAAAAAGATTTTGGAACATTAAGTGTATTAAAAGATATTAACCTTGAAGTTGAAAAAGGTGAAGTAGTATGTATAATAGGACCTTCCGGTTCAGGTAAGAGTACATTTTTAAGATGTTTAAATCACCTTGAAAAAATGACTTCAGGAAAAATATATATAGATGATGAACTAATATTTGATAGAAAAGATAATAAAAGTTTAATAAAAACAGACAAAGACAAACTTGTAAAACTACGTACAAAAGTTGGTATGGTTTTTCAAAGATTTAATCTTTTCCCTCATAAAACTGCCCTTGAAAATGTAACATTAGCACCAATGGTAGTAAAAAAAGTAGATAAAGATGCTATTAAAGATAAAGCTCTTGAATTACTTGATATGGTAGGTCTTAAAGATAAAGCAGACGAATATCCAAGCAGATTATCAGGAGGACAACAACAAAGGGTTGCCATAGCCAGAGCTCTTGCAATGGAACCGGAAATTATGCTTTTTGACGAAGCAACATCAGCATTAGACCCTGAACTTGTTGGAGAAGTATTAGAAGTAATGAAAAATCTTGCAAAGAAACATAATATTACAATGATCGTTGTAACTCATGAAATGGGATTTGCAAGAGAAGTTGCTGATAGAGTTGTATTTATGGCTGACGGTGTAATTGTTGAACAAGGTAGCGCAAAAGATATTATCAATAATCCTCAACACGACAGAACAAAAAAATTCTTAAAGAAAGTATTATAAAAAGACTGTTTAAACAGTCTTTTTTTATATAAGAGCCATGTGAAAGATTTTTTCAAGATCTGAAGCATTCAAATCTTCTTTTTTATATAAAGTTTTAGCTATTAAATTTAAAACATTACTATTTTCGTTTAATAAACCTATAGCCTTCTCATATGCATTATCTAATATATTGCTTATTTCGTGTTCTATATCTTCTTTTAAAAAGTTATTTTTGTCCCCTGGAAAAATTTTATTTTTGTATTTACTCATTCCATAATCACATACCATAGAATAAGCAAGTTCATTTGCCTTTAAAATATCATTTTGCGCTCCCGTGCTTATTTCACCAAATATTATTTCTTCACTTGCTCTTCCTGCAAGTAAAATACATATTTTATCTTCCAACTCATTTTTTGTCAATATCATTTTATCCTCTCCAAAAGAAGACAAAACAAATCCAAGAGAAACTCCATAAGGAACGATTGTTACTTTATCCGGTAAAATTCCATTTAACAAAAAACTTATAAGGGTATGCCCTGCCTCATGAAAAGAAACTATCCTTTTTTCTTTATTACTTAAAACCATACTTTTATTTTTTAGTCCTGCAGTTGTTTTTATTATTGCCTTATCAAAATCTTCATTATTTATGGTCTTCTTTCCTTTTCTAATTGCTAGAAGTGCAGATTCGTTAACGATATTAGCAAGATGAGCACCGCTTAAACCGTTTGTCTTTTCAACAACACTGTCGATTTTAAAATTCTTTGCAATAGGTTTATTTTTAATATGGTATTTTAAAATTTCTCTTCTTGTAATAGCAGAAGGATTTCCTACAAAAATATGTCTGTCAAACCTTCCCGGTCTAAGTAAAGCCTTATCAAGCATATCTATTCTGTTTGTTGCTCCCATAACCACAACACCGCTGTTATCACTAAATCCGTCTAATTCAATTAAAAACTGATTTAAAGTTTGATCTCTTTCAGAATTATTATCAGTGTTCCTACTAACTCCTATTGCATCAAGCTCATCTATAAAAATAATTGCGGGAGCTTTTTTTCTTGCTTTTTCAAACAAAGCCCTTATCCTGCTTGCACCAATTCCTACAAATTTTTCTATAAATTCACTTCCTGAAGCATAAATAAATGTTGCTTTACACTGCCCGGCTAAGGCCTTTGCTATTAAGGTTTTTCCTGTTCCGGGAGGACCATATAGTAAAACACCACTTGGAATTTTTGCACCAAAATTTTTATATTTTTCAGGTTTATCCAAAAAGTCACTTATTTCCAATAATTCTTCTTTAATCTCATCAAGTCCGGCAACCGATGAAAAATCTATATCAGATTTTATTACGCCCGATTCTTCTGATTTATTATTAAAAAAATTAATATACGAATGTCTCATTATCTATCTCCCAATTTATTTTGCAATTGATATTATTGCTTTTAATTTTAAAATTTATACAAATACTAAAAATAAAAATTTTTTTTATTTATAAAATATGTTATAATGATGGAAATACAGGAGGTTACAAAATGAACAAAGACGAATTAATTAACAAAGCCAGTGAATTTATTGGAGAAGCAACAGAAAGAACAAAACAAATTTCATCTGAAGTAATAGAAGCATCAAAAAACTTTGCAGAATCAGCTAAAAAAACAATTAAAGCAGAAAAACTTGATTATCAAATTTCAAGAAAATACAGAGAAATAGGTAAATTAATTTATGCAGCATATGAAGAAGAAGGCACGTATGATCATGTTGCAGATGAATTATGTGAAGAAATTAATGCTTTATTTGATCAAATTATTGCTATAAAATTAGGTGAAGATGCTGATATTTCAGAAGAAGAAAAAGAAGATATAATTCATGAAATAAACGTTGATATTGAAGATGAAGATGAATAAAAAAGACGCATAAGCGTCTTTTTTTAATATAAAGTTTCGTTATTTTTTATTAAATTTGGACATTTATTATCTCCACCGTTAAGTTTACATTTAGGTTTACAATGATAACAATAATTTATAGGAATATTATTTTTAGCTTTATATGCCCACTGATAATCAGATAATAACTCTCTTCCTATCGCTGTAAAGTCACAATATTCTTCTTCTAAAAGTTTTTCCGCTCTTTCAGGTGTTGAGATTCTATTAACGGCTATTACAGGAATGTTTACATTTTCTTTTATTATTTTTGCACTTGTAACTACTTCATTAAATTCATGTTCTTTATCCTCTAAAGATGAAGATGCATCAAAGGCGGAAGAAATATCAAGAACGTCTACCCCTGCCATCTCAAGCATTTTAGCACCCTTTTTTACATCTTCTATATCATCCATATTAACTCCAAGTCTGTAATAAATAGGATAATCCTCTCCTACGGCTTCTCTTACGGCTCTTACAACTTCTAAAGGAAATCTATATCTATCTTCTATATTATCAAAACCATATTCATCATTTCGTTTATTATATTTTTTTAAAGTAAATTCACAAAGTAAATATCCATGAGCTCCATGAATTTCAACAGCTTTAAAACCTGCTTTTTTTGCTCTTAAAGCAGCATTTTTAAAATCATCAATTGATTTTTCAATATCTTCTTTTGTCATTTCTCTTCCAAAACCATCAATTACACTGGGACCATAAGGACATTCACTTAACTTTGCTTTTAGTCCTGCATTATGAAGCTGTATAACACTGAAAGCTCCATTAGAATTTAAGGCTGCTGCAAGTTTAGAAAGATCATCTATAAACTTATCATCCCAAACACCTATTTGATTCCAAGCTTTTTGACTCCCATCAACGCCGCTTGCTTCAACAATGATTGTGCCTACTTCTTTCTTTGCTCTTTTTTCATAATAACTTATATGTTTTTCATCTATAAAACCATCTTCCCTAACCAAAGAAAAAGTAACCATAGGTGGCATAACAACTCTATTTTTTATTAGGTTACCTTTTAGCAAATAACTATCAAACAACATACTGTACACCTCCAATTTATATAATTATAACACTAAATATATAAGATTTTTTAATTATTAAATCAAATATTATTAAAGTGCAATAAAAAAAAAGCCATTTAATATGGCTTTTTTTTATAAGAAATCTCTTAATTTTTTACTTCTGGTTGGGTGTCTTAATTTTCTAAGAGCTTTTGCTTCAATTTGTCTTATTCTTTCTCTTGTTACGCAGAATATATCCCCTACTTCTTCAAGAGTCCTTGGTCTTCCATCTTCTAACCCAAATCTTAAAATAAGAACTTTTGCTTCTCTGTCTGTTAAAGTTTTTAATACCTCAAAAAGCTGAGATCTAAGAAGCATATAACTTGCAGCTTCTTCAGGAGCAACTGCATCATCATCAGGAATAAAATCACCTAAATGAGAATCTTCTTCTTCACCTATAGGTGTTTCTAAAGATACCGGATCTTGTGATATCTTCATAATATCTCTGACTTTCTCTTCCGGAAGTCCCATTTCTTTAGCTATTTCTGCAGCATTTGGATCTCTACCCAAATCTTGAATAAGCATTCTTTGAACTCTTTTTAATTTATTAATTGTTTCTACCATATGAACAGGTATTCTAATTGTTCTTGCTTGGTCTGCAATAGCTCTTGTTATAGCTTGTCTAATCCACCATGTAGCATATGTAGAAAACTTAAATCCTTTTGTGTAATCAAATTTTTCAACAGCTTTTAAAAGCCCCAAATTACCTTCTTGAATTAAATCAAGGAAAGACATACCTCTGTTAACATATCTTTTTGCAATACTTACAACAAGTCTTAAATTGGCTTCACACAATTTTTTTCTTGCTTCAACATCGCCATTTTCTATTCTTTTTGCAAGTTCCATTTCTTCTTCGGCATGCAATAAATCAACTTTACCGATTTCTTTTAGATACATTCTAACAGGGTCATTTATATGTACAGAAGGCTCATATCCTTTTATATCTGTCTTTTTTATATCTATATCATCATCTTTTAAATCATCATCCAAAAGCTCATCAACATCTTTATCAATATCATCATCTTGAAGAACAATTCCTTCTTTAAAGAAAAATTCTAAAATTTGGTCTATTTCATCACTGCTTAGATTTAAATCTGTAAAATGTTGATTCATTTCACTTTGATTTACTACACTTTCTTTTTTTGCCCATTCTTTTATATCATCAATGGTTTTTAACTTCTTAACCTCTTTTCTAACTGCGTCTTTTTTAGATGTCTTCTTTTTTGAATTTTTACCCACTACTTCAATAGTAACATTACTTGTATTTTCTTGACTCATTATATTAGAGTACCTCCATTTTTTGCTTTTAAAAGATCAGATTTTAATTTATAAAATTCGGCTATCAAAACATCTAACATTTCTTTATCTTCAGAATCCTGAATATCTTTAATTGCATTTTTAACATTCATAATTTTTCTGTTAATATTATTTATTATGAGTGTTTGTCTCGCTTTTATTACATCATCCCAAGTTATATTTTGATCTAAAGACACGATTCTTGACATGGTTGTAGCCAATTTATCATTATAATCAAACAACTCTATAAAGTCAACCTTTTTTGCATTATTTATACAAAAAACAATTTTTTCATATATTTTTTTATAATCATCTCCCACAAACACATTTTCATCAATATTAATATCTTTTATTTTATCAATATCTAAAGCATTTTCTACCATATATCTTAAAATAATTTCTTGTGCATTTATAATCTTTTTCATTATTTGGTTTTTTTTGTTTGCAGTTTCATTTTTATTTTTTCCAATTAAATGATTAGGTGTTATATAACTATTTGTATTTACTTCACTTTCAATAGTTGAAATTTCGGCCCCTGTCTTGTGATGTAAATATTTTATATAGAATTCTTTTCTTACATTATCATCAACTTTACCTATAATAACGCATGCTTTTTTAATAAAATCAACCTTTTCCCAATTATCAAGTAAGTTATGATTTTTTTCTAATAATTTTATTCTAAATTCAATACTGTCAATTCCATTTTCCACCAAATTATTAAACTTCTCTATGCTATTATTTAGAATATAACTATCAGGATCATCACCCTCAGGGAGTCTTACAACCTTAGGATAAATATTTGCACTTTCAAGTATTTCACAAGCTTTAATTGTTGCATTTAATCCTGCCGTATCAGAATCGTACATAACAACAACATTTTTTGTATATCTATTTATTAACTTTGCATGATTTATATTAAACGCTGTTCCAAGTGTGGCTACAGAATTGTTTATTCCATTATTTACAAGAGAAATAACATCCATATACCCCTCTACCAAAATAAGAGGTTTTTGAGGAAGTTCTTTTCTTGCATTATTTAAATTATATAATGTGGAGTTCTTCTTAAATACAATGGTTTCAGGTGAATTTAAGTATTTGGGAGCATTTTTTACATCTTTATATATTCTTCCCCCAAAAGCTATAAGTTTTCCATTTATATCTTGGATAGGAAACATTATTCTATCTCTAAAATAATCATAAACTCCCCCATCTTCTTTAGTTCTTACAAGCCCAGCTTTTATTAGAACATTAACAGAATATTTTTTTTCTTTTACCAAATAATTATATAACCCGTCAAAACTATTCAAAGAATATCCAAGTCCAAATTTTTTTATGGTCTCTTTACTAAGACCTCTATTTAATAAATAATTTAATGTAACTTTATTATGAATTAAATTTTTATAAAAATAATTTGCAGTATCTTTTATACAATTGTAAAGTTCCTGTTTTTGATTATAGCTTATGAAATTTTCACTGCTTCTTGTATAATTGCCGTTTTCTTCATATTGAACATTTACCCCTTCCAAATCGGCTAACATTTCAACAGCAGAAGAGAAATCAAGTTTATTAATTTCCATCAAGAAATCCAGTACATCTCCGTTTGCACCACACCCAAAGCAGTGATATCTATTCATATCAGGAGTAACTATAAAAGAAGGAGTCTTTTCCGTATGGAAGGGACACCTTGCCTTATATCTGTTTCCGCTTCTGGTAAGAGGAACGTACTGATTTATTATACCTACAATATCTGCATCATCAACTAATCTTCTAATAAAATCTTTTTTAAAATATCCTTTCATAAAACTCCTTACATTCCCCAATAAGCATTTGGAATAAATAACTCTTTATACATATTAATTGCATATATATCAGACATACAAGCTACATAATCGCAAACAACTCTGTCTAAATTATCACAATTAACTCTTACATAAAATTCTTCTAACATTTTATCAGGATGCTTCATAAAATACTCATAAAGTCTTTTTACTATGGTTTTACCTTTATCGCCCTCTTCCATAGCTCTTTTAGAATGATATACATTTTTAAACAAGAAACTTCTAAGTCCCATAGTTGCTTCAAATATCTCATCGCTCATTTTTATTTTATTTTTATCATAACTGTTGTTAATAATATCCAAAATCATTGTGTTTATTCTTTTGGAGTTTGTTTCTCCCAAAATATCAGTATATTCTTTTGGAATATCTGAAGGTTTTAAGACACCAAAACGGATTGCATCATCAATATCATGATTGATATATGCAATTTTATCGGAAAAGAAAACTATTTCACCTTCCAATGTACTAGGCTTAAAACCGTGACAATGATTTTTTATTCCATCAATAACTTCATAAGTAAGATTAAGACCTTTCCCTTCTGATTCAATTTCTTCAACTACTCTTACACTTTGTAAATTATGTTTAAATTCAAAGGGGCAAATCTCATTTAATATCTGTTCCCCGCTATGACCAAAAGGAGTATGTCCCAAATCATGACCAAGTGCAATTGCTTCGGTTAAATCTTCATTTAAACAAAGAGCTCTTGCAATACTTCTTGATATTTGAGATACCTCAAGAGTATGAGTTAGCCTTGTTCTGTTATGATCTGTTTCAGGTGAAATAAACACCTGAGTTTTATGCTTTAACCTTCTAAAAGATTTTGAATGAATTATTCTGTCTCTATCTCTTTCAAAATCTGTCCTTATCTCACATGGTGTTATTTCTTTTTTTCTTCCTTTTGTATTTACAACTTTAAAAGCATATTTACTTAATCTTTTTAATTCTTCTTGTTCTTTTTGCTTCCTTATATTCATTATTTCTCCTAATAAAACAAACTACTTTATATTATAGCACATATGTTTTATTTTTTAGTATTGATAATTATTTTAAATAACCATTATTTAATATTTTATTCTTATTTTCGTTTATATATGAAAAATAATTTTTTTCTTTTTCACTCTTTATATTATTCAAAAGAAAAACAGATAAAAAAATCAACAAAACATTTTTACGTCCAAGAAGTAAAACATAAATTCCAAGCATTAAAATACCCATATCGATTATTATACTTATCAGCTTTATATATTTAAATGAATCTAGCTTATTTAATTTTAAATTCAAAAGCGTAAAAAGACACTTTGAAGCATCCAAAGGTATTGTAGGAATTAAATTTATAGAACCTATAAGAATATTATAGAAAATAAAAAAATCATAAGAAGGTATATACAAATAATAAGATGAAAAGACAATTATACCTGCAAAAATAAAATTTGACATCGGACCGGATAAATAAAGACAAAGTGCTTTATCTGCACGTAAGGCATCACAACTATATGAAATTTTTGCACCAAAAGGTAAAAATTTTATGTTATTTATCTTAACATCAAATACCTTTGCACAAATAAGATGCGATGCCTCATGAATTAAAATAGTAAACAAAAAAATCAAAAAATTTACAAATCCACTTTGAGAATAAATAATTAAAAGAGCAAATAAACTAAGAGAAGTTAGTGTAAATTTACTCAAAAAAGGCTTAAACTTATCAAACATAATACTCCTTTTTCAAAAATTATTTTTCGTTTTCCTTATTATCATCTATATCCATATAAGAAATAGGATCAACAGCAGTATTATCAACCCACACTTCAAAACCTAATATGTCACCACTTTCTTCACTACCCATAGAGCCTATCAAATCTCCGGTTTTTACATTATCGCCTACTTTTACAAAGGTACTTTTTACACCATCATATACGACCGTAGTATCATTTCCAACATCAAATACAACCCTGCTGCCACCGTAAGAACTAGATACAATATTTGAAACTACTCCCCCTATACTTGCAAAAACCTCTTCGCTCTTACTTGTTTGAATTTCAATTCCCCTTGGTTTTACTGTTGTATTAAAAACAGGGTGAGTTGTATCTTCAAAAGTTGTTATAACTTCTCCGTTTACAGGCATTTCCAATTTTAAAGTATTTGATGAGCTATTAACACTGCTATTTTCTCCATTAAAAACACTTGCCGTATTATTTACAAAAGAAACAACTTTATCTTTCGTTTCACCAAAAGACAAAAATTCACTGTTAAAGACTTCTGAAATCTTTGAAGTTAAAGAAGACGGTAATTTTACATCAAACATGTCCATTGAAACATAAGAAATAGCAATAATAACTAAAAATATCATTATATTTAAAAACCTGTCTTTTTTAACTTTTGTATTCTTTTTGCTGTTATATCGACTTTGATTATAATTATAATAATTTTTTCTTTTCTTATTTGTTTTTGAATTTCTGCTATATTTACTATACATAATAACACCTCTTATATTTATCTCACTTAAGTATATTAATCAAAGTAAAAATTATTCATAATATTTAACTTGAAAAGAAAAAAAGATTTGTATATAATGTATAAGAATAATGCGAGTGTGCTGGAATAGGCAGACAGGCACGGTTGAGGGCCGTGTGTCCCAAGGACGTATGGGTTCAAGTCCCATCACTCGCACCAGATTTTTAAATTCGTAGAAATAAAAAAACCACGCAAACACGCATAAATAAAGGGTTTTAAAGGATAATAATATTTATATAAATATTTAAAATATGCGGTCAAATATAAAAAAGTGCGGTCAAAAGTGCGGTCAAATATAAACAAAAAATAAGGGGCTTTAAGCCCCTTTTGTTATTATTTAATTTTTTCATCTGTTAAAAGATTCTCTCTATACTTATCAGCCTCAATAGCTTCTTTTGTAAAAGAGTTGTTTTTCCAAAATGCAAGAACAGCCGAAACAATTGTAGTTACTCCAGTTACAACTGTGTAAATTGTGTTTTCATCAATATTTAACTCAGTAAGTCCAAATATACCACAAGCTCCATTTATCAAACTTACAAATAAAAAAAGCGTCCTTGTAATAGTACCGCTTGAAACATTTTTTAAATCAATATTTTTCATTCTGTTACCTCCCTAAATTATACATTTATATGAACGGCTTCACCCATTCCAGCAGTGCCATAATAACAATATTTAGCTCCGTATTCATAAGCTTTTGCCTTAATTTTAGCCTTATCAACTCCGGCAATATAAATATCTGCTGCTTTACCATATTGGTGTTGTGAATTGCTAACACCTCCGACTTCTGCATTATGTTTTTTACATCTAAGCCCTGATGTAATTGTTATTGGCTTGCCAAAATATGCCCTTAATTTTTCTAAAATATCAATAAGCTTTGAACTCATCTCTGCGGGGTAACCATTACAATATTTTCCTCTGCACTGACATTTAAACTCTGATTTTTTGAAATACTTAACCTTATCCCAATTCACTTTTGAAGATGAAGAACTTGAAGAAGATGTATTCTTCAAAGCCTTAATAGTATTACTTCCTGCAATACCGTCCTGAGATAAACCTTTCTTCCTTTGAAATGACTTAATAGCTGAAATTGTAGCCGTTCCAATTATTCCGTCAACACTAAGTTTATTTCCTTGTTTATTAAGTAAAGTTTGTAAATTTTTAATGTCTTTTATTAAGGCTGAATCTGTCTTACTTCCATAAATTCCGTCTTGTGTCAATCCTTTAAACTTTTGATAACTCTTCACAGCTGATTTTGTCTTGCTTCCGACTTTTCCGTCAACACTTCCGGTATAAAATCCATAATAGTATTTTAAATTAGATTGATAATTTTTTATGCTTAACACTAATGTCCCTCCTTATTTTCAAGTTTTATTATTCTTAATTCATGTTCATCAAGTATCTTATCTTGTTTTTCGTTATATTCCCAAAGTCTTTTTCTCTTCATTGCAAGCTCTTCTCTGTTTTCTTTAAATTCCTCTTTCAATTCTTTTAATACATCATTTAGATGATTCAGAGAAGATTCTATCTTGCTTACAGCTCCAGCAAACTTTGTTATGTTGATAATCACCGTTAAAATCAAACCAACAAGTGCAATGATTATTGTAATTTGTCCCTCTGTCATCTCATAAAATCACTCCTTCAAATTTTTATTAAAATCACTAAAAAAAGGCTTTATGTAAGCCTTTCTAAGGTTTTTTATTTTTAAACCAAAAACCTCTCTTTTTTTGCTTGTCCAAAAAAAGAGGTAAAAAGGACACTTCTCGGCGAAGTGCCTTACAACGCTTTTCGATACCTGCGTAAAACTCTACACGAGTTTTGCTGGCAGAAAAGCTACCCCAAGCCCAAATGAATGAAAATATGGTTAAATACTACCCTCTCCAATAATAATTTAGGGCGGTGGTAGCATTCCAGCTCTAAAAATATGGGTAATATTTTTAGAAAGCTTCGGAATGCGTTATAAGCCTTCACGGCGTTTGAGTGAAAGCCTTTTTCCCATATTTTTGGGCTTTGGCAAAAATATGGTGGGGTTCTTAAGGGGTAACACCCCTTAAATAAGGGTTGTTAAGGGAGAATCCCTTAAAGCGTTATCTCCTCCCAACCTGTTGGATACCCTGTCGGTTCCCAAACGTTATTGTCTATTTTTGACTTATAAACTTTTCCGTCTGAAGCAATACAACACTCATCTTTCATATACATACCGCTTTGTCCAAGAGGTGTAACATAAGGCTTTGCTTTTAACGGGTCTTTTGTGTGGCATAAGCTCCACTGTGCCCTTAAATTTTCGGGGTGGTCTTTGTATGTATTGCTGTCATATGGTTGTATAAGTTGCCAAACCTGTCCATTATCTCTTACGCACTGTCCCTTTAACCAGTTTAAATATTGATGTAATTCGGGGTTAAAATCAGGTATGCTATATTCTTTGTCAATTATTTGTGTTCCGTCCATTTCCGGTGCTTTTTCTTGAAACAAGGTTGCTGAATTTAATCCTACCTCTCTCATTTTACTTAGTACATATTCCTTAGATTCCATAACTGTTTACCCCCTCTTTTATAGCATTTGCCAGCTCATCATAAGTTACATAGTCCCCTGTTGGCTCTGGCTCTGGTTCTGGCTTACTTTGTTCATCTTCCCATTGTTTTTTCTTTTGTTCATCTAAAACTAACTGTCCATTTTCATATTTATAAACAAAGCACGGCAAATTATTAAAATCTTCAATACTTAAATCAGCTTCAATACTGTTTTCAACATCTCCGATAACAGCAAAAGAAATAATATATTTATTTTCATCTAAACTTATTTTCATTTAACGTACCCCCCATATTTCTCTAACGTAATATTCTGTTCCACCGCCAATAGATTGTTCTGTTCTAATAATATTATTATGAATTGGAATATCTGTATTAAGTTGAGTATCTGATTGTTTAGTAAATCTTCCTGTATATATCGTAACTGCGTTTGCGTTATATGTTGCTTTTGGGACTGAGTCGTAACACAATACACTTTGTGTCGACATTTGGTTTTGTTCTAAAATTGGGTATATACCTGAGCCAAAAGGACCTCCCGAAGTAGAAGAACTTATATTAAACACTAAATATCTATAATTATTCATACTTTCGTTTAATGTAATAACACCCGTTTTTACTGCTCCTCCAAATAATAAAGTTCTTCTTACTTCCGATAATGGATAAACTATATCCAAACATTTCTCAACCTTAGTTATATTTATCCCTTCAATATGTACTTCATATAAAGGCAGTTCTGCGATTAAATCTCCGTTATCAATATTACCTTCTGTATAACTTGGAACAGACGGTGTATCAGCCACTGGTGTACCTTGTATTACCTTTAAACTTACATCTTCAACCTGTGTTTCGCTATTTTTTTCATACCTTGCAACAATTAAATCTATTCTATTTTCTCCTGCGGTTCCGTTGTTTATTGTTAGGCTGTCGTAGGTGTTCATATCAATAGAGCAAAACTTGCCCTGCATATTTAATATTCCGCTTCTTACTCTTATTTCGTTGTTACTTATAATCTCTGCTTTTAAATTCTCTCCAACAGAAATAATGCAGTCATCTTTCCAAATTCCTCTATGCCACATTGCATCTTGAAGGGAGGTAACATGATCTTCTAACTGATAGCCTGTTATTAATTCCATTTAATCATCTCCTTCAATTTTATATTCTTTGCTTTCTTTTCCGTTATCCACTGTATATATCTTGTTTACTACCGGGCTTTTTAAACTGTTTCCGGTTATATAGTCTCTTCCGCCGATTATATCCCCGATTTCAATGTCTATATTTAAAGTATTTATATCCATACTAAAGGTCTTTGTGTTTTTTATTTCATTAAGTTTTTCAATTCCTCTTTCCCTTAGTTCATCACTTTCCGAGTTTGTATCTTCATAAACTTGTGTTATCTCTTCAAGCCCTTTATAGAATTTATTTTCAGTTATTTCTCCGTTTTTCCCTACATATAAATCTATTACTACCCTGTCAGTAAGTTCTCCCTTACCTAAACATATAAGGTGGTTTACCCCGTTGTTACTTTCTTTAAATATAAAGTCCAGCAAATTATCCTGTGAAAGTTCCAAAGTGTCAGAATAATCTATAATTGGGGTAGAAGAAAGAAGAGCATATCCCTTTTCTCCCTTTTGCCCTTGAATGTATTTAATGCTTAATTTGTAATTTACGCTTTTTAGCATCTTTTCAATTCCATTAAGTAAAGTACAGTAACGGTCAAACTTAAAATTATTTATGTTTATACCCGTATCAACTTCAGAGACACTAAAAAAAGAGCCTATGCCCTCTTCATCAATAAGTGATTTTATTATGGAATTAATCTCCCCGCTTACCTGTTTATATGCTTGATTTTTGGGTGGAACTATAATTCTTTTATTTAATATTCCCCTAAGACAATAACCCTTTATTATAACGGTATTATCGCTTGTATTTGTTTCAATACCTCCGATTATTCCCGCATATTCACTGTTTGGAATAAAAATAATATTACCGTATTTAATATTTTCATCATAATCTATGGGAGAAATGGTAATGGTAAAATCCATCGTATCCCCAAGGTCAAAATCAAATTTTGAATACTTAAGATATTTTATTTCCCTTCCATTGTTATCTGCTATTATTACCACTTCGGCTCGCTCCTTTTTTCATATAATTTTAGAGTAAACTTAAAATCTCCTCTCCAGTTAAAAGTAAGTCTTCCGGGAGGTATTTTATTAAAAACGCTGTTTTCTTTTTCCCTTAAATCAAAGATATTAAGTGTTGTTCCGTTGTTTCTGTATTTTATTACGCTTTTTTCTTCATTTACGCTTTTTATTATTAAATATTCATAATTTTCAAGGGTATCAAACACTTCATAAGGATAATTATTTATAAGTATTCTCGGATTGACACAAGGACCGTATATAATAAGCTCGAAATCACTATATGAAAAGTTATCTGTCTGCCAATAACTTATTCCTCTTTTTACAGGAGTGTAATTGTATGGGTAATTATAAGGATAGTTTAGCCCCTTAACACTTGAAGTTCCTCCCCCTGTAAAATCTCTTTGCTGTTCTTTTATCCAGTATGGATTTGCACTTACCACCTTAAAGTCATTAAACATAAAAGGTAGCCCCATGTTCCAGTCGGATTTTGTTGATTGAAATATCCTACAAGGCAGATAATATCCCGTATCAGTGTATAACTTACCGTCACTGTCATTTATAATGTCATACTCAAACACTTCAAATATATGGTTAAAGTATTCTTTTATTTTTTCTTCTCTTTCCTCTTTTGTCATATCAAAGGGAGGAATAACGGCAATTTTTATGCTTTTTTGCGTTATACCTTTTTTAAAAGAAGTTATCTTATTTGAATCGGTATTTTCCTGTGTTTCATAATTCCAAGAATAATCAAGCAGGTCTCCCTCCTGAAAAACATAAGGATAATCTGAAAAATCTATCTTTTCATTATTGGAATTTACATAATAAAAATTCATCCTATCCCCTCCTAAATCCAAGATTAGAAACCATTCTTGCCACTTCTCTGTTATCTGTTACCATTCTTATATTACCTACTCCTCTTTCAAGAGAGTTTGCAATCTGACTTCCTTGATTTGATACTGCACTTACTATATATTCCCCTAAAGCATAAACATCAAAAGAAGAAGTGTTATTATTAAGCCTTGCAGATTCTTTGGCATATTTAACGCTTAAGTCGTGGGGGATTACCTGAGAACCGTTTGGAAGATAAGTAAGCTCTCCTCTTCCTGCTTCATTCATATAAGCAAAGCCACCCTGCCAGTTATCAGTTCCTCGTTTCAAATAAGGGATAGTACTTATGCTTATTCCTACAATACTTCCTATATCATTAATAACTCCTATGGCTGTATTTACCTTTCCTATAACATTATTTATAACTCCTTTTATTTTTCCAACAACATTGGATACTGCTCCAGAAATTGAATTAAACACCCCGCTTACAACTCCTGTTAACCCTTTCCATGAAGTTTTTATTTTATTAAACACATTTGTAATTATGGTTTTTACTTTATTAAACGTGCTTGTAACAGGAGATATAACTTTTTTAATTACGCTTATAATAAGATTAATAGCTCCGCCTATTACAGTTTTTATACCGTTCCATACGGTTGTAATAATGCTTTTTACCGTATTAAATATAGTGCTTACAGCCGATATAACAGATGAAACAACCGTTATTATGCTTGCTATAACCGTTGCAATAAAGGAAATTATAGGAGTTACAACACTTATTATTCCCCCTATAACCGATGTAGCAATCGTTAAAATTTTTAAAATAATAGGAATAACAGTTGAACCTATAATACTTATTATTGTTTGAATAATAGGCATAAGTGCACTTGTCACAGTCATAGCGACTTTTGCTATGGCACTTATAATAGTTTGAATTTTAGGAGCAATGGTATTTAAAAAGTTTGTAATAATAGGTGCCGCACTTGTAATAAATCCACCAATCATGCTTATTATATTTGATATAACAGGAGCAAGTTTTTGAAGAGTCGAGCCTATAACAGAGCCTATAGTATTTGCAATATTTGAAAGTATCGGCATTAAAGCAGATAAAACAGACTGAACGGAAGTCATAACGGAATTTATAACACTCATCACACTAGCTCTAAAGCTTTCGTTTGTATTCATTAAATACGTAATAACACCGATAATAGCCGTTATTGCTGCAATAGCTATTGCCACAGGTCCCGTTATGGCGGTGAATACAGCTTTTAAAACCGCACTACGACCTCCGATTTCAGCTATTTTTGCACTTAAAACACCAAATACACCAGTAGCAGAACCAATAAAAGAAAATACTTTCCCTAATATTGATAGAATGGGACCAATAGATACTATAAAGACAGTCCCAAAAGCTGCAGCTTTTCCTACAATAGACTGCATTGCAGGAGTTAAAGCATTAAACCATGTTATTATACCCTTTACTTTATTTACTGCATTTGAAAAGCTTTCTCCAAATTTTACACCAAGTTCGCTTGCCTTAACTTCCAATGTAGAAAGATAAGAAGTAAACTCACTCATTAGTGGTTTTAACTGAGAAAAAAAACCTCCACCTTTGCCACCTGCATCTAAAAAGTTTGCACCTATTCTGGAAAGAGATGCTCCTATATTTGCAAGAGAAGCAGAAAAAGAAGCCTCTCCCATTATCTTTGCTGCTCCACCTATATTTTTTTCAATAGCAGAATATAGCATTTCAGAAGATATTCCACCTTCACTTGCCAGCTGTTTTACTTCTGATGCAGCAATTCCTGCCTCATCTGCAAGCCATTGATATACAGGTAACCCTCTATCTGCAAGTTGTTCTAAATCTTCAGTATAAACTGTCTGTCCTGTCTGTACCTTATTTAAAATAGAGCCCATTTCAGCCATTGAAACACCTGCAATAGCAGCTGCATCTGCAGTCATACTTAAATATTTGGTAAGTTCTTTACCCGGTTTTATACCTGCTGCCACAGCATTTGCTGCAGTAGTTGCAGCTTCATCAAGTCCAAATGCAGTTCCTTTTACCGATATGGTAGCAGAGTTCATAATCTCTTCAACTGTTTTAGCATCATGACCTAACCCTTTTAACTTTGCCTTAGCATTATCAATCCCAACAAGCCTGTCAAAACCTTTTACAAGAGTAATACCGGATAAAGCACTTGTTGCTATCGTTGCAGGTTTTGTAATAGAGTTTGCAAGCTTATCTCCTACTTTTTCAAGTCCGGAACCCACACTTGAAAACTTCTTTGATACGCTTTCAAGTTTTCCTTGAACAGAACTCATTTTCTTTTGAAAATCCGTATCATCTGCAGTAATCTTTGCACTAAGTGTATAATCAGCCATATTATCCTCCTTTCTTTTTCATTCTTTTATCAAAACCGTTAGCCTTATATATCTTGTAAACCCAGCTTTTACCATCTCTTTTTTCCATATCTTCTATAATTTTTATATTGTTTTGATATTCTTCTTTTTTTACTTTTTTAGGTTTCTTTTTCCAAAGTTTTAGCGGATTTTTCCCTTTTGGTCTGTTTACATTGTAAAAAGCAGTAAGCACAGCCTTATATAATAGTAAGTTATCTGTAATAACTTTGTTTTCCCATTCTTTTTTTATAAAGGCAATTTCTTTATATGTAAGGCTTTCGTATTCCTCCTTTGAATAACCTAAATTGACAGCAAAAAAAGCAAAGTCTATATCTCTTTGATAAGGCTTTGCTTCTTTTTCATACTCTTTATCTTCTTCGTCATTTACAAGATATTCAAAATCGACTAATCGGCTTGGAAGAAAAAAGGACAGTCTCTCTGAATTGCTTCAATTACTGTTGTAGTAATATTGGCATACCCCTTTTTCTCTAAAAGTTCATCGGCAATCTTTATGCCTTCGTTAAAATCAACATAGTCTTTTCCATTCTCTTTCAGTCCAAAAGCGATAAAATTACAAAGCTGTGAAGTGCTAAGCATTCCATTTGCATTAACCATTGTTGCCATTAAAGAAATTCCAAGAGTATCCTCTATCATTCTTATTCTTCCAACAGTATATTTAAGTTCGTAAGTTTTTCCGTTTATCTCTAACATATAATTATTCTCCTGCCGTCACAGTGGCAGTTCCAACCTTTCTTGCTTTATTATTTTCACATTCTACAATTAATATCTTATTTCCATTTACTGCCGTTATCTCATCTTCTCCGTTCCAGTCCGTAAAAGAGGACATATCATCATCATACTTTGGTAAAGTAACGCTTTGACCTAATTGATATTTATAAGCATTGCTACCCTCTTTTATTGGATTAACGTATATTTTTGTTTTACCGCTTGTTCCCGCAACGGATACCACCGTTAAACCTTCAAGAGTGTTTTCGCCACTCGGCATGGTGTCGGGAACAGGTGGATTTTCACTTAAATCAACCAAAGCTCCCATACCCTCCAGTGAAATGGAATAAGTCATTGAATCATCATATGGGGCTTCCAGTGAATAATCCGTAAGGGTTGCAAGTCCGCCGAATAAACCTTTTTGTGTTTTTAAATTAACAATTTTAATACAAAGGGGTGTATCGTCTTCAAAAGCTTTTGATAGGATTTTATGGCTTTCATCATCTGCAATATAAATCCCGTCATTATCAATACTCCACTCTTTCATTCCTGCAATCTTTGACTTCCAACCTCCCACGGTATCCTTTGAAGTTATTTCAATGCTGTCTTTTGTTCTGTTTAATGTTAAACTTTGTTGTCCGCTGATTGCCAGTAACTTTGAACCATCTAAATTAAAAACTGCAAGTAAAATGTCTTTACCTGCAATCGCTCTTGATGCTGCAGCGGAAAAGTTACAATATTCTCCACCGTCAAACTCTAAAGCATATTTTTGTAAATTTATTTTTTTCATACTACCTCCTAATTATTTGCACTTAAATCCGTATGAAATTTTAAAATCATACTGAAATATTGCGTGTTTTTCTTTTGTTTCTTCTGTTATTAAATTATTCATTGCAATTTGTGTCTGCATAATAAGGTTAAACCCTTCAGGTAAGACTATATCTTCCGTCATTGCCTCTTCAAGTTTGTTTATTAAATCAAATATACCGACACTTGAAGATGAAGCCTTACTAAGTGCATGAATCATCACGTTATAAGTTTCGCAAAACATAGTCTTTGTGTCGCTTTTTCTCTTTCCTGTTATTTCAACATAATAAAAGGGACTCGGTGCATTTATGGGGACCATATCATAACACCTTATCCCTGTATTTTCTTCTATTCTCTTTTGAATAGCAGATATTAAATCCGTATAGTTTAATTGTTTTAACATTTTATTTTCCTAAACCTTTTATCAAATCCTTTTTATAAATATCCCTTTGAATATCTACGTTCTTTTTTAAGAAATATTGCCCGTTCACATATCCAACCTGTTTACCGTGTATTACTACTCTGTGTCCGTATTCAACATGTGCTTGTGTTATCATAAAGGCTTTTTATCCTTTATTTCCGGGAGTTTCCTCGCATTACAGAATGTCAATTCATTCTCGGTTCGGCGTACATCATAACAAAAAAAGAATCTGTATAAGATTCTTCCATTGTTTCGGGCACTCTTGCCGAAATTATATTTATTCATTCGGTACGCTCTACGGTGATCAATAGCCTTTCGCAATCTACTGATTTACCACGGTGTTGACATGCTTATAAATCTTCTCTCTTTATACATTATAAGTTTAGTGTCCACCGTTTTTGCCCGATTTTACATGCGTCACATTTACTGAAGCGCATAATCTTTCGTATATCCTATTTCTTCCTTACCTTTTGATATAGACTGTTTTAATTGACTGCTTTTTACGGGAGTAAGGCTTTTTGCCCTGTTAAACATCTGGGTAAGATTCTTTGTTACAATTCCTTCAAACTTAACTTCATTTAACCTTTTAAGCTCTCTTTCAAGCTCTTCTATTCCTTCAAATTTAATATGTATCATCTTTCAACCTTTTTAAATGAAGAATATTAAAGCGAGGGGAAGCGTTTAAGATATACAAGATTTCATGTTCCTTATTATCAAATCTTATTAAATTATCTAAATTTATGCTTATGCTTGGAATTATTAAGGCTTTTAAAGTCTTTTTAGTGTAATCATATCCGTAGGTATTAGTTTCTTCTAATGTCCAGTTTGATAATCTTCCTTTTGTTTTACCTTTTATATTAAGTTCATAGGTAGGATTTAAAAGCTTATCTTCTCCATTTTTTACTTTCTCCAAGACTTCTATTTCTTCCCATTTCATAAAAATCTTATTACCTTTCTAGTTCCGTCTTCATTGTTATTTTTCTTTAAACTTAAATAACTTTCTATTTCTATGTTATATTCGTTTAATATATCTTCAACAAAAGAAGTGGAAATATTTCCCCCGCTTTCAGAACTTATTCCTTCATAATAAATACGGTTATACATTTTAACTACTGCATCCACGCAGATAGAATAAAAAATATCAGGCAGAATTTCTTCTTTTAACCTTAAACAAAGCCTGTCGTAAACAGTCTTAACATATTCACTCATTACTTCATCACTAAGGGTAACATTATTAATCCTTAGTTTTACTCTATTTAAAATATCATCCATAACTATCTATTATGCTGACAATTCATCTGGTGTAATAGTTGCCTTAAATACACCATCAATAAATTCAGGATAGAACTTAACACTAGAAAGTAACAGAGTATCAACTGACGCATTTTTTAATACGTTTTGATGAGTCATTCCCACAAGTCCTGTTTCATCTGATGTTAAATTGAAAGTCTGTCCAAGATCTCCCGACATTGGAACATATGCACCGTTTAAGTTTTGTTTAGCTGTTGCAATAGGTTTTAATTTTTCTGCTTTAGGTGTAATCATAGCAATACCAAGTCCTAAGAAGTTTTCAATATAAGTAAAGCCGAATGCGTTTTGCATAGTAATTTGAGAAGTTCCCAAATAATCTGAAACATCTGTCGGGTTTACAAAATAAATAGGGTCAATATCCATATCTTCATAGTATTCTTGAAGTTTTGCCCATAAAGCTGCAAGGGCTGTTTGTAAATTTGTACCACTTGCAGTTCCACTTCCTGTTTTTAAAATATCGTAAAAGGACTTTTTAATATCCTTTTGAATTTCAAATATCATTTTTTCATCTGTTTTGTTTATGGCCATATCTCTGCCGACCTTTTGAATGGCTTCCGCAGTAGTATTTTTTCTATATTTGTTAAGTGTTAAAGAAATTGTATTTGCAAGCTTTCTTTCGATTTTAGTAAGTGGGATGTCTTCCCCTTCTCCAACCTGTGAAGGTGTATTTGTTTTTGTCATTTTATAGATTTTAATATCCGTTCCGGCACTCATTGGAGTAAGTTCGCTTACACCTAAAATCTCCTGTAATTCCTTAATGTTAGATACTATTCTCGATGTAAAATCAATAGAAATAGCCGGTTCTAAATCAGTTGTTAAAGTCGTATTAGTTTCTGCTGCATATTTTTGTAAATCAATTTTATTCATATTTTTATCTCTCCTTTTCAAATAAATTTATATTTTCTCTAATTTTTTTCTGTCTTAAATTTCTGTCTTTAATCTTAAAAATGTCCTCTTTTGTTATTCCGGGAACACTTCCTGCTTTTGGAGTATTTCCTTTTAGTCTTTTTGTCACTTCTTCTTCAACCGTAGAAGTAAACATTTTTGAAAAATCTTCCACGGCTTTTTTTGTTCCTTCGGCATCGGTTGAAACAAACATACTAAGAAGATTATCAGATATGTTTATGCTCTTTTTCTCAAGGATTTCTCTTGCTGTTTTTTTCATTTGAGATAACTTTTCCTTGTTTTTATATTCTTCAAGTTCTTTTTTTAGTTTATCCCTTTCATATTCGGCTTTTTCTCTTTCGTTCATCTGTGCAAGCTTCTTTGCTTCGTCAACCTCCTTGTCTTTTCCCCTCTGCCATTTTTCAAATTTCTTGTTTATAATCCTGTCTAAATCTTCATCGGTATATTTTGCCTTACTTTCTTTTACCTCCTCGTTTTTTTCTTCTTTTGTGATTTCATTTTGGTTTTGTTCTACACTTTCGCCCTCTTCGGCAAATTTTTGTAAATTAATAAAATACATTATTTTCTCCTTTCCATATTCTTTTTAAAGTCTTAAATGCTTGGACCCCATATCTTTTTTAGTCATAAATGCTTGGACTTTCCATACCTTTTTATGTCTTAAATGCTTGGACAATAAAAAAGAGCTACCTAATAATTTCCACATTATTTGGATAACTCTCTTCTAAGTTACATAAAGAAAACTTCAAAAAATCATATACATCTTTGTTCTTTTCATAAAGCTTATAATTTTCTATTAAACTGGATACTCCCGCACACACAATATCATATCCTTTAATGGAATAACCAGCGTGTCCCTTTGCTTTTATCTCTAAACTTTCATCATCAAATAAAATACTTATCAATAAGACTTTTTACCTCCTCTTCTTCCTTTGTTCCTTTAATTAAAAAAACTACCTCTTTTCCTTTTAAAAAGTAGGTAGTCGGCAGTTTTAACAAAGGATATTTATTTGTTATTTCACTGTTTTTATATATGTCATAGTTTTTGTATTTTACCCCTAAATTATCAAGCACCCTTTCCATTTTCCTGCAGTGGGGGCACCAATTGGTTGTTAAAATAATAATATTTAAATCTTCTTTCATTTTGCTCCTTTTTATTTATTTTGGCAGAATTTCCGAAATACCTTTTGCAGCTTCTAAAAATTTTTTAAATGTTGTATTGTTTTTATAATAATCTATTCCTCTTAACGTAATTCTCATATCATCTTCGTTTAATATATAAATTCCGGTCTTTGATTTTTTTACTATTACTCCATCAATGTAACTTTCTTTATAAAGCATTGCAACCGCATTATTCCATTGTTCTAAAGGAACTTTTAAAGCCTTGGGACTTATCGGTTCCATAGAAGGCATTGACAAATCAGATACTTCATAAAGATATTGCAATATTTTAAATATAAGTTTATCTATTTTCATTTCTTTTTCCTTTTTTAATATCTATAACATATTTAAATATACTACTATCAAATGCCGTCTTATAAATAGCATCCATAAATTTTTCGTTAAAACTCTCTAAATACTCATAGCATTCATCTTTTGAATTTAGTGCTTTACCTAAAATCTCAGCGACTTTTTCCATTTCATAGCTTTCTGCATTCACAGGTATTTCTAAGCCTGTTCCTTTATATTCTTCTATACCGGAAAACAATTCTTTTTCTTTTTCGAGAGAACAGTCTTCCATAAGAAGCCATATTCTTGTTTTATTCCAAAGATTATCTAATTCTTTTTTTCTCTCTTTTTTCATCCAATCATAACTCCTTTTATTGTAATTGACCAATCATCATTTAATATTACATTTTCAATTTTTATTTGAGGTCTATCAAAAATTATTTCAGATTCTTTTTTATTTGTTGTAATATATCCATATCGTTCCTTTGGAACTTTTATTTTCATATGGATTCTTTTTTTCTGCATTACATTTTTATCTTTAACAGCTGAAGTACTCATAAAAGCCTTTTCTTGGTAAATTCTACCAATCTCAACATCTGAAACCACCTGTTGAAGTTCTTCCCATGTTTCTTTCTTATTTTTAAGCAAAGACATTTTAGGGAATTTAATCCCTGTTATGCTTTCGAACCCATCTTCTTTTATATGTCTATAAACAATTATATCACTATTTATTTTATTTTTTCGTATAACTGAAGATAAAGTATCTGAAATTTTTTGAAAATCGTATCCTAAAGTCTTACCCTTTCTGATTATATCATTTATATCTTTGGCATTACTTGAATTAATATAACCTGAAAAATGACTACGTCCGTACAAAATTTTACGTTCTTCTTTACTTATAGAATGATGCATATTTTTAAACTCATCAAAAGAAACTTCTTTATAATCTCTATTTGAAATATTATCATAGTTATCAAGCCTGTTTTTAATTATATCCCCGCTCTTACTATGCTTACTTTCATAATCATCAAGCCACTTATCCCAATCATCAACAACTACTTCAAAACTACATCTGCACCAAGGATGAAAAGGCGGGAAATTTATCCCCGGACTTCTTTCTGTTATGTCAAATACCTTTCCCTGTATCCCCCTGCAAATAACACAGACCTTACCATCTCCCACCGTAGAAATCTCATAGCTTTCAAAATCTTCCTCAAAGGGTGTTATGGTGCTTTCGTTTAAAACATATGTACCTTCCGTAAATATCAGTCTGTAACAATCATTTCTCGTTACCTTTGAAAATCTTTCCTTTAAGGCCTTAACGCATTTATTATAGTTGTCGCCTCTTGCTACAGCTAGGGCGAAGTCTTTATTTAAATAATCGGCAAGTTTCTTTTTATTATTCCAAATCCTATCTGAAAAGTTTTCTTCTCCCGCATATGAATTATCAAGAATTTTACTTATTACGTTGCTGTTTATTGAAAGAAAGTTCTTTCCAAATCCCAAGGTTTCGTATGTTATGTTTGCACCATTTAGTGCATACTTTCTTAAATGATTTTCTATTTCTTCTTGTTCAACTACGCCTATTTCATACTGTTTTAAAAGAATGGAATACTGTAAACCCTCCAGCCTGTTTAGTTTATATATGTTTTCTCTAACGGGCAGAATATTTTTATACTTTGGATATTTCTCTATAAAATCATCAGCCCTTTTTATTAGCATATCCTTTTCTTCCGCCGATAAACTTTGAAGAAGGTTTCTGTATTCTATTATGTTATTTTCTCCGTATCTTTGATAAAAGGATGCTATTTCCTTTTCCAAACTTACCCTTTCTTTGTCATAAAAAAAAGACAACTTCTTTTTAAGTTTGTCTTCGTCCTTTTCCATATTCTTTTTTAGATTTTCATATCTATTCTGCCAGTAATTCATCTGTTTCCTCTAAGGTTCTGTTTGTGGGATAATCGGTATTATAAGAAATACTGTCGTTTTCTTCTTCCATTTTCTTTATTTCATCATCCACATTATCCACAATGCTTAATACTTTTAACTGTGTTTCTTTTGATGTTATTCCGCTAAGCTGCCCTGCTATTGTTGCCTCGCTTTCAAGGTTTGCGGGATAATTAAAATGAAATTCATAAGAAAGAGTAAGTTCTGCATCTTTTGGAAGTCCCGTAACACTTACGTTTGAAAATATAATATTATATCTTCTGTTCATTCCCGCAATAAACTTTCTCTCTTTTGTCTTTGCAAGGTTACTCATAGCAAGAAGTTTATATTTAAGAGCAATCCCGGAGCTTGTTCCAAAATTCTCGTCGCTTATGTTTGCCACCATTGATATTTGATAAATTAATCTTTCTAACCTATTAATGAGATTTTCCTGTGTAGTGTCTCCGCTTGGTTTTTGCATAAATTCCACTGTTAAATCAGAACTGTCACCTTCAAAGTTTATTACTCTGTTACTTCTTATATGTTTTATACCCTTTTCATCAAGTTCAGCCCCCAAAACTTTTATATATGCATCTGCGAAGTAATCAACATCGTTTGCCTTTTCCGATAATGCTTTATTATACGCATCAATCATAGGAAGAACATTTTCAAATATCCCCTGTCTTTCTTCGTTTTCCAAAAACTCGTTTACCGGAATTGTAGAAAAACCGTGAATACTGCCTTCATCTAAAAATCTGTATCCGCCTTCACTGGTAAAGCTTATTTTATGATCATTAGTATAAACATCTCCGACTATGTTCTCATCGCTGTCTTTATAGTACCTTACAAAGCATATGGCTGAAGAGTTTATATCATCATCGTATATCATAAATCCCTCTAAGGGAGAGAAGAATGATATTGCCATTTTACCAAAGTCATCAATATAATATATTTCATAACCGTGTCCGTATATATCGCATATTTTACTCAGTTCGCTGTTTTGGTCCTCTTGATTATTGTAACTTTCAAGGGTTTTGATGTATTCATTAACCTTTTCATCACTAGATATAGTCTTTACCGGAATACCCATAAAAAAGCCGTTCATTGTATCTGTAATATATTTTGCAAAGTTTACGGATATTCTGTTATCAGGCTTCCAGGGCTCCTTTTTTTTCATATTATATATTTTATAATCGTTTAGGTATGCATTTTTTAATATTTCATATCTGCTTTTAGCAAGTTCTTGATGTTTATTTATATATTCACTGATTAAATCTATTGTTACAGCCGTTCCTTTAGGCTCCATGAACTTAACATAATTTTGAATCTTACTCATTAAATCCCTCCTTTTATTTCTTTATATGTTACCTTTTTATGATATTTTTCCACCGCATAGCGAAGAGCATCCATTAAATGATTGAAATCATCAACGGGTCTGTTTATTTTATTTCCAAACTTATCCTTATCCCAGGTGTAGTTTGATATTTCCATTAGAAAGTTTACACATCTTGGATGAATTATTATTTTGTAATTTTGTAAAAACTGTATGCCGTGCATTATGCTGTCTTTTCCTTTTAAAGAAGCTCTTACTTTAAGACCGTAGTTTCTAAGCTCGTCAATGCTTTTAGGCTCTGCACTGTCAGCTGTTATCTTTTCTTTTTTATACCCCATATCTCTTATCCTTTCATATATCATCTTGTTTGAAAGCCCTTTTTTATATAATTCATCCCATATGAATATTCTCTTGTCCTTTTTATCAATAAAGCCAATAAAAAAAGCGGTGGGGTCGTTTGTATAACCAAAATCCAGTCCGCTTATGGTATCAAAGTTTATTATGTCTTTAAGTTCAAAAGCTTTTTCTTCAAAGTTTTCATAAATTAGTCCGTCAATAATCCCCCAGTTTCCAAGCCCTGCCACTTGGTATCTTCTTGGGTTGTTCTTTTTCATGTCTTCAAAGAGTTTTATATCGCTACTGTCCAGCCATTCATTACATTTATAAGTAGTTGTAAGAGGTAAAATATCATCATCATCTTTAATATCAAAAAACCTCTTTTTTAACCAGTGGTGCTCATTCCAGGGGTTAAAGGTTATTATCCATTGTTTAAATAGTCCCTTTGGCAGTTTTCCTCTTATAGATTCATCCAGTATGTTAAAATCCTCTTCCTTTGTTACTTCATATGCTTCTTCAAGCCAACCAAAACACAAAGCACCTTTTTCTACGGTTATGGAAGTAACTTTCAGTGGATCATCAAGCCCCCTAAAATAAATCTTCTGACCCGTTGGTTTATAAGTCATCTCAAGGGGAGATAATTTTTCCTCCCATAGATACTCAACTCCAAGCCTTTTTACAGCCCATTTAAGCTCCATAAAGCATGAATCTTTCAAGGTTCTGTATGTCTTTCTTACAACAAGGGTATTTGCTCCCTTATACTTCATCATGTTGTATATTATCTTTATGGCACTTGTCTTTGATTTCTTACTTGCCCTCGAACCTTTTACCACAAGGTATCTTCCCTTAAATCTAAAGAACTCACCGTACCCTTTGCCGATAATATCGGGAAGATAAACATCCCTTTTATTCAAGGTCATCCTCTCCTTTAAATACGGGAATTGTTATATCTATATTTACTCCGTTGTCGTTTTTATTATTTTGTCCTCTTGTATCTCTTATAAATTCCATTGCCTTAATATTTCCACCAAGTGCTTCACTTACGGCCTTAAACATTATGGCAACATCATAGGTAACATCTCTTTTATTTATTGAAAGAGCCTTTGCAATGTCTTTTGCTTCATTGGTATTTAACCTGCTTTCTCCGATTTCATCTAATATCTGTCTTAAAAGCTTCTTTTTTCTTCTAGCCTTTCCCGATGCAATACCGCCTTTTCTTGCAATTTCTCTTTGTTCTTCCTTTGTTCTTTCATTTAAAGGTATTAAGTTATTTTCTTTTGACATTTCATTTTTTTCGCTCCTTTCTATTTTTATGGTTCATATAGTCTTATTTTCTCCTTTTAACTAAAAAAGGACAGACCTAAGCCTATCCTTTAATTATTAATTTTTTTATTGCTTCACTTGCACTAAGTCCTTCACTTTTAAGCTTTTCTATTTTGTCAATTATTTCTTTATCTGTAATATTATCTTTTCTCAAAGTAATGGAATATCTTTCATAAGTTTTCTTATTATATCTATTCTTTACTTCCGTACTGGTGAAGGTTTTTCTTTTTGATTCTTTTTCTCTATCCATGTTATTAAATACCTCCATTAAATAACAATTTAATTACAAAATATAGAAATGCCAACAACCCAACTAAGACAATTACATGACCGATTAATCTTAATACATCTTTTTTCATTTGCTTTTATCGTTATGGTTTGATATAATTTCTTATAGGAAAGGGCTAAGCCCTAACCTATAAGTTTTAATAAAATCAATATCCACCCGACCAGTGATATTAATTTTACCAAGAGCTTTTCAAGTAGCACCACTATCTTGATTAGCTCTTTTATTTTTTCATCCATAACTACCTCCTTTCTATGTTTATATTATACTACATACTGTACAGTATGTCAATATATTTATTCAATTTAATTATTCTTTTTTTATTTATCCTCATTATGTATGCTTAATCCCAATTATTTCAATATGGTTAGGAATTAAAATGATTTTTAAATTGCATTCTTTAAATTTATTATTAAAGCCACTAATGGCTTCATAGCTCATTACATCTGTAGCTTTTAAAATTAATATATCATCATCATTTAATTCAATAACTTTCATACTATATCTCCATTCTTTTTCATCACTCAAAACCCCAAAACCTTAACCGTGATGTCGTTTCCCGATATTCTCCGTAAATAAAAAAGACAAAGAATTTATCTTTGCCTTCTTTTGTTTATATTATTATATAACGTTTTTATTATAATGAAGTCCTTATATTGTCCAAGAATTGTTTAATAAACAAAATAAATAATTTTATTTTACTCTTTACTTATTTCATCAAACATATCAATTAAAGGAGCTACTTTCTTATTTGCCTCAATATAATCTTTATACGCTTTATTAGCATTTTCAATTAAATTATCATAATAAACTACCCTAGTATTATATGATGCTATAGAATTATAAAATTTCTCTAATTCAGTTTGACTTAAATCTTCAACAAGTTTACCTAAAACAACAACAATTTCAAAAGGTACATTTTCTTGTCCTGTATTTGATAAAAGCTTTCTTATTGCATCATGATATTTAGTAATTTGGCTATATATATCGTTCCTTGAAACTCTTCTACTATATCTTTTCAATTCAATTATGATATGCTTCCCTGCCGATGTTTTATACCCTATATCTAATCTTCCTTTTATTTCTTCATCAGTTAAACCATTTATATTTTCTATAGATAAAGCATTTTTTACTCTTTTTTCCATATATTCTGTAGAACTAGCTCTTTCCCATGCTGGATCCAATAACCATAAATGCTCAAATAAATATTGTTGGATAACATTTTCTAAAACATCAACTTCAGTAATTTCTTGAAATTTTTTTATAACATTTATTCTTTCATTTATTATTTGATAATATAATGTTGCTTCTATATCATCTATATCATTTAAAATAACCATTAAATTATCTAAACTCTCTAAATTCAAATCATCAATTTTACTTAAGTTATTATTATATTTTAATTTTTCAAATGCTAATATGCTATATTTTAATATCTCCTTCTTTTTATCTTCATCAACTATAATTTGATTAACATTACCTAAAATACTTTTTGCATATTTTTTATCATCCCCTTTAAGTTCATCCATCCATTTTTTAATTGAAGGATAAATACTTATAGCCTCTTCAACCCCCATTTCATTTCTTAATGAAGTCCATTCTTTTTGTATTTCTTTTAAAACGTTTTTTATAAAGTTCTTTAAAAATTCAAATCGTTCATCTTCCACATTATATTCTTGTCTACTACTTGTTGCCATATCTTCACAATTATCATCTTCAAAAAAATCAGCATGTATTTCCCCTATTAAATATTTAGAATATAATCCACCTTCATTATATATATCTAAAATATTTTCTTGACCTAATTTTCCTCTAACAATTAAAATAATTTTATTTAAATTTTCATCACCATCTTTTAATGCACCTGCTTCTTTTACAGTTCCTATCCATCCAGATACATAATAATTTTTATTTTTTTCAACTTCTCCACTTAAATACTTTTCTTTTTTTACATTTTCAAAATAAGGCTTATATTCATTATCATCTTCTTTACATCCAATATACCAAACATATTCTACCTTATGAAAATAATCACGATCTTTAATTTGTACTTCTTGATCATTTACGTAAACTTTAAATTTATATTTATTACCTAAGACACTAAAACGTCTTGCTATACGTTTTATTAAAAATTGGGGAGTAATAGATGATATACGTTTTTTTAAATCTTTTAAAATAATTTTTGTACCTATAAAATTATCACCTTCATAGATAATACTATCAGGATGATAACAAACATTATCACCATCATACTTTATCGCATCTTTTATTTTTTCTAAATTCATATTAAAACCATTAATACTACCGTTTTTTGATGTATAAATATCTATATCATTTGCAATGGAAAACATAGAAAGTTTACCTATACCTTTTCTTCCCATAACAGGTCTACTATACTTTGCTGTTATAGCTTCATTATGTTCTCTTCTCTGATAACCAACATTTAAAAATTTATTGTTTATATCATCTATGTCCATTCCACTCCCATTGTCTTGAATAATAATATCATTATTATCTGTTATATGAATATGAACTTCACTTGCATCAGCATCCCATGCATTTGCTACAATTTCAGAAATAACCGAAGGTATATTACTATACAAATTAATTCCTAAATGATTCAGTACATTTAAGCTTAATGACATTGTGTATTTATCTTCAATATTATTTTTTATCATAATATACCTCCAAATGCGATATTATTGATTCACCTATAACTTTACCTAACGTAACAGGGACTGCATTACCTATCATTTTCCCTACTTCATCTAATGGAATTTCATCTTTAAAAAATTTATATTTTTTAGGAAATGTCTGTAACAAGGCTCCTTCTCTAAATGATAGTGCTCTATTTTGTTCAGGATGACCAAAACGTCCTGTTCCATATGACGTAAACTGAGTTGTAATTGTTGGAGAAGGTTTATCCCATTCCATTCTAGCATAAACAGAAGAATAACTCTTTCCACTATCTTTTTTATGACATTCACAAATTAAATCTTCATCCCAATCTTTCCATGTACCTCCAGGTTTAGATTGTTTTATTCTTTCTAAATTTTTTTTGGAAAAGTTTCTAGCTCTATGTAAAGGATCTTTTCTAGAAATTGCGCCGGCTTCTAAAGGCTCTAAATCTCCTATAATTTCTCTTACCGTAATATAATTATCTTTATCTCTCGTTTTTGGCATTAATTCAATTTTACCAATTTTTGATGCTAGTAAGACTAATCTAGTTCTACTTTGTGGAATACCATAATCAGGACAATACACTTTATCCCACGAAATAAAAAAACCTTCTTTTTTTAAATTATTAATAAAAGATTTAAAAATTTGTTGTTGTGATAAAAGAGGGACATTCTCCATTGAAATAATATCTGGCTTTAGTTCATTAATAAGTCTTTTAAAATGATTAATTAAATACCATTTCTCATCCTTTTTATTTTTTTTATTTCTAATTTTTGTTGTATGTTTTGAAAAAGGTTGACATGGAGCACATCCAACTAAAACTTTAATATCAGCATTTTTATAAAATGGCATTAACTCTTCTGCATTTATATCTTCAATTTTAGAATGAATAAATTTAGCCTTATTATTAAATTCAAATGGGAACTTACAATATTCATTAAAATCAATTCCTGCAACAACATTAATACCAGATTCCTTTAATCCACAGGTAAGACCACCTGCTCCACAAAATAAATCTATTGCCCTAATATCCATTTTTTTTCCTTTTCTTTTAATATTATAATAATTAATTATTTTACCATATTTTAATTATTTGTTCAAATAATAATCTTTTATTTTGAAACATCTATACCATACTTCTCTACCACAACAATTTCCTTTAATATACGTTTTTTCAAAAATATCAGATTTATCTAATGAATTTAATATTGAATCGATATTATTTAAAGGATGTGATCTTTTTAAATTTAGCTTGCTTGCACATTCCTCAAATATAAAAGGTGTCCCTTTCCATATATATTCAATATCTTTACTAAGCATCAAATCTTTTATACATTCAGCAATGGTATAATACATAACAATTCTCCTTTTAATAATTATTATAATAGTATATGCAATAAAAAAAATTATTTTATAAAAAAATATAACAAATTAAAGATAATACTTTCTTACGCATCACATAATAATTACTTTTACTAATTCCCAGCTCCATATAAACCTCATAATCCCTACACCTAAAAAAATACTTCCCTTCAATAATCTTTCTTCCAGTATCGTCAAGCAGCTCTAAACCTTTTTCCACCCTTTCACAAAATATCTCATTAAGCCTTATCCTTTTTTCTATTCTTTCTCTTTTTTCAAGATAACTTATTACCTTGTTTTCGGTGATGTTATTTATATTAGAGGTATTTACTTTCACATCATCAAAACTTACGGAAAAAATATCTCCCGTAAGCCTTAATTCTTTTAATTTTAATTTGTCGGTTTCTATTTGTTTTTTCCTTAAAGGATATAAGTAAAGTACCCTTTCGATGTCTTTTGTGTTCAACCCATACCTCCGATTAAAAATAGATAAAAAAGTAAAATCATTCCTTTTATGTAAAAAGTAGCTACTATTAAAAATACTGATATTAGAAACATCAATATAATAAAAATTACTTTCTTCACATTCCTCCTTACCTCCTTTCATTTTCATAATTCATATTAAACAAACTTATCTTTAACTTTTAATCTTCAGCCCTTTCCTTTGCTTCTTTAACTTTTTTTAAAAACACTTCATCTACTTCTTTTTTAGTAAGCTTCTTTTTGCAGCCTTTAATATTACATCCTCTACGCTTACCCATTATGCATAAATAATTACAATAATTAGTTCCGTTGCCAAATCTGCCTAAAAAGATACAACCACTACAGCCTTTTAAAAGATTTTCTTCATTCTGCTTTGATATTTTAAGTCTTGATGCCATAGCTCTTACGGTGCTTTCTCTTTTATTAATTCTCCTTCCAATTTCGGTTGCGGAAAGTATACCGTAATTATTCTTAAAAAAATCTATCTCTATTTCACTCCAACGTCCCATTTTATTTCTCCAAACTTATCCTCACAGTTGTTTCGTCGTTATTTAATAAAATACCTTTAAAACTCTTACAGTAATCATTTTTATATTTTGTACTCTTGTTTTTATAGCAATATATGTAATTTATCTTATCTGTATTTTTCTTGTGCTTACAGTTTTCGCATTTAATTTGCATTAGTAATCTCCTTTCATAATCTTTAACTCCTCTTTAACTTCGTTGTTTTCTATGTATTCATCAAAGGTGAACTCTTCAAGTCTCTTTACTTCTGCCTTTAAACCTTTAATAATTTGCTTTAGTTCTTTGTTCTCTTCCTTTAACTCATCATGTTTGTTTTTTAATCGATGATATTTTGTTTTGTATATTAAAAAATCAATCATACTTATACCTTTCTTTATTACTGCATCATTTTTATAATGTCTTTTTCATCGTAATATTCATAATCAATATCAGCTTTAATTGTTTCTTTTGTGCTATTAATTTTCTTGACTTTTTCGTTTTGTTCCCATGATTTTATACTTGCTTTCCAGTCTGTCATTTTATTCTTACCTACATACCAGTTTTTACTTTCATAAAAGTTATAGAACTGTAGAGGGTTTATATTATTTTTTCTCTTTTGGCAATACTCCTCTACTTCGGCAATAGTAGGTTTAACAAACTTACGCTGCTTATATATATTTTCTTTACTTTTATTTACTTTACTTTCCTTTACTTTACTTTGTTCTTCTTTGCATACATTTTTATCATTTATGTATGCAAATTCCTCTTCTTCGCCTGCATTTTGATAATTTTGTATACCATTAATAAGAAGGTATTCTTTTTTAACTTCAACGACCTTTCTTCTCTTAACTATGGTAAAATATCTTTTTTGTATTCCCTTTGAAGTTAAGATAGAATATTTGTCGTATAATTCTTTGTTAAAAATACCCCTTTTAAGAGCTTTATTGATTATCTCGGAAACAACACCGCAACCAACTCCTATATCGTGAGAAAACAACAGCATAACCTCCGAGTTCCAGTGACAGAAATAACCTTCAGCATAAATCTTTTGATAAAGTTTTATTATTACACCAAAGCCTTTTAAGCCAAATTCTGCCTCCAAGAGTTTAAAATTATCGTCCAGGTATACATCAAGAGGAAAATAGTTAACGCCATTTTTCATGATGTACTCCTTTTTAAAAGACAGCATTGCAACCCTTATTTGAACAGCAATACCACCTTATAATATTCTTTTAATTTGAGGGGAATAAGTCCACAAGGAGAAACCTCCTTAAATTTTTATTTATATAAACACGTCCCCTCTTCGTGCTTAAAACTTATTAATCTATAAATTTATGTATGGATACTTTTTCTTTAAGTTATAAATAAATTGTTTCTTTTCAAGCTCCAAAGCCTGTATATTATTATTTAACTCAAGTACATGATCCATAAGCCTTTCCATATCTAGAGTGAAAAGCATAACCTTATTATTATTTTTAAGTGCGTTTATCATCTCTTCAAATATGTAACTTACCTGTCCTTTGTAAAGCCCGTTTACAAGTACCAAATATTCATCATAAACATCTTTTTTCATCTTTTACCCCCATACAATATAGGCAATATATCTGCCAATAATTTCTGCAATACACATTGAAATAATAGAAAATAAGGCAGTAAAAAATATGTACTTGAAATTAAGTTTTATAAATGATAAAATTTGTAATAGTAACATATGTTTAATCTCGTGTCTTTGTTTCCCAGCAAGCACGGGATTTTTATTTATCTTTTTCATATCTTTACCCCTTTTTTTCTTCCATTTGTATAGATACATCAACTATTCCGTTAACAATCTTTTTTACCTCTTCATCGGAAATATTAAGCATTCCTTTAAGATTATCAATAATAAGTTTTAATGAAAAAACCATATCAAAAAAGCTTATCTCCTTTGAAATTTCCATTGCCATATCTCTACTTTTAAAATCCTTTTTAATGCAAATTATATCTTCCATTTTTCCTCCTAAATTTTAAGTACACTATGGTTCATGGTCCTTATGCTATCCCACAATATTTATTTTTTTAATTTAATAAGATACTCATGTAAACCGTCAGTGTAATCTCCTTGTTTTTCTTCTTGTGAAAATATATAAGGCATTGCCGAGTATGACATTCCTATAACATCAAGAAGTTTAAACATATCATCTCTTGACCACTCATACTCTCCCCTCATTCGCTTTATAACATAGCTTTTAGTCTTGCCAATCATTTCCGGCAAATCACCAGACATTGTAATATCACATCGTCTAAGCCAGTACTTAAGCTCAGGGAACTTGGTTTTTCTCATTGACATTTTCTTCTCCTTTCTCTTAAAGACTAAAATCCCGACCGCAAATATATATATGTAAATTTGGAGGATACAAAAGCAGTAGGACGCAGTTCTTTTGTGATCGGGGCTTTAGCCTTTAAGGAATTTAATCGTTAAGTTTAGAAAAATGAATCTAAACTTATATTGAAATAGTCGGCAATAGCTTTAATGCTTTCTATTCTAGGCACCCTCTTTTCCCTCTCCCAGTACTCTATCGCCCTTTGACTTACACCTATTTCCTTTGCCAAAGTTAAGGTTGAAATACCGTTTTTTTCTCGAAGTTCTCTTATTTTCTTTCCTATTGACATTACTTTTCTCCTTTTTAATCTTTTTTTAATTGACTTTGTTTAATGAGTTTTTTATAATATATATAGAACGTATGTTCTAAAATGTAAATACTTTAGAAAGGTGGTGAAACTACTATGACATTAAACATAAGCGAAATTATTTCAGGTATAGCTTTAATTATTTCTGTTACATCAACAATATCTGGTCCATTAATTAATTCAAGATATCAATTAAAAATCAAAAAAATTGAATTATTTCAACCTAAACGAATAGAAGTAATTGATAAATACATTAAAAATGCAGCATTAAGAATTAATAAATATTATCATGATGAATTTAAGCTGTATAAAGACCGTGTTCTTATGTACATTCCAGACAAAAATCTACAATCACAAATAGTTAAATTAAACCAACTTATTCTCAATGATAAATATGAAGAAGCTAAACCATTATTAGAAGAATTATCAACTGAACTATCTAAATTGATAGATATAAAATAATGCCCATATTCCCCACATAATAAATACAATAACTGCGCATAAAATAGGATTTAATGCACCCTCATATTTTTGTAATACGGTTGCGTTTATTATTATTGCTATAATACAAAACAATGTTATAGCCACAAAAAACCAATCCATCTTTTTCTACTCCTCTAAAAAATAATTAATATCCACGCCGAAATAATCTGCGACTTTTTTTATTTTGTCAATTTTAGGTTTACTTTTACCATGTTTCCATTCTGAAAATAATGTTGGATACAGTCCTGTTTCTTTTGCTACTCTATAAGCCGAAATATTTTGTTTTTCTAATAATTTTTCAAATTTTTCATACATGTCCATCAATTAATACCTCCTTTCTATATTTTTAATCAAATTTATATTGCAATTAGTTAGAAAATTCTATATAATATATAAAAGATTAAATGTGATTATTAGGATTTTCTAACTTACAGTAAGATTATATATTAGATTTTCCTAATTGTCAATATATTTTATTAGAATTTTCTAATTTTATATTTTAGGAGAAATACAATGTATAAAATTTATTGTCAGCTCAGAGATAAAAAAGGAGTAAAAGATGCTGAAGTTGCAAGAAATACAAAAATTGCTCCGTCTGTATTTTCTGAGTGGAAAAAGGGTAAAAGTAATCCTAAACAGGATAAGTTACAAAGAATAGCAGATTACTTTGGAGTAAGCATAGAATATTTAATGACAGGAGAAGAAAGAACAACTATTACACAAAGCCCCCACCCTTATATACCAATTCTTGGTAAAGTAATTGCAGGAGTTCCCGTTGAAGCGGTGGAAGATGTTATAGGAAAGATACAAATAAACGAAAATCTTGCCAAAACAGGTAACTTCTTCGCTCTTGAAGTAAAGGGAGACAGTATGCAGCCAAGATTACAAGAGAGAGATATTGTAGTGGTAAAAGAGCAGGCAGATGTTGAAAGCGGACAAATTGCCATTGTATGTGTAAACGGCGATGAATACACTATAAAGAAAATCAAAAAAAGCGAAAGCGGTATTACTCTTATACCATTTAACCCTGCTTATGAACCTATATTTTACAGCAATGAAGAAATCGAAAGTCTACCCGTTGAAATCAAAGGACGAGTTGTTCAATTTCATGGAAATTTGTAAAATAACCTTATATAAATATCAAGAAAGGATATAATATTATGTTTGATAATTTCAAATTAACAAAGCAAAGAGAAAAACAATTAAAAGAAGAGATTAAAAAATCAAAAGAAGAATATAAAGCATTACAAAAACAAAAAAAGGAAAAAACTTCAATATTCAATAAATGTAATTTATGTGGCAGCAGAAATGTTGTTTTAAATGAATATGGGGTATGTCAAGCATGCGAAATAAAACAATTAAAAAATGCCCTTCTTCCAGAATACAATAATCTTGAATATTTAACAAATGAAATTGAAAAAGAAAACATAACCCTTTCCAAAATAAAACAAGAAATAACAGAAAAAGAAGATAAATTAAAATCTTTAATTCAAATTGATAAAGAAAATGAAACTCTTTTAACATTAAAAGAAGAAATAAGTATTTGTGAGAAAAAATTAACATCTTTAAATCAAGAAATAATAATAAAAGAAAAAGAAGTTTTTACATTGGATGACACAATTTTACTTCAAAATTTCGGTTTATATGAACCTACATATGACTTTGCTTTATCAATAGAATACAAAGAAGAACTTAATAAGATAAGAAACAAACAAAAAGAAATGGTAAGAAACAAAACGGCAGTTGAATATTATGACGGCTGGACGGTTAACGGAAGCAAAGCTGAAGGCAGAAAAATGACAAACAGCAATATAAAACAAATACTTCGTACCTTCAACAACGAATGTGATACATTAATTGAAAAAGCTAAGTTTAATAATATTGATAAAATCAAACAAAGAATTGAGAAATCATATGAACAGCTAAATAAAATGAATGCTTCTGTGCAAATCAAACTTACACCTGCATATTTAAAATTAAAATTCGATGAATTAACTCTTGCCTATGAATATCAAGTAAAAAAACAACAAGAAAAAGAAGAAGAAAGAGAAAGAAGAGAAGCTTTAAGAGAACAACAAAAACTTGAAAAAGAAATAAGAGAAGCAAGAGAGAAAATATTAAAAGAGAAAAAACATTTTAACAATGCAATAAAAGAAGCACAAAAACAACTTGATTTAGCTCTAAACGAAGATGAAAGAACAGGACTTTTAGAAAAAATAAAAGAACTTGAACAACAGCTAAAAGATATTGACAGTGAAGAAAAAGTAATAGATTATAGAGAAAAGAACGCCAAAGCAGGATATGTTTATATAATTTCAAATATAGGTGCTTTTGGAGAAGATGTATATAAAATAGGAATGACAAGAAGACTCGAACCAATGGACAGAATAAAAGAACTTGGGGACGCATCCGTTCCATTTTCCTTTGATGTTCATGCTCTAATATTCTCAGAAGATGCACCAAAACTTGAAAGCAAGCTACATGAACATTTCTTTAATGATAGAATAAACAAATTAAACAACAGAAAAGAATTTTATAAAACAAAACTAGAAGAAATAGAAAAAGTAGTAAAAGAAAATTATGATAAAACCGTTGAATTTACGGAAATTGCACAGGCAGAGCAGTACAGACAATCAATTCGTATAAAGTAAAAGAGGGAATGAAATATATAATATTTTAGTAAAATATTATTAAAAGGAGAAAATATGAAAAAAGTTTTATCAATTTTATTGATTATTATTTTAATAATTTGCTTCTTTACAGGTTGTGGAGATGATTTAATTATTGATACAAATAAAACAGCCTTTGAAAGTACAGAACTTTATGATAAAGGATTAAATGCTAAAGATGGATATATTGATTTTGAAATTGAAGAAATAAATAAAGGAATAAATTATTATGCTTATTTAATTGATGAAAATTTCAGTTATAAAATAAGTGATGAAAAAGATGTAAACAAATTAAAAAATGGAATGATATCTTATACATATGATATTAAAGATACAAATATTGATTTAGTTTATGAATTAGAAAATAATAAAATAATATCAATAACTTTAACAGGAAAATTAGATGAAGATGATTTTACAAATAATTATTCTGTTTATGTATATTCCTTAATAAGACTAATATGCTCTCAAAGTGAAACGGAAGAAATATTTAATACATTATTTTCAACAAATACAAAAGAATATAATATTGATAAAAGTAATCTAACTATATCTCAAGATCTTATCCCTGCAGATGATAATGGAGAAAAAGCATATGTATTTTTTATAGTACAACCGCAATAAAAACTTTTATCTTTAAATATGTAGAAAATACTAATTATTAAAAAATATTTAATTAAGTATAAAAATAGTTCCAGTAAGTGAATTTTTTCTAAAGATCTTTAAAAAATATTGAATTCTTTAAGCTTGTTACATATAATAATAATGAAAGAACCAACGTGCCTATGTTGTTTTTCAATATGCGAACCAGTTGGACAGTGTGGATGAGCTTACTGAGGTAAGCTCATTTTTTTTAGGAGAAATAATGAAAATAAAAAAAGCAACAACAGTAGGAGAACAAATTGATATTTTAAAAATAGAAATATGATTATTGAAGATGAAGAATCCGCTAAAAATTTTTTATTAAATATTAATTATTATAGATTTACCGGATATACTTATCTTTTTAGAAATAGTGATGATACATTCGAGCAAAATATAACTTTTAATGAAATAAAAAAAATTTATAAAGCAGATAAAAATTTAAGAATAATATTATTCAAATATATTTCTATTATTGAAATAGAATTTAAAACCCATATAGCTTATGAACTATCAAATGCCATTCAAACAGAAACTTATTTATATTATAGTGATGATTTATATTTCAGCAAAGAACATTTTGAACAATTCAAAGAAAATTTAAATATTAATAAAGAGAAATCAAAAGATAAATTATTTATTAAACATTATAATGAAAAGTATAATGGCATTCTTCCCTTATGGGTTGCAACAGAAATAATTAGTTTGGGTGATATATCTAGATTTTATAATAATTTAAAAAGTAAATATGCACAATTAATATCAAAATATTATTACAATATTAACGATGATACTTTAAAATCATGGTTTTTCACAATTTCATCTATAAGAAATTCTTGTGCCCACCATAATAGATTATATAAAACACATCTAAAAGCAGTACCTAAAAACCATGGAAGTTTGAATTTTAAAAGAGATATATCTAGTGCAATTATTATTATTGGGGTTTTATTAAGAAAAGATGACAGAAAAAAATATATTGAAGAAATAAATGACTTTATAGAAAATAATAGAGGATCATTATTTTCAGCTAAATCAGCTTATGGATTAGATAAGAAAAAATACATAAATTCAATCAACTCTATTGTATAACACCAAAGCACCTTAAACACAATACAAACCGTTGTGTTGTGTTTAATATGCTTAACAGCATTTATACCCTTATGCTATCCCACAAAGCTAGGAGGTATAATATGGACGCAAGAACAAACACTGCAAAGTGGAATGAAAAAAGTAAAAAATGGAGGATTAAAGTACAAAGAGACGGAAAGATAAAAGAGTTTACCTGTTCTACACCGGGAAGAAAAGGTCAGAGAATCTGCAACGCAAAAGCAGACAAATGGCTTAAAGAAAGAACTTTCAACGATAATACAACAGTAGAAAATCTACACAAATTATATCTTGAAAAGAAAAAAGACTTGGTGGGAACAAGTAGATACAAAAATATATGTGCATATTTTAATAAATGGATTCTTCCCTATATTGGTAAAAAGAAATTTGCGAAGCTTAGAGAAGATGATTTACAGGATATTCTTGATTTAATGTATAAAGAAGATAAATCGGCAAAATACATAAAAGAGGTAAAAGGAATTTTACTGGACCTTTTAAAATTTGCAAGGAAAAGAAACATAACAAGACTTATTCCTGAAGATTTAAGAGTCAATCCAAAAGCAAAGAGAAAAGAAAAAGATTCTCTTCAACCGGATGATTTATACACATTATTTAACAGCGATAAAACAATATACAACGGAAAGGAAATACAGGATCCTTATATTAATGTTTATAGAATGTATGTTGTAACAGGATTAAGAAGAGGTGAACTAATCGCACTGGAAAAGGATAAAGACATTCTAAACTCTCCTGTTATTCCATACTTTAATAAAAAAATCATTAATGTAAATAATGATACTTTCTTAAGAGTTAACAAGTCTATAAACGAATATAACGAACTTACAGTTGGAAAAACAAAGAATGCTTATAGATATGAGATACTGCCTAATATCGCTTTAAAAATAATAAAAGATGAAGAGCAGCTTCTTAAAGAAAGACATGTAATTTCTAAGTACCTCTTCCCTAATTTAAATGGCAACCATTTAAGCCCACAAGGAATATCCAACAGCTTTAAAAGATATGCAAAACATAACAAGTTATCGAGAACGACTCTTCATGAACTAAGACATACTTTTATCAGTTTAAACAGTGAGGACATAGAAGACGAAACAATGCTTGAAATAGTAGGACATGCCAACACAAGAATAACAGAAAATTACAAGCATATTGTTGTTGATAGACTTTCAAAAGCAAGCAGCTCAATAGACGAAAGAATGGAAAATGTACTTGAATATGGAAAGAATTTAAAAACGTGTTCTAAGACATGGTCTTTAAATAAGAAGTAAGTATAAACCCCTTTATTTAAAAGGGATTTTACATTGTTTTATATAATGTCACTCGCACCAACTTAATAATTTAAAATAAAAAAACAAAATAACCAAAAAACGCAGACATGCTATATTAAAGGATTTTAGAAGATGAATAATTCGAGTAAATAAATTTCAAAAGACGGAAATACCGTCTTTTTTTATTCTTATAATTTTTATTAAAATTAATATATTTTTATGATATAATATTTACTATAAAATGGAAATAATATAAAACATTTTATTTCACAAAATATTCTAATACAATAATATAATAAAGGGGAAATGATTATGAAAATGTCAAAAAAAGAAGAAAAAAGATTAAAAGAAGAAATTGCACAAGAACAGGCTAAGTTAGGTATACCGCCGAAGAAAAAAAGCAAAGGAAAAAAGATAGCAATAATTGTCGGAGTAATTGTTGTGGTTCTTTTACTTCTCGCTATGTGTGGCGGAGGTGGTAATACAGACTCAACTCCAATAACAAATGAAGAAATTACTGAACTATATACAGACCCTTCTTCATTTACAGGCAGAACTTTTACATTTACAGGACAAGTTCTTTCTGTTGAACAAGATGGAAATGTATATGGTATTCAAGCATGGTATGATGTTAAAAATTTAGATAAAAATACATTAATATACTACTATGCTTCTGAAGATGAAAATTTTTCAATAAAAGAAAATGATTTTATAAAAGCAACAGGAACAATTAATGGTACTTTTACAGGAACAAACCTTTTAGGCGGAACAGTAGAGCTTCCAGAAATGGATGCTGATAAGGTAGAAATTGTATCGTATGAAGAAGTTGTATCCCCTGCAAATAAAACAATAGAGTTAGATAAAACAAGTAAAAAAGGTAATGCTTCTTTTACTATTGAAAAAATAGAATTAGCAGATGATGAAACAAGGGTATATGCTACTTTAAAAAACAATGGTAGTTCCTCTATTTCTTTTTATTCTTATGACGCAAAATTAATACAAGGCGGAGAACAAATATCAACACAAGACGATTTTTACGTTGAAGGATATCCTGAAATAGAATATGATTTAAACAGTAAAGCTAAATCATCTGGAATTATAACATTCCCAAAAATAGACAAAGATAAAAACTTTACTTTAAAATTCCCATTTTATGATAATGAAGATTTCAATGAATATACTTTTTCTTTCGATATAAAGGTAAAATAATACAATCAAAAAATATATGAATATAAAGTCTTGTATTTTTATTAAAATAAAAAACAAAGGGGCAAAATGCCCCTTTTATTTTTAATAAAAAAGAAAAGCTTAATGCTTTTCTTCATCTTCTTTAAATAGTAAATATTTTTGTAAATAAATTTTATTTGCAAGGGACTTTGTCGCAAGTCTTACAATTTTTGCTTCATAAGTATTGTTTGAACTTTCTTCTACATCATCATCTTCAATAAATGCAATTCTAAAAGCTTTTTCCATTTCTCTGGCAAAATAATCATAAGCTTCCTCTATCGGATATGTATCTATTTGTATTTTTATTAAATCACAAATTTCAGAAATTGATAAAATTTGTTTTAATGAACAAACTACAATTATATAGGCAATATGATGTTTAGTATATTTTTTCTTTACAGGAGGAGAAACCAATCCTTGCTTTACGTAATTGTTAACCATAGATGAAGTTATAAGTTTTTCTTTTTCATATATTTTAAATACTTCCAAAACATCCTCGGTAAAACTAATTACTTGATCCATATATAATTCAATATTTGGAAGTTCATTATATCTTGGAAAATGAAATTTTAAAATTTCTTTTGTATAAACTGATTCTTCAAATTTATTCATATCTTACTCCTTTTTAGAAGTATATCATCATGATTTTATGTTGTCAATAGTATATGAAAGCTCTTGACAAAGTATCATATATTATATAATATAATATTAAATAACAGATAAAATAATTTTTTAAATTAAAAGGAAATAACCATGAACAATAAAGAAAAAATCGCTATTATTACCGATTCAGGTACAGACGTTCCTCCAAAATATATCGAAAAATATAATATGTATGTTGTACCTCTTATAGTTAACTATGAAAATCAAAGCTATAGAGATGGAATTGATATCAATATAAATAAAATATGTGAAAAATTAAAAGAAGAAGTACCTACAACTTCTCTTCCTTCAATTGATGATATAATGGAAACTTTTGAAAGGGTACTAACAGACGGATATAAAAAAGTTATTGTTGTTACAATTTCAAGCGGTCTTAGCGGAACTCATAATGCAATGAGAATAGCAAGTGAATCCTTTGAAGATAAATTAGACATAATGCTTGTAGATACAAAAAATATAGATATAGGAGCAGGATTCACTGCAATAAGAGCAGGTGAACTTATTGAGCAAGGATATTCTTTTGATGAAATAAAAGAAAAATTAGATGATGCAATAAATAACACAAAAGTTTATTTTTGTGTTAAAACATTAGAATACCTAAGAAAAGGCGGAAGAATAGGTCTTGTTGCTTCAGTTGTAGGAACAGCACTTGATTTAAAGCCTGTTATATCTTGTAACAGCGACGGAATATATTATGTAGTATCAAAAGCAAGAGGAAGAAAAAAATCCATTAAAAAGGCTATTAACGAAGCTAAAGAATATGCTAAACAATTCGAAGAATATAATATTGCCGTTGTAAATGTATGGTCAAAAGAAGAAGCAAAAGAAATTGAAGATAATATAAAAAATGATTTTCCAAACGTAAAAAGCGTTTTTGTGGGGGCTATATCTCCTGCTCTTGCAGTCCATACGGGACCTGGACTTATTGGAGTCGGAGTGCAAAAAATAAAATAATACCTAATGAATAAAAAGCTGTAATTAAATTTACGGCTTTTTATTTTTATATAAAAAAAGAACATAACATAAGTTATGTTCTAATATTTTATAATGCGTTTTTAGCAACTTCAACTAATTTAGCAAAAGCAGCTTCATCATTCATAGCAAGGTCAGCTAACATTTTTCTGTCGATTTCAACATTAGCTTTTTTAAGACCATTAATGAATCTTGAATAAGACATATCATTCATTCTTGTAGCTGCATTGATTCTTGTAATCCAAAGTTTTCTAAAATCTCTTTTTCTTTGTTTTCTACCTGCATAAGAACTTCTTAAAGCTCTCATTACAGCTTCGTTTGCAGGTCTGTATAATTTAGATTTAGCACCATAATAACCTTTTGCAAGTTTTAGTACTTTTTTATGTTTCTTTTTACTATTTAAACTTCTTTTTACTCTAGCCATATATTATTACCTTTTAACTACTTAACAATAATGTAGCTGATTGTTTTTTGGTCAGCTGCAGAAACGTAGCCACCCTTTCTTAATTTTCTTTTTCTCTTAGTTGTTTTTTTGTTTAAAATGTGATTTCTAAATGCTTTTTTTCTTTTGATAACGCCAGATTTATTTCTTTTAAATCTTTTTGAAGCGCCTCTATGAGATTTCATTTTAGGCATATTAATATCCGTCCTTTCCTACTATTTTTCTTTACCTTTAGCAGGTTGTAATGTCATTGTATAATTACGACCTTCTAACTTAGGTTGTTTCTCAATTGTTCCTACCTCATTAACCATAGAAGCAAATTTCAACAGTACTTCTTTACCTCTGTCAACATAAGCCATTTCTCTACCTCTAAATCTTACGGAAACTTTTACTTTATCTCCCGCTTTTAAGAATTTACGGCAGTTTTTAGCTTTTACTTCTAAGTCATGATCTTGTACTCTAACAGAAGTTCTGATTTCCTTAATGTTTACAACTTTTTGGTTTTTCTTATTTTCTTTTTCTCTTCTGTTTTGTTCATATTTGAACTTACCATAATCGAGAATTTTACAAACCGGTGGTTTTGCATCAGGTGAAACCTTAACTAAATCAAGATTTCTTTTATCAGCTTCTTTTAAAGCTTCTTGCGCAGACATTATACCAAGCATTGAGCCGTCATCACTGATAACTCTTACTTCTCTGTCTCTAATTTGTTCATTAATTTGAAAATCTTTAATTGAATCATACCTCCATGATTAAAAAAATAGATAGCAAAGAACTGCTACCTAAATATATCACTAAATAAATGTGTATATATTTACCAAACTAAATCCATGTTTGTTTGGTGAGAAGCAATTCTTCTACTTTGTTTTCTAAAAGAGTATATCACTAAACCCTTTTATTGTCAATGATTATTTAATATTTTTTATATAAAAGCATCTTGCAATGCAAGATGCTTAAAAATTAATCTTCAAATTCAAATTCACTGAAAAAATCCATATCACTGTCTTTTTTAAATACTACTTTATCGTCTTCCTTTGAATCTTTTTCATCAAAATTTGTATAATCTATTTCTGAAGAAAAAATATCTTCAAAAATATCTTTACTTTGAGTTTTTGCAGGTTCAATTTTTTCTTCCATTGGCTCAAAAGTTTCAAAGTCTAATTTTTTACTTTCAACTCTTTCACTCTTTTGAGGTTCAATATCTTCTTCCTTAATATCTTCTTCTACATATTCATTTTGAACAACTTCTTCTTTGGCAGGTTCACTAAATAAGTTTTCATCAATTGAATTGTCTTCAAAATAATTTTCTTCAGTTAAAGTTTCTTCTTCATGTTCATCCATAATATTAGAATCTTCAACAAAATCTTCTTCTTCGATTTCAACAGGTTCAACAAAATCCCCTTCTTGGAATTCTTCTATTACTTCTTCATCTGTAACTTCTTCAGGTATTATTTCTTCAACTTCTTCTACTTCCTCATTAGGAAAAACTTCATCTACAATTTCTTGAGATTCTTCAACAGCAACTTCTTCAGTAGCATTTGCTGTTTCTTCTATACCTGCATCTTCATGTTCTTCATGTAACTCTTTCATTAATTTTTCTTTTGCAATTGTAAGTTTAGCTAAATCTTTTAAGAATTCATCTACAGCTTTTTCAGTTGTTGCAAAAGATGTACAAAGTCTTATTACACTTTTTTCTTCACTTAATTTTTCCCATAATTCAAATGAATATTTCTTTAAAAGTACTTTCAAAATATCATTTGGAAGAATAGGAAATACTTGGTTCGTTGCAGACATTGAATAAAAACCATAACCTAAATTACCAATACCAAGTGTTAATTTATTTGCAAGTCTGTTTTCGTGTTTACCTATTTCAAAATATAACCCATCTTTAAATAGTTCAACAAACTGAACACCAAGAAGTCTGCCTTTTGCAATCATTCCACCATTTTGTTTAATATGATATCTAAAATCAACGTTCAATTCTTCGTTATTTATTACAAGTGCTTCACCGAATAATGCACCCATTTTTGTACCGCCAATATAGAATGCATCAGTTAAATTAGCTAAATCTTCCATTGTAACATCATTATCTACACAAGTAAGAGCTGAACCAAGCCTTGCTCCGTCTAAGTATAAATATAAGCCGTACTTATCACAAACTTCTCTTAATTTCTTAATTTCTTCTTTGGTATAAATAGTTCCAAGTTCTGTTGGATTTGAAATATATACCATTTTAGGTTTAACACAGTGTTCTCTTTCTTCATCATCAAAATGTTTTTTTGCAACTTCTTCAACGTCTGAAGCCAAAAGTTTACCGTTGTTTTCTTCTTTAACTATTATTTTATGTCCTGTTGCTTCAATAGAACCTGATTCATGTACATTAATATGTGCAGTTGATGCTGCAATTACTCCTTCGTGAGGTCTTAGAGCCGAAGAAATAAAAGCTGTATTTGTTACAGTTCCTCCTGATAAAAAATGTACGTTGCTGTTTTCTCTTTTTATTAATTTTTTTATTATTTCACTTGCTTCTTCACAGTATTTATCTGTGCCATATCCGCTGCTTTGCTCAAAATTAGTTTTGATAAGTGCTGCCAATATATTTTTATGAGCACCTTCACTATAATCATTTGTAAAACTATACATAATAAACCCTCTATCTTTCGTCATAATAACTCATAATATATGATATAAAACTTTTATACTTTTTACAAGTAAAATATCAAAAAAAACCTTATTTTAAGCTTAAAAAAGGAGATATTTTACAATATCTCCTTTAATCTTATTTTATATAATTCAAAGCCTTTTTAAGTCTTTCAATAACTTCATCTTTACCTAAAATACTTAAAATATAAGTTAAATCCGCACCATGCATAATTCCGCTTATTGCTATTCTTGTAGGCATATATAAAGCTTTACCTTTTATTTTAAATTCTTTTTGAATAGATTTTAAACTCTTTGAAACAATTTCAGGTGTAAGTTTTTCTTCTTGTTCAAATAATGAAACCAAGTTTTCAAACAATGTTTCATTTGTTTCCATATCCATGACTTCTTTTGCTTTATCATCAAGTTCATCAAGATTTGCTTTTAAGTATAATTCTTTTGTAAGCTCTATACTTTCTTCTAAATAATTTAACTTATCTTTAATGGCTTCAACAATATATTCCATTGTTTCATCATTGACATCATCATTTACTAAATTATCTTTTAGTAAATATGGTTTAATTAAAGCAATAAGTTCTTCATTTGATTTTTCTTTGATGTAATGAGCATTAACCCAGTTTAATTTTTCAGTATCAAAAACAGCACCCGCTTTTGTTACTCTTGAAATATCAAAATCTCTTATTAATTCATCCATTGATAAAATTTCTTTTCCTTCAGGATCAGACCATCCAAGAAGAGCAATGTAATTTATCAATGCTTCAGGAAGATACCCTTTTTGTATAAAGTCTTCAACTGCAACAGAATCATGTCTTTTACTTAATTTCTTCTTGTTTTTATTTAATACCGTTGGAAGATGTGCAAATTTTGGAAGTTCCCAACCAAGATAATTATACAAAATGATATGTTTTGGAGTAGAAACAAGCCATTCTTCTCCTCTTATTACATAGTTAACATCCATTAAATGATCATCAACCACAACTGCAAAATGATATGTCGGGAATCCGTCTGCTTTAATAAGAACTTGTTCGTCAACATCGTTTGTATTTATTGTAACCTCTCCCCTTACTTCATCATAAAAAGTAATATCTTCATTTTCAGGAAGAGCCATTCTTATAACATAACTTTCACCGTTTTTTATTCTTCTTTCAGCTTCTTCTCTAGGTATATTTTTACATTTACCATCATATTTTGGTGTTTGTTTGTTTTTTACTTGTTCTTCTCTTAATTTATCAAGTCTTTCTTTGTCACAGAAACAATAATAAGCTTTACCTTCATCTAAAAGTTTATTGATATATTTTTTGTATATATCAAGTCTGTCTGATTGAAAATATGGTCCCTTATCTCCTACTTCAACAACTTTACCATCTTTTAACATTGGACCTTCATCATGTTTTACACCGCAAAATTCCAATGCATTAATTAAATTTTCAACAGAACCTTCAACATATCTTGTTCTATCTGTATCTTCTATTCTAAGCAAATAATCACCGGCATTATGTTTTGCCCATAAATAGCAATAAAGAGCTGTTCTAAGTCCTCCAATGTGTAAAAATCCTGTAGGACTTGGTGCAAATCTTGTTCTGATATTCATAAAATACTTTACTCCTTAATTATTTTTCCGTCTTGCCATAATCTTTCCAGATTATAGAAATCTCTTTCTTCTTTTACAAAAATATGAAGTACTATTTCTCCATAATCCATTAATATCCATCTTGAAAGTTTTATACCTTCTTTTCCTTCAAGAAATATGCCGTTTTCCTCTGCTTTTTCTTCTACAAATTCACATACAGCTTTTGCTTGTCTGTCACTATTTGCACTCGCAACTATAAAAGCATTTGCTTCTGAAGTTAAATCCGTAACATCAACAGCATATATATTTGATAATTTCTTCTCTTCCAATAAATTTATAAAAAATTGCGTTTTATCTTTATAATTCATTATTTCTCCTAAATCTTAAACTTTTAATGTAACATCGTAACCTATTAAATCTTTATTTTTTTCTAGTACAGGTTTAACATCTTCTTCTACAAATTCAATAACTTGGTTAACAGCTCTTCCTACATATTTTTCAGGTTTTAAAATATCGTGGATTTCGCTTAATTCCAAATTAAATGCAGGGTCTTTTGAAATTCTTTCAAGTAAGTCGTTTGGTTTACCTTCTTGTTTAACAACTTTGCTTGCTTCCATAGAGTAAACCCTGATTTTTTCATGAAGTTCTTGTCTGTCTCCACCTCTTTTTACAGCTTCCATTAAGATGTTTTCTGTTGTCATAAATGGAAGTTCAGCCATAATATCTTTATGGATTACTTTTTCGTTTACAACAAAACCGCTTGCGATATTTATTGCTATTTGAAGAATAGCATCACAGCACATGAAACTTTCAGGAATTGAAATTCTTCTGTTTGCAGAATCATCAAGAGTTCTTTCAAACCATTGTACGCTTGCTGTCATTGCTGGGTTTACTTGATTTGCAATAATATGTCTTGCAAGAGAACATATTCTTTCGCTTCTCATCGGATTACGTTTATATGCCATTGCAGATGAACCAATTTGATTTTTTTCAAAAGGCTCTTCAATTTCTTTCAAATTTTGAAGTAATCTAACATCAGTAGCAAACTTATGTAAACTTTGAGCAATCCCTGCAAGAGCATTTACAACTCTGCTGTCAAATTTTCTTGGATAAGTTTGTCCTGTTACTGTAAAGTCTGTATCAAAGCCCATTTCTTTACATACAAACTCATTTAATTTTTTTATTTTTTCTTCATCATTGTTAAATAATGACATAAAACTTGCCTGTGTTCCTGTTGTTCCTTTTACACCTCTCATTCTAAATGTAGAAAGAACAAATTCAACTTCTTCATAATCAAGAAGTAAATCTTGAATCCAAAGTGTCGCTCTTTTACCTACTGTTGTAAGTTGAGCAGGTTGAAAATGAGTAAATCCAAGTGTTGGTAAATCTTTATATTTAATTGCAAATTCACTCATTACTTTAATTAAATTTACAAGTTGTTTTTTAATAAGTTCTAAAGCTTCTTTAAAAATAATTAAATCAGTATTATCTCCAACATATGCACTCGTAGCACCTAAGTGTATAATACCTTTTGCAACGGGAACTTTATCTCCGTAAGTATGAACATGAGCCATTACATCGTGTCTAAATTTATTTTCGTATTCTCTTGCTAAATCATAATCTATATCATAGATATTATCTTCTAATGCTTTTACTTGTTCATCAGTAATATCAAGACCTAATTCTTTTTCACCTTTTGCAAGAGCAACCCATAATTTTCTCCATGTTGAAAATTTCTTGTCAGCTGAGAAAATATAAAGCATTTCCTTACTTGAATATCTTTCGATTAATGGATTAGTATAAACATCTCTACTCATTTTAATTCTCCTATTTTATTTCATTTATAAATTCTTTGAATAATTTTAAACCACTTTCAATATCTTCCATACTTGTCGCATAAGAAAATCTTATAAAGTCATCTGCACCAAATCCAATACCAGGAATTACCGCAACATTTTTGCTGCTAAGAAGTGCATCTGCAAAATCTATTGAACCATTTATTTGTTTTCCGTTATATTCTTTTCCATAATATTTAGAAACATCGGCAAAAACATAAAATGCCCCATCTGGTTCAATAGGTTCAACACCATCTACTTCTTTTAATACACTAAGCATATATTTTCTTCTGCTGTCATATTCTTTTACCATATCATATACGATTTTTTGATCTGTTTTTAATGCTGTAATTGTAGCATATTGAGAAATACTGCTTGGATGAGAAACGCATTGTCCTTGAATTGTGTTCATTGCTTTTACAATATCTTTATTTGCAAGAGAATAACCTATTCTCCATCCTGTCATTGCATATGACTTTGAAGCTCCGTTGATTGTTATTGTAATATCTTTTATTTCATCTGATAAAGATGCAACAGGAGTAAACTCTTTATCGTTGTAAAGTAACATTTCATAAATTTCATCACTTAAAATGTATATACCTTCCTTAACACATACATCAGCAACTTCCTTAAGTTGTTCTTTTGTATATACAACACCTGTAGGATTTGAAGGATTATTAAGCATAATAACCTTTGATTTTGGTGTTATTACGGCTTCAAGTTCTTCTTTTGTCAAAACAAAGTTATTTTCTTTCTTTGGATATACAAATACAGGTTTTCCTCCTGCAACTTTAACCATTTCAGAATAACTTACCCAGTATGGAACAGGAATAATTACTTCATCTCCGTCACTAATCAAAGCTTGCAAAGCAGTAAATAACGAATGTTTTGCACCTGATGAAACAATAATTTCACTTTCAGGATCATAATCAATATTAAATTCTTTTTTATATTTTTCACTTATAGCTGTTCTTAAATCTATAAGACCTTTTACATCGGTATATCTTGTTATACCCTTTTTCATTGCTTCGTTAGCTGCATCAATAATTACTTGTGGAGTATCAAAATCAGGTTCTCCTGTACCGAAAGAGTAAACTTTTTCTCCTTCTCTTTTAAGTTTGTTTGCCTTTGATGTAATGGCAAGTGTCATTGATGGTGATATTTTATCTAATTTGTTTGATAATGGTTTTTTCATAAAGTTCCTCCTATATTATTAACATTGCATCTCCAAAACTAAAAAATCTGTATCTTTCTTTTATAGCTTCTTCATATGCTTTTAGTATATCATCTTTATTGTAAAATGCACTAATTAACATGAGTAAAGTTGATTTTGGCAAATGAAAATTTGTTATAAGATGGTCTATTACCTTAAATTCAAATCCCGGATAAATAAATATATCCGTATTCATACTAACAGGTCTTATATCTCCATACTTTTGATAACAACTTTCAAGTGTTCTTACTGTCGTTGTTCCAACAGCAAATATATCTTTTCCACGTTTTTTTGTATCATTTATTATTTTTGCCGTTTCTTCACTTATAATAAAAAATTCACTATGCATTTTATGATTGCTTATATCATCTTCTTTAACAGGTCTAAATGTTCCAAGACCTACATGCAAAGTTACATAGCAAACATTAATGCCTTTATCCTTTATTTTTTCAAGCAGTTCTTTTGTAAAATGAAGACCTGCTGTAGGTGCTGCTGCAGAACCTTTATCTTTTGAATAAACAGTCTGATATCTATCGTCATCGTCAAGTTTTTCTTTTATATATGGTGGCAAAGGTACCGTTCCTATTTTATCTATATAAGAAAAAACATCATCGCAGCCAAAAAATTTAACCTTAGCCAAACCTTCATCGTATTTTTCAACAACCTGCATTGATAAGTTATCGTCAAATTTTACAATTGTTCCATTTTTTAATCTTTTTGCAGGTTTTATCATTACTTCAAACATATTGTTACTTAAAGGTTTTAAAACAAAAGTTTCAATTTTTGCTCCTGTTTCTTCCTTTATTCCAAAAAGCCTTGCATGAAATACTCTTGAATTATTAAGTACAAGAGTATCACCCTCTTTTAAGTAATCTATTAAATCATAAAAATGTTTGTGTTCTATTTCTTTTGTATTTCTATTAACTACCATAAGCCTTGAAAAATCACGTTTTTCAATAGGTGTTTGCGCTATAAGTTCTTCAGGTAGATTATAATCAAAATCACTAGTTCTCATATATTATTCTTCTTCCATTTCAAATATTGATTTAGTCATGATTTCACTGTTCGTATAAGGAACATTTAAATAATCATAAGCAAGTTTTGTTGCAACTCTTCCTCTTGGAGTTCTGTTTATAAATCCAAGCTGTAATAAATACGGTTCATAAACATCAAGAATTGTGTCCTCTTCTTCACCAATAACAGCAGAAAGAGTATTTAGACCAACAGGGCCACCGTCAAATTTATTTATAATGGTATCTAAAATAGCAATATCACTGCTATCAAGTCCGTTTTCGTCTACACCTAAAAGCTTCAATGCTTCCATTGCAATTTCTTTATTTATAATATCAGATTTTTTTACTTGTGCATAGTCTCTTACACGTTTTAAAAATCTATTTGCAATTCTTGGAGTCTGTCTTGAACGAATCGCGATTTCCCTTGCACCATCATCATCTATTTTTATTTCAAGTATTCCAGCACTTCTTTTAATAATTTCCATAAGCTCTTCTATTTTATACATCTCAAGCTTATTTAATACTCCAAATCTATCACGAAGAGGAGAAGAAAGAAGTCCTGTTCTCGTCGTAGCACCAACTAATGTAAAAGGTTCAACAGGTATCCTTACGGATTTTGCATTTGGTCCTTTTCCCATTACAATATCAAAAGCAAAATCTTCCATTGCTGGATATAAAACTTCTTCTATGGTTCTGTTTAATCTATGAATTTCATCAATAAATAAAACATCATTTTTCTTAAGTCCGGTAAGTATCGCTGCAAGATCTCCCGGTTTTTCTATTGCTGGACCGGATGTAACTTTTATAGATACTCCAAGCTCGTTTGCTATTATATTGGAAAGAGTTGTTTTCCCAAGCCCCGGAGGTCCATATAAAAGAACATGATCAAGAGCCTCTCCTCTTTCTTTTGCAGCAGAAATAAAGACTCTCATCCTTTCCTTTACGGTTTCCTGACCTATATATTCATCTAAAGTCAAAGGACGAAGAGACTTATCTTTTTCTATATCAAGTTCTGTTTTTTTACTTGTTACTATTCTTGTAGCCATATTTCTCCTTATTCATTAACTCTTTGTAATGCAATAGTAATTATATCTTCTATAGTTAGGTCATCATTAGTAGAAATGCCACTAACGATTTTATTTGCATAAGCTCTATCAAAACCTAAAGATGTAAGAGCTAAAACAGCCTCAGCTTTCAAATCACCATTTATATCTATACTATCTTCAAAAGAAATTTCATCTATTTCAGGTAAATCTGAAAATTTATCTTGAAGAGTAACAACTATTTGTTCAGCCGCTTTTTTCCCAACTCCGTTTGCAGCACACAAGGCTTTATAATCTTTATTAATTACGGCACTTATAATCATGTTAGGCGATAATGCACTAAGTACACTAAGAGCAATTTTAGGACCTATTTTAGGAACTGTAAGAAGTTTAAAGAATACTTCCCTTTCAAAAGATGTAGAAAACCCAAATAAACTTATATCGTTTTCTCTTACAGCCATATATGTAAATATTTGTACTTCATCTTTATCGTTTGCCAAATCCGTTATAGTATTTTGTGAAACATTTAATAAAAAACCTATTCCACTTTTATTTTCTATTGTTAAATATCCATCAGTTATATTAGTAACATTTCCTTTTATATAATCAAACATTAATACCCTCTATTTGTCTTCTTCATGTCGTTCATAGTAACCGATAAGTTTCCTGTTTTCATCTCTTACAGCAACTATATAATTATTTTCTTTATGTTTTTCGTTATATCCCATATAAATTTCCGTTAAATTATCATCTTTTAAAAATCTATCAATATACTCAAGGGTTAGTTTTTTTGAATTTTCATTATGACAATCAAACAAGGACTTTCCTATCAAATTAGCTCCGCCTCTATGAGCATAACGTTTTAAAGCACTTTTATTCATGTACGTTATAATATGGTTTGTATCTACAAAACAAACCGGATTTTTTTCATTATCAACAATATCCTTAAAAACCATGTTAAAATCCATAATGATACCACCTTATAAATATTTATCTATATAAACATCATCTATATGTTCTATATTTATTTTTGCATTTGTAATTGCAATAAGTTCATTTTTAAATTCTTCCTGTAAATTTATCGGAACATATACTCCATAAGTAACTTTATCGGTAAAAACTGCATCTTCAAGTTTATACCCTGTCTTTCTTAAATACGTTTCAATTTTTCCGTGAAGAGAATAATCATAAGAAATTTTTGTTAAAGCTGTCATTACCTTTTTTACAAGCTTTGCTTCTTTTATAACTTCACTTGCAGAAGAAGAATAAGCTCTTATTAGCCCGCTGGCACCAAGTTTTATCCCTCCAAAATATCTTGTAACCACTATTAACGCATTTGTAAGATTATTTTTTTCCATAGCATTTAATATAGGTCTGCCTGCAGTCATAGCAGGTTCTCCATCATCACTGGATTTTTTTATTTCCATTTTCTTACCTATTATATATGCATAACAATTATGAGTAGCTTTATAGTGTTCTTTTCTAATTTCTTCAAGATATTTTTCAGCCTCTTCAACATTTTTAACCGAAAATAAATTTGAAATAAAAGTAGATTTTTTTATTTCTATTGTACTGTTAAAATTATCATTAATGGTTATATAATCCATACATAAATTCCCTATTTTAATTTTTCCGATTAAATATTATAACATAATACATTTTTTTCTTCAATAAATTGACTTTACAAAACTATCTATTACAAATATCAATACCTCTAATTTGTTTGAAATAATCTCTTAATCTTTCAATAGAAGAATTAACAACTAATTCCTCAGGATAACCTACTTCATTTAACAACTTTATTGATTCATCAAAATGTCCTATTGCAGAAGAAATATGTGCATCTGAATTTACAATAATAGGTACTTCATATTTTTTACATAGTTTGACAATTTCAAAACAATTAACATCACTTCCCGGACGTTGTGCAAAAGAGTGATTATTTACTTCAACTATCTTATTATATTTATTACACTGAGATATAATCATCTCATAGTCAAATTTAAAAATTTCATTTCCAAGATGACCAAATACATTTATGTTTTTATTAAGCAAAGCCTCACTAAGCATATCATTAACATGATTTTTATCTTTTGGATAAAATATTTCTTGATGGAAAGATGCAATTTTTAAATCAAGATTTTCCATGTACTCTTCTTCTAAATCCACATTACCCTCAGGCATTATGTTAAGTTCTATACCACTTATTAAATAAACCCCATGCATTTTACCTGGATTATTCTTTCCAAGACTTCTAAAATGCCAATGACTTGCACCATCTTCCAAAGCAGGTCCATGGTTTGTAATACCAACGGCTTGTAGCCCTGCTTTATTTGCCGCAATACAATTTTCTTCAAGAGTTGAAAAAGCATGTTCGCTAATATTTGTATGTGTATGTAAATCCGCTATAATTTTCATTTTACACCTCTTATATTTTATAATATTTTTTATTATAGCATAAAATAAAAGACATATTTAATAGCAATATATACTTTTAAATAAATTAGACTAATTTTATATTTACATATTTAAATTTAGCTATATAAAAAAATATATAGCTAAAATATATATAATATGGTAAAATAAAAATTATGTAAAATTATAATAAAATAATTGTATAGGAGAAAGATAATGAATATTGCAATTGTTAAAGCTGGAGGTACTGGTCAAAGAATAAATGATAAAAAAGCCTCTTTACCAAAACAATTTATTGAAGTAGAAGGTAAACCTTTATTAATTTATTCTATTGAACCATTACAAAAAGCAAACAATATAGACAAAATAATAATTTCTTGTCATGAAGATTACATTAATTTAGCCGAAGAATATTGCAAAAAATTTAATATAACAAAATTATTTAAAATTGTAAAAGGAGGAAAAACTACTAGCGACTCTTTTCTCAATGGATTAAAGGTTGCAAAAGAACTAATGAATGATGATGATTTAGTAATAATGGCAGATGCAGTACGCCCTCTTGTATCAACATCAACTGTTGAAGAAATAGTTGAAAAAGCAAAAGAATGCGGTGCTGCAGGTGGGATGGTAAAAATTGCCGAATGTGCATTTATTTGTGATGAAAAAGATAGTATAAGTTATATAGGAAATGACACCTCTTATATGTCTAAAACTCCACAAGCAATTAAATTAGGATATTTAGAAAAATATAATAGGCAAGCAAAAGAAATGAATGTCTACGAAAATTGCCCTGCACTATGCACATTATGTATTAATACCAATAATCCTTATGCAATCGTAAAGGATAGTCCTTATAATATTAAAATAACATACCAACATCAACTTGATTTCTTTGAAATGATTGTAAAAAACGGATTATTAGAAAAAATAATAAATATAAAATAAGGAGAAAATTAAAATGAATATTGCAATTATTACAGCAAGTGGTAGAGGTACAAGAATGGGTGAAGAATATAAAGATTCACCTAAACAGTTTTTAGATGTTGAAGGAAAACCTGTTCTTTTCTACTGTTTAGAAAAATTTGAAAATAATAATAATATTGATGCTATCATTATAGTAACATTAAAAGATTATATATCTTTTGTTCAAGATAAAGTAAACGAATATGATCTAAAAAAAGTTAAAGCAATTGTACAAGGTGGAGATACATTAAAACAATCTATAATGAAAGGTTTTGAAAAAGCTAAAGATTTTATGTCATCAGAAGATGATACAATTGTTATTCATGATGGTGTTAGACCGATGGTTTTTGATAGTGTAATAACAGATATAATAAAATCAGCAAAAGAAAAAGGACCTTCACTTACTGGTATACCAAATAAAACAGGAAATTTTATGATAACTGAAAATTCTGAAGTAAATAAATTTTATACAAAAAATCAAGTATATGCAGGAGGAACACCTCAAGCTCTAAGTGCCAAAGATCTTCAATATGCATACAATGAAGGAATAAAAAGAAATATTTTAGATGATGAAAATTATGGAACATGTTTTATTTCTCTACTATATACTTTAGGAAAAAAAATCTATATAGTTCAAGATAAAGAATTAATGAATCTAAAAATCACAACCCCTGCCGAATTAGAAATATTTAGAGCTATAATAAGAATTAGGGAGGAAAAAAATAAATAATATGACTTTAAGCAAAAAAGATCAAGTATTAAATGTTATAAGAAAAATACAATTAGAAGGTTTAGCAGAAATTGATAGAATATGTAGAAAACATAATATAAATTACTCTCTGGGTGGTGGTACTTGTCTTGGAGCTATTAGACATAAAGGATATATTCCATGGGATGATGATATTGACATCGATATGGACAGAGTTGAATTTGAAAAATTCTTAGAAGTTTCAAAATATGAATTAGATGAAAATATCTTCCATCTTGAATGTAATGAAAATAACCCCAATTTTTATTCTTACACACCAAGATTAATGATTAACAACACCATTTTAAATAATAAATCAATGGAATTAAGTGGAAATAATCATTGTATATTTATTGATATCTTTATTCATGATTATTTACCAAATAATAAAATTAAAAGAGCATACTATGCAAAAAAAATCTATTGGATAAAAGTATTAACTTATTATAAATGGTATGGCATTACAAACCAAGTACCACAGTCATTTAAGACTATTGCAAGAATATATGTAAAACTTAGAAGTTATAAGCACTTCTTAAAAAAATTTGACAAATATGCAAAGCATTACCATAAGAAGGGTGAAAAAACAAATTATGTAATTGATACTTCAATCATAAATGGAAATTTTGGAGGATTTCCTTCGAGTATAAAGAAAGAATATATAGATGTTCCATTTGAAAACTTAACAGTAAAATGTTTAAAAGAATATGACACTTTCTTAAAAATATTATATGGTGATAACTACATGAAAATTTTTCCAAAAGAAAAAAGAATTTCTCACCATAAATGGAAAAGAGTAGATCTTGGACCTTATGCAGAAAAATATGGACTTCCAAAAGAATATGTAAAATATATCATAATGAACCTAGACGCTCCAAGATTAAAAAAAGTAAAACAAGTATCACTTGAAATGCTCGATGTAATTGATAATATATGCAAAAAATATAATATTACTTATTTTGTTTGTGGTGATGATGCTTTATATAAAGCAAACAATACAGAAGAATATGCAAAAATATGGAGAGATGATGTTACTGTTTTGATGGATAAAAAAGCATATGATAAATTTATTGAAGTTGCACCTAAAGAATTAAATCATTATTATTTCTTAGAAAATAATATTACAAATAATAATTATCATTTCCCATATTCTAAATTAAAATTAAATTACACTTATTTTAGGGACAGAAGAACTTTTCCAGCAGATGTAAACCAAGGATTATGGATAAATATTGGTGTATTAATTAATACTTCCAATGATGCTAAAAAACGTTTAAAACATTATAGAGCATTAAGTAATGTATATGATCAAATTAGATTAAAATGGCTATATAACTCTTTAAGAGCAAGAAAATTAAAGAAAAAAGGAAGAAAAAGATATTTAAAATGGCAACTTACACAGTTAATCCCATTAAAACTATTAGTTATGAGACAAAAACATTTAATTAATAAATATGAAAATATTGAAAGTGATTTTTATTTAGAATCGACAACAAGTTTACTTCCTTTAAAAGATATAAAAAAATCTGTATTTGCTGAAGGTGAAAGTATAAATTATTTAAATCATAATTTAAATTTCCCTAAAAATTTACAAGAATTCTTAGAAATTTCTAATAAACAAAGAAATAAAATGAAAAAACATCTATTTGATGTAAAAAAATTAAAAGAAGAAAATATAGAAGAATATAATTATTTATGTAATAATTTAACAGAAAAACAAGAAGAAAAACTAAACAAGAAAGTATCTTTATTTGAACTTGGAATGTATGACGCTGATGATTATAGATCAGGAGTATTTGATTTAGATTTATAAAAAAGAAGCTTATAAAAGCTTCTTTTTTTATAAATCTAATACTGATAATTTATATTCGTCTATATCATATATAGATAAATTGAAACTTGGATGTTTTTTGTTTATATTAATTAAGAATTTTTCTGTACCTTTATTAACAGCTTCATCATATTTATCCTTTTCTGTGTTTTTCATTTCAAATAATATATCATATTTTTTTTCTCTATTTGGAAAAATATTTAAAAAGTCATTACATATTGCTTTGTAATTTGAAGGGAAATTATAAACATGACCTAATAAAGTATCTCTTTTTCCTTCAGAAAAATATTCTTTTTTTATTCGATTCATATTTAACATAGTTGTTGAAATATCTACAACATAATCTGTATTTATATTTTCATATTTATTATATAGTTTTTTTCTTTTTTCTTTTAACTCTTTTAAAGATACATTCTTTAATTCATTTATTCGTTTTGCTTTTCTATGTTTTTTTATTTGTGATCTTATTACACTTCTTCTTATAGAAATTTTTTTCCTTTTTAAATTTCTAGTTCTAACTTCATCAAATAAGCACTTTAATTCAATATCAGAATTAATTGATTTTATCTGTTTATAATAATTTTCACTTTCTACAGGATCATTAGGAGCATTAACCATTATACCAATATTAATCCATAATCCTTCATTTATTTTAGCAGGGACTAATCTTTTATCTTTTAAATAAGTATCTTTAAGCCTTATTTTAGGATAAGCATAGAAATATTCAGAATCTGTTTCTTCTGTTTGATAGAAATACTTTTCATCAAGTTCATTTTCAACTACACTATTAAACTTCTTTAAATTATTAAAATCCATTAATATTCCTACATCTTTACGCCATAAATTAGACATTTCCTCAATATTTTTAGCTTTAAATATTAAATCATCACCACTTAAAAAATATTTTATATCATATTTTTTACATATTCTATCAACTTCATCCAACATATCAAGGCATAAATTTTTCATTCTAGATAATCTATCCCCATCCAAAGAATTAATCATATATTTTTCATAATCATCAGGTAAATCATACATCTTTGCATATGGCCCTAAATCAAATTCTACATAATTATGATGGGTCATTCTACTTTCAACTGGAGGCATTTCCATATAATCATCACCAAATAAATTACATAGATATTCGTGATGCTGTTTAAATTTCCTAACAGTTAAATTTTCAAATTTAACATCCTCATACCCCGTTTTATCAAAATTTGGTTCTCCATAATATCCTACATGATAGATACAATTATCATATAAATAATCTGAATCCTTATACAATTCATTGCATTGTTTTTCGAGCTTTTTTATTTTTTTATATAAAGCTGGACGAGACACATATTTTATATATTTTAAATTTTTACCTTGCCTATCATTTGGGTCTTTTAAAAATGTAATATTATTATATGTCTTACAAAACATACATTGTCGTAAGTTAAATAATTTATGTGCAATTTCTTTTCTCTTTTCAAAATCATTAGGCATATTATCTAACTTAAAAATATCAACACATAAAGTTAATGGTAAATTCGCGTTTCTTGCAGATTTACTTCTAGCAATAGTATTTTTTAACAAAATCTTTGCCGGAAAATCATTAAATTTTGGATTTGTTTCATTTGTTAATAATGTATATTTTTTAGTATTTAAATCTTTTTTACAAGCTTCAATAAGTTTTTCATAATTTTCAGCTGTTAATTCTATATCAATATCATCATCCCAAGGAATAAAGCCTCCATGTCTAATAGCGCCTAACATAGTGCCTCCTCCAATAGAATATTCAATTTTATTTTTTCTACATATTTTATCTATTTCTTCTAAAATATCTAACTCTAGTTGTTTTATTACATTAAAAACTTTATCTGCATTTGATTTAATTTCTAAACTATCTAAATTTATCATGTAAATCTCCTATAAATCTTAGTCTTATATTTTATATATTTTAGCATATACAATAAAAAAATTCAAATTTTAAAACTTTAAAGCTAATACAAATAAAAAAATAATATTCCTCATTTTGTATTAGTTCTAAAATTAAATATAATATTATAAATAATAAAAAAACCCCGCGACTACCTACCCTCCCAGTCCGTCTCCAGACAAGTACTCTAGGCGTGGACGGGCTTAACTTCTGTGTTCGGAATGTTTACAGGTGTTACACCGTCGCTATCGTCAC
>NZ_JAMYJV010000006.1:0-172604 GCF_024135845.1 Anaerofustis sp. NSJ-163
ATCGTAATCGGATCAGCATTAAAAGCATTAGAAGATCCATCAAGCGAATGGGGAGATAAAATCTTAGAACTAATGGAAGAAGTAGACAACTACATTCCAGAACCAGTAAGAGATACAGATAAACCATTCCTAATGCCAGTAGAAGACGTATTCTCAATCACAGGTAGAGGTACAGTAGCAACAGGTAGAGTAGAAAGAGGTATCGTAAAAGTTGGAGACGAAGTTGAAATCGTAGGTATCAAAAAAGAAATCAACAAGTCAGTAGTAACAGGTGTAGAAATGTTCAGAAAACAACTTGACGAAGGTGTTGCAGGAGATAACATCGGAGCATTACTAAGAGGTGTAGATAGAACAGAAATTGAAAGAGGACAAGTATTAGCAAAACCAGGTTCAATTCACCCACATACAAAATTCAAAGCAGAAGTATACGTATTAACAAAAGATGAAGGTGGTAGACATACACCATTCTTTAACGGATACAGACCACAATTCTACTTCAGAACAACAGACGTAACAGGAGTAGTAGAATTAGAAGGCGGAGCAGAAATGGTAATGCCTGGAGATAACATTACAACAACAATCGAACTAATCACACCAATCGCTATCGAAGAAGGATTAAGATTCGCTATCAGAGAAGGTGGTAGAACAGTAGGTTCAGGAGTTGTTGCTGAAATCGTTGAATAATTTTAGTAAATGATAAATAAAAAAGAACATCAATAAAGATGTTCTTTTTTTATTTAAAATCAATTTCATCCAAAGTAATATTTTCTCGCTTTGCTATTTCTTTTAAATCTTCAATCTCAGGTTCAACTTTATTTACACCAAATCCTTTTGCAATATTAAATCTTACCATACCATATTTCGTATATATATTTTCAACCTTTTTATCCAAAACATATCTATCATATTCTTTTCTTCTTATATCAAAGGCCTTAGTATACTTAAATATTTCTTTAACAATAGATTCTTCATCTTCAGGATTTAATATGACTTCCATTAAGCTTGAATAACCATTTTTCTTATGTATTGGTATAGTATAAACATCTAAAACTCCTGATTGTAATAATCTTTCAAATACAAAATCAATTTCATTTGTGTTCATATCAGATAAATCAACTAAAAGAGAAATAACCTTATCTTCCGGAATTAATTGATTATTATAATCCCCAATAAATACTTCTACAAGGATATCTTCACTTTCCCCTACTCCATATCCAATATTATTATAAACTATACTTAAATCCTTTATAAACTCATCAGAATAGTATTTTATAATAGCAGCAGCTAATGGAGTAAGATTTTTTGTATTTTCTTTTACATGTACAGGAATTCCTTTTAAAATTTCATTTGCGATATAATAACTGCTATCTGCATTGTTACTCATATTACTTACTGAAATAAAAGATGATATAACTTTTTTTACATTTAATTTATTTATTAAATATGCTACCCCACATACATAAGTAATATCATAAAAAATCTTATCTTTATGAAAATGAACTTCACTTACATCAATCCCCTGTACTTTTGCCATAGCTAAAGTAAGAATAGAAAATATATTTTTTATATCTTCTTTTATATTAAAATCTAAATTCGTCTTATCTATAATATTATTAATTTCATTTAGTAAAATACTATTATGCTCATGTTCTTTTTCATGATTCTTTATTATTTCCTTCAAATAATCATCATAGCCTATCTCAAAAGCACAAAGGCTGTCTACTGGGAAGTCATTATTTTGCTCATGCTTAACATCCTGTTCTTTTTTTTGATATTTATTTCTTTCTTTTAAATAATCATCATAACCTACTTCATATGCATAAAGTCCGTCTAAAGGAAAATCCATAATTTCAGAATCTGATTTTTCATTATTTTCATTAGTTACATTATTATTTATTGTGGCTCTTTCTTTTAAATAATCATCATAACCTACTTCATATGCATATAAACTGTCAAGAGAAAAATCTTCTTCGTTAGAGCTGTCATTACTTTTTTTTTCTTTATTAACATTATCTATTTTATCCTTGTTTATGCATTTAAAAACATTATTATTTATTTTCCTATCGTTAAAAGAAATTCTTATATCACCAATTTTAAAATTATTTATTTCATTTAAAAATTCTATTTTATTATCATATAAATCATATAATGCAGATAATATACTTTCGCAGTCTGCACCATTAGAACAATTAACATAAATTTGTTTCATATTTCCTCCCAATATAAAATCTATCTATTTTTTATTGTTTAAATTTAAGTAAACATTATCAAACATCGGAGACATTGCAATTATGATTTTATCTCTATATGCAAAAATATTATCCATATCATCTTTCTTTACCGTTATAACAGCAGTATTATTTGTAACAGATAAATCAAAATCTCTAAAACTTAAAGAAAAAAGATATGCTTCAGTTTTTCAATATTGGATAAAAGTTTTTTTTGTTATTTTTTCACCTTCACATACTCTGGTTGCAAGACAAGAATACGAATTTTTATTTTCAATATCAAGCCCTTCCTTAAGAGATAGTTGTATTACATCTTTTTGCGTAATACTGCACATTTTTAAAGGTGATAAAATATTCATCTCCCTTAAAGCTTTTGTACCGGGACTGTCATATTCATCATCGGAAAAGTTAGTACCGTCAATTAATATCTCATATCCGTCTTCTTTTGCCTTGGTTTTTATAAGATTCATAAAATACTTCTTGCAAAAATAACATCTATTACTACTATTATTTACAATATCAGAATTATCAATAATATTTTGTGCAATTATCTTTAAATCTGCATCAACCTTTTTTGCAAATCTTAGACAATCTTTCATTGCAAAATTAGGCTGGAATTCTGTTTTAACAAAATACGCCGTTACATCTACATTATATTTTTTTGCCATATATAAAAGATATGAAGAGTCTATTCCTCCACTATATGCAAGAGCAACTTTCTTATATTTCATAAAGAATTCTTCTAATGTCATAATCTTCATCTCCTAAGATATTTGTTTACATTATAATACAAACCAACATAATTTAAAATATATATTAAATATAAAAAACGGGAGGCTTATTGCCCCCCGATTTTATTCCTCTTTATCTATTATTTCAGCTTCTACTTCAATTACTTCATTTTCATTTATATCAACTAAATTATTATTTTGATTTTTTTTGTATTCCTCATGTTCTTGCTTTCTTAAGTCATATTTTTTCTTTTTTATATAAATATAGATAGCAAGTGCCACAATACCAGGAGAAACCCACTGCATAAAAGTATTGACTTTTAATAGAGTATCCCCACCGGCTAATAAACTCATAACAAGAGCGATAAGAATAAATATTCCTGGAATTATTAATCCCATATGAATATTATCTTTTTTGCATAGTATAACTTGAAGCAATACAGCAGCCACTAAACAAATAATTATTATTATTGTACTAATCAAAACATTTCTCCTGAATTATTCTTGTAAGGCATTTACATAAAGTCCGTTTCTTAAATAGTCAAAATAATTTAATATAACTTGTTGAACTCCATTATAGTGAATTTCAAAGTGACAATGTGGACCTGTTGAGTTTCCTGTACTTCCCATTAAAGCAATTTTTTCACCTTGTTGAACTTTTTGTCCGACAGTAACTAAAATTGAAGAGTTATGACCATATCTTGTTAAATATCCATTACCATGATCAATATCCACACAGTTACCATATCCTGCATACCATCCTGCTCTAACAACTATACCTGTATCAGATGCATAAATAGGAGTTCCGGTAGGATTTGCAATATCAACAGCTTTATATCCCGCATGAGACCCTGCTTTATTTAAAGCTGATATCGTACCGCTTGCAGGCATAATGAATGTTCCGCTGCTTGTTGTAGGAGGAAGAGGTTTTGAACCTCTTGCAACAATTTTTGGAGTATAATCTTCAATTATTTCCTCACTTTGAACATCACTTTCAACAACTTCTCCATTTTCATATGTATTTACTGCCGTTACTTTCTTTTCTCCGTCTTTTCCTTCTTGAGTAACTTTTGTAGTCCCTACATAAACGCTTGAATCATCCTTATATATTGTTTTATAATCTACATCTTCTTTATAAGTTACTTGTTTTACAGTTGTTATTGTTATAGAAGGTTTTGAATCTATTTCTTCTGTAGCAAAATCATCTGCCCTAAAATTAAGAGCACTTACTAAGTTTGTCCCTTCTTTTGCTTCATCTATAGCATTTAAAATATTGCTGTCATCATTATTTACAACTTTATTATCTGAAGTATCGTTTAAGTATTCTATCGCTTCATGAACTTCCATAGCAGAATCTATAGAAATAAGTTTTTCTTTATATTCCAAATCTTCTTTTACTTCACTGCTTTTGATTACTTTTTCATTTTCATTCTCTTCTTCATAAATGCTTCCTATATTTGAAATAACAGTTTTTGCATCTTGAGTTGACGCAACTCTAACTGCTTCTTCTCCATTTACCGTAATTACTGCACCTTTACAAAAAAGAGGTAAGTTCATATTATATATTGCATTTTCACACTCATCACTATCTAAAATATCATTTGGATTTTCAATAGGTACTTTTTGATAACTTATAGATTTTTCATAGAATACATTTGAACTTCCATACCATTTCGTAAGGTTTGCATCTACATTTGTTAGAGCCTGTTCAAAATCTTCAACATTTTTTACAACCCCTATTTTAGTACCATTAAATACAACTTCATAAGCAAACAAATTATTGTAAGTAAATACACCAACACCTATAATAATTAGTACAAAAAATCCAACAACAACATTAAAAAAGTGGCTTTTAGCATAAACTCTAAAATCTCTAAAACCAAATTTTAATTTTTTAATGTAATATTTAATACTTAAAATTAAATCCGACAAATCTTCTTTTATTTCATTAATTTGTCTATTTAGCCAACTATCTTGATACTTCTCTCTTATTTTTGAAGGCTTCTTTTCTACTTTTTTACCGCCTGCAATTTTTTTAAATATATTTTCTTTTTTATGTATATAAGTTGATTCTTCAGCTATATGATATTTATTTTCTCTTTTTACAATTTGTCTGTAGACTTTATTAAGTTCTTGTTCCTCATTTCGTCTACTAACCCATTTCAATTTCATGAATAAACATGACCTCCCTGTGTTTTAACTCTTTATAGTTAATATCTACACGTATTAAAAGTTTACCATATTAGTAAAAAAAAATAAAGAATATTACTTTAATTTTAATGATACTTTGTGGAAACAAAAGAAAAAAATGGTTAAAACAAAGTGAAAAAGTCAATAATAATTTATATAAAAGGAGGTTTAGATGAAGCTACCAAAATATTCTTATTCATATGCAAAAAATCTTATAAAAAATAATATAGGTGAAGATGTTTATTTTATAAGGAAAGAATCCAGAGGGAAAATAATAAAACAAAAAGGAACAATAGAAAATGCCTATCAAAATATTTTTACTATTTCTACAATCTCAAATAACAAACAAAACACGCTTACTTTTTCTTACTGTGATATAATAAACCATTCCATTATTTTAAACATAAATAAGAGAAAGTTAATATAAATGTAATTTAACTTTTATAATATTGTGATATAATAAACTAAAATACAATAAGATTTGGAAAAGGAAACACAAATGAGTTATAAATGTGTCATTTTTGACTTTGATGGAACATTAGCTAATACAGAGAATGTAATATTTGTTGTATACAATCAAATTGCAAGAAAATACGGTTATAAAGAAATTACACATGAGTATATTGACGAATTAAAAAGACAGCCAATTCACAATATTGCAAAAGACCTTGGAGTTCCATATTTAAAAATTTTTTCACTAATGAAAAAAGGTCAGAAACTTATGAAAGAACATCATAAATCTATGGACCCATATGAAGAAGATATAAAAGATATTTTAATAAATTTAAAAAGCAATTTAAAATATATGGGAATTATATCTTCAAACACGAAAAAAAATATAAATAATTTTCTTAAAAACGAGAATATAAATAATATGGATTTTATTATTTCTTCACCTTTATTCTCAAAGGAAATTAAAATAAATAAAATCAAGAAAAAACTAAAATTAGAAGATGATGAAATTTTATATGTAGGTGATGAAGTAAGGGATATTGTTTCTGCTCATAAAGCAAATATTAAAGTTGCAAGCGTAACATACGGATATAACACAAAAGAATACTTATCTACAGAAAACCCTAATTATTTTATTGACAGCCTTAAAGAACTTTTGGATATAGTAAAAAACAGCTAATAAAGCTGTTTTTTATGTTTCCATAGAATAATTATCTTTTATTTTATTTAACATACAAAGGAAATCTTCACGTAGTTTTGTTGGATAAATAAGTTTCGCTTTATCTGCAAAAGTAAGCAGCCATGAAAACAAATAATCTTTATCATGAAAAGTATATTCAAAAATCAATTTATCGTCTAAAAAGTGCATATAACTTCCTTGTCCAAATTCATTTAACAATCTGTATTCCACACTTTTATCAAATAATATTGCTACATTAATACCTTTTCTATTTTTAAATATTTTGTCTATTTCTTTCTTTTCGTCTATGTCTTCTTTCTTCTTAAAAAAACATTCAACTTGATTTAAATTTAATATTTTATCTATATTATATACATTAATTTTTTCTTCATTCTCACAATATCCATATAAATACCAAGAATAACATCTAAAAGAAAGACTATAAGGATGAACTTTAATATTTACCTTTCCTTTTTTTAAAAAATAATCAAAATTAATAACTTTATTTTTTGAAATTGAATCATTTATTTTATCTATTTTATCAGATAAAGAATTATTAAAATAATTTGATAAATTTATATTATTTTCACTATCTGGATGTTCTTTAAACTTATCAAGTAAAATTTTATATCTGACATTGTTTGTCATGTTATCAAGACTCCTAAGTCCTGAGTATATCGTATCGGCATTATCTGTATTTAAAATATTATTTTGAGTTTTATATTCTTTATCTATCATTACTCCACCGTTTTTTCCTTTAACGGTAGTAATAGGAATTCCTGCATTAGATAACTCCAGTATATCTCTATTTATTGTTCTGATTGAAACATTTAATTTTTTTGCTAAAGATGAAACCGTAACTTTATCTTCTTCAATTAATGTTATAACAATACTAACAAGTCTGTCTATTTTCATATATGTAATATTACCTCTTTTATGTTTACTTTATATTATGATACTACAAAAATATAAAAAAACAAAAGGAGGCAAGCCTCCTTTAAATTCATGTAAAACTAAATATCCACATTCATAGAACAAATTGCAACTCCGCCTGCATCTTCGCATATTATTCCTTGTCTTCCCGCTCTTGAATACACTCCTGCAAATTTTCCATTATAAAGGAAAAGTCCGGGCATATTGTTAAATTCATCAAACACAAATTCCCCACTTTTTTCTTTTAAGAAATTCTTTGTTTTATACATAGGTGCGTATTCTTGAAGGAGATATCCTTTATTTGTATTTTCATCAACAAGTTTTTCAAATTCTTCCTTTGAATAATCAACTCCGGCATATACTCCCCTTGCTCCATATAAATCATCAGGTTTTATTATCCATTTATCCTTATTGTTTACAACTTCATCTCTGTTAAATTCTCCGTCTTTCAACCAGCTTGTTGCAGGAATGTGTTCTTTAATAAATTGAATTTCTTCCTCTGTTAAAAATTCAAAAGTTTCTTTTTGATGCATAATTTTATATATTATCTTATTATGTATAACCTGTGTTCTTATTGAACCGATTATACAAGTCTTTTTGTCTTTTATAGCTTCAATAAAAGCAGGAGCTTTATCGATCTTTTCCATAAGTTCGCTTGTTACGGCTCTTCTGTATACAGCATCAATCTTTACTCCGTCTTTTGAATATAATCCGTTATCATATTTTAACGTTGTTATATCTTCTATTAAAGTCTTATAACCTTTTTTCTCAAATCTTTGTTTAAATATTTTAAACTCTTCATTCGTTGCACTTTCCATAAAATCAACAATAGCAACAGTTGGGTTATCTACCTTATATTCAAAATCTGAGTAAATATTCATAAATTCATCAACCCATGTATCGAAAAGTTCAAAATGTCTTACATTGTATCTTTCACAAAATTTTAAAAATAATTTGTCATCTTTATAAGCATTGTTAAGTTCTCTATCTTCATTCATGGCACTTGCACCGTCGGCATTAAACTCACAAAACTTAAAAGAAAAATCATCTTCATTAAAAAATAAATCTATTCTCGCTATTGGAAGAGGCTGAGAATATCCATTGTCACAAAGAATAAGTTCTTCAAGTTCTTTTGAAAAAGGGAATAGTTTTCTGTAATTCTCATCTTCCATGTATTTATTAATTATTTTGCAAAGAATAGTATGTGTAGTTTTTGCTACATATTCAAAATACTCTATTACTTCATTTGTATAAAGTTTTGGAACATATGGAAATCTTATTGGGCTTCCATGATAAATCGCAGTAGAAGAATTTATATAATCAAAAGCTTTGTTATAATTCTCCTTTGAATATTCCAAATCTTCATTTATTAAATCTAAATATTCCTCCGTAAGTTCTCTTACTTTCATCTTACTCTCCTCTTTCTTTTTTCATTTTCAAAGTGAGTTTGTTTTTTGCAAGCTGATAAAATAAATCAACACTTTCTTTTTCTTCTTCATGCAAGTTTTCTTTTGCAATTTCTATCATTTCCATTATTATGTCAGAAGCATAAAAACCATAAACTTTAGCTTCATATCCATTTTGTATAATTTCTTCTTTTGCTTTTATAACATCTTCGTTTCTTACAAAACTAAATTTATCTAAAAAATATTTTATTGTTTCTTCATTATAAAATATTCCCTTTATTATTGCCGCATAAGAAAGAGCATAATACATTGGCATACAATCTGCCATTCTTATTTCCACATAATTCTTAAGCCTTACATCAGGGAAAAACATCGATATTAAATGTTCTATATCCTTTTTTGTTATTTCCTTATTTTTATATATATCCTTTATTTTTTTATCTTTTGTATAAATACTGTTACCTTGTTCGTCTTCAATTAAAATTGCAGGAGCATCTAAAATATATTTTGCATAATCTTCAAATCCAAAATCCTTATTTAAAGCATCTTTTACAACCATGCTTCTATCTTTGTCTACATCATTCCATATTTCTACCCTAATACAATTTTTCTTATATTCTTCTCCCTCAAATATAAATGTATTATCTGTCATTAAAGAAATTAAAGGTGAAAAAATATTTGCAAGACGGAACTTATTTTTAAAATCCTCTTCACTAAAATAATCAACACTTACTTGAGTTGAAGCAGAACCTTTCATCATGTTCTTACCATGGTTACCTACCGATGAAAAATAATCAAGCATATATTCATAACGTTTTTTAGGTATTAAATTAAGATTATCAACTTTCGACTTAGGTTGATATCCTGAGTATACGATTTTATAATTTAGTTCTTTTAAAATCGGAGTTATGTTTAAAAGAAAATAACTGTATTCTTCCAATATATCGGCTACTTTTATAAAAGGGCCAATGCTTATTTCAAGCTGACTTGCAGGCTCTAAGGAAATATTTGATTTATTCTTCGAAAGTCCAATAAGATTACCGTCTTTATATACCTTCTCATCAAAAAATGGACTTAATTTTTCGAGAATATATCTTACACCATGTTCTTCATAATAATCTACACTTTCCATATTCTCTTTAACAATAAAATGCTCAAGTTCAACACCTAGAGTTTTATCTTCTTTTTGTTTTATTCCATTTTTAAAATAGTCCACAAACTTCTTTAAATTTATGTCATAATAATTCATAGTGTTACCTTCTTAATCTTCTTTACTCTCTTCAAATTCACTGTTTATTATTTCTTTTGCAAGCTCATAATCTTCTTTATTTACATATATATTAACAGGCATTGCACTTTTTCCAATTATAACCTTTGCTCCGCCAATATCTGTGTCATATTTTAACTTTACTTTTATATTGCAAGAATCAAGAAGCCCTTCTACAACACAGGCTTCAACATCGTTATTTACTTCCATTAAAAACTTCATATTATAATTTTCTTTTATTTTCATACTAAATACCTCGGTTTTATTATAACCTATTGTAAAATTTTTACAAATATATTTTATAATAACACAATTCAATAGTTTAAAAATATTTTTGACAATAAATAATAAATTTTTTATAAATACCCATATTTTGAATAAAATTTTAAATGTATTTTAATATTGAATAATAAATATTTAAAATGTAAAATAATTATATCAAAATAAATTTAAAGAGGTAAATTATGAAGGTATCTGTACTTGGATGTGGTAGATGGGGAACTTTTTTAGGTTGGTATAGTGACAAAATAGGTCATGATGTAACAATATGGGGAAGAGAAAATTCCAATAATTTAAAAGAATTAATAAATACAAGAAAAAACAAATATTTATATTTAAGTGAAAACACAAAGCTAACAACCAATTTAAAAGAAGCTGTTGAAAGTAATGAGATAATTATAATTTCAATTTCCTCACAACAACTAAGAAATCTATTAAAGAATATAAAAGAATTTGATTATAAAGATAAAATTTTTATTCTTTGTATGAAAGGCATCGAAATAGCTACAGGTGACAGACTTACACAAGTTGTCGAAGAAGTTCTTGGCGAAAATGCAAATGTTGCAGTATGGGTTGGACCTGGACATGTTCAAAGTTTTGTAAAAAGAATTCCTAATTGTATGGTTATAGACAGCAAAAGCGAAGAAATAACAAATAAAGTAGTTAAAGAATTTTCAAGTGATCTTATAAGACTTTATATAGGAGATGATTTGATCGGCGATGAAATAGGAGCTGCAGCAAAAAATGTAATTGGTATTGCAGCGGGAATGCTTGATGCTGTGGGATACGCTTCACTAAAAGGTGCATTAATGGCAAGAGGAGCAAGAGAAGTTTCAAGACTGATAAAGGCTATGGGAGGACGAGAAATCACTGCTTATGGACTTTGTCACCTGGGAGACTATGAAGCAACACTGTTCAGCGAATTCTCAAACAACAGAAAATACGGAGAAAACTTCGTAAAAGGCACAAATAGTGACAACTATCTTGCAGAAGGAGTGACAACAGCAGAGGCACTTGTTAAATTAAGCAAAAAATATAATATAGATATGCCAATAACCTCCGGAGTAAATGCCGTTCTCAAAGAAGAAGTAAATCCTCATAAAATGTTAAAAGATATGTTTCTCAGAAGCGTAAAAAAAGAATTTTATTAAAATATTTGTATAAAACAAATAATCAAATCTACAATAAAAACATATCGGTTTTAAATAAACAACAAACCGATATGTTTTATATTACCAACATTATTTCTATTTAATTAACATAGCATATAGAGCAATTCATTCTTAAAAATGAAAAGTTTCCAATGCTTTTTCCAACTCACTAAAATCGTTTTTGTCTGTAGTAAAAAGTATATAAACAACATTATCTCCGTTTTGTATCGCATAATATCTTGAATAAGTAGAATAACCTTCTCCCATATCATCTTCATACTCAATCATTATAGCTTCTCTATCATCAATATTTAAATCTATCTTATTTTTTATTTCAACACTTTCTTTTTGAAAAGATATCCAATTATCAATATTATTTTCTATATTATCTTTATATTCGTTTGTATCAAAATAAAAATAATAATTTTTGTTTATATCCTGACTGTTTGAAAAAGAAGTTCCGCCAGAATCATAATCCACCTCATAATCTTCCCATTCTTTAGGTATTTGCATATATGCACTGTCAGTTACTTTCAGCTCTTTACCTAATGTATTGTCGTTTTTAAAAAACATACCCCATAACATAACCATAGATATTAAAAGCGCAATAATAAAAGCACACACTGTTATAATAATCAAAGGTTTTTTGTTAAATGATTTTTTTGACTCAATACCGAATAATTCTTCCTCTCTTCTCTTTTCCTCTTCTTCTTGACGTCTTTGCTCTTTCAATATTTTTTTTTCTTTTCTTGAAATATCCATGTCATTTTCCCCTTTTATGTTATAAAATATAAAATTAAATTTTTAAAAACACTAACATCCCAGAAAATTTTTATGAAAACTATTTGGTTTTTAAATAATTTATAAGTCCGCCGTTTTTAAGTAACATTCTTTCTCTGTCTGATACAATAAGTCTTAATTTATATTCTTTATTTTTAGTTTCATTTTTAATTATGACTTCATCTGTATCAAGTTGCTTTAATACATCTTTTGCACTTAAAACGTCATCAATGTCTATAGTATCATAATCAGCCTCATCTATAAATGTTAAAGGAACGATACCGTTGTTGATTAAATTATTTTTATGAATTCTTGCAAATGATTTTGCTATAACAACTTTTACACCAAGATACAAAGGAGCTAGAGCAGCATGTTCCCTACTTGAACCTTGTCCGTAGTTATCTCCTGCAACGATAATTGAACCTTTTTCTTCTGCTTTTGCTTTTGTAGCAAAGTTTTCATCAACAGGTCTTAAGCAGAATTCACTTAAATATTCAATATTTGATCTAAATGGAAGAAGTTTAGCATTTGAAGGCATAATATCATCAGTTGTAATATTATCACCAAGTTTTGTTACTGCTTTTAATTCAAAATCATTATATATAACGCTTGCTTTAGGGAAAGGTTTAATATTTGGACCTTTTACACTGACTTTGTTTTTATCAGGTTTTGGCATAATAAACATATTATCGTTGATAATATATTCACTTGGTTCTTCAACAACAAAGTCAATTTTTCCGTAAGGATCGGCAATTTCACCTTTTATTGCAGAATAAGCAGCAACTTCTGGAGATACAAGATATACATTTGCATCTACAGTACCACTTCTACCTTTAAAGTTTCTGTTAAATGTTCTTAGAGATACCCCGCCAGAGTTAGGGCTTTGTCCCATACCAATACAAGGACCACAACCACATTCAAGTATTCTTGCACCTGCGTTTATTAAATCAGAAAGTCCGCCGTCTCTTGAAAGCATATCAAGAACTTGTCTTGAACCGGGAGCTATTGTAAGAGATACGTTATCTGCAATTGTTTTTCCTTTAAGTATTTTAGCTGCTGTCATTAAATCTTCATAAGAAGAGTTTGTACAACTTCCGATTGATACTTGAGTTATTTTTGTTCCTTCAAGTTCTTTTACGCTTTTTACATTATCAGGTGAATGAGGACAAGCAGCAAGAGGTTTTAGTTCGCTTAAATTAATTTCAAGATTTTCATCATATTCACAGCCTTCATCAGCACATAAAGGTTTATAATCTTCTTCTCTGTGTTGTGCTTTAAAGAATTTAAGAGTTACTTCGTCTGAAGGGAAAATTGATGTTGTAGCACCAAGTTCCGCACCCATGTTTGTAATAGAGCCTCTTTGTGATACTGTTAGAGATTTAACTCCTTCACCATAGTATTCTATAACTTTACCAACTCCGCCTTTTACAGAAAGTCTTCTTAAAACTTCAAGAATTACGTCTTTTGCGCTAACGCCTTTATCAAGTTTTCCTGTAAGTTTTACCCCTACAACTTTAGGCATTGTTAGATAATATTCACTTCCTGCCATAGCTGCTGCAATATCAAGACCACCGGCGCCAATAGCAATCATACCTACTCCACCGCAAGTAGGAGTATGAGAATCTGAACCAAGAAGTGTTTCACCTGGCATAGAAAATCTTTCAAGATTAAGTCTATGACATATTCCATTTCCGGGACGAGAATAAATAACCCCGATTTTATCTGTTACTGTTTGAATATATATATGGTCATCCATATTTTCAGGACCTGTTTGAAGCATATTATGGTCAATATAAGCAACAGAACGTTTTGTCTTTACTTTATCATCACTTATTGCTTCATATTGCAAATAAGCCATTGTTCCAGTTGAGTCTTGAGTAAGTGTATTATCTATTCTTATTGAAATACCTTCTCCGGCTACCATGTTCCCACTTACAAGATGACTTTCAAGTATTTTATATGTAAGAGTCTTTTTCATAAATTTATCTCCTTAAAATTTCATTTAATCTATATTATCAAAAAAATTTGGAATTTTCAATAAATAATAGAAATATATAAACATGAAAACGTATATTTATGCAAAAATAATAAAATAATAATTATATATAATAGGGATTTTTAAATGAGAATCTATTTTTATATAAGATACCATATGTATAAAAATTAATATATGTAATTATAAATTTATAAAATAAAACAAGTATATATATTATTTATAAATAAGTTTCTTAAAAATATCTTATTTTTAAACTACTTATATTTTAAATAAGATTTGTTTAAAATATAATGAATAATTAAAAAAAGGAAGTTTGTCATGATTAGGCTAAATTTAAAGTATTTACTACAAAAAGAAAACAAAACAAGATATTGGTTAATGAAGCAGTTAAACAGTAACTACACAACTGTAAACAAACTCGTTGAAAACGAGACTACAAAAATTACTTTCGATATGCTTGAAAGACTGTTAAAAGTATTTGACTGCAAAATTGAAGATTTGTTAATCGATGATGAAGAAAACAAAAACGAATAAAAAACTCCTTATGGAGTTTTTTTATTTACTGTAAGATATCAACATCTTTTAAAAATCGTTTAAACATGCTATAATAAACCATCAAAACATATATGAGGAAAGAATATGAAAGATTTAAAAAATTATTTATTTGAAAATATTTTACCTTACGTAGAAAAACCATCAAGATATATCGGAGATGAATTTAACAGCGAAAAGCCAAAGGAAAATCCTGCGGTTAGATTTGCTTTTTGTTTCCCTGATATATATGAAATAGGAATGTCACATCTTGGAATGAAAATACTTTATGAAGTATTAAATAATATGGATGATGTAATGTGTGAAAGAGTATTTGCTCCCAACATGGACATGGTTAACCTTATGAGAGAACACAACTTCCCATTATATACTTTGGAAAGTTTCTCAAAAGTATCAGACTGTGATTTTGTAGGTTTTACAATACAATTTGAAATGTGCCTTACAACAGTTCTTTTAATGCTTGATCTTGCAGGAATTCCATTCCTTGCAAAAGACAGAACCGAAGATGATCCTCTTGTTGTTTGCGGAGGTCCTTGCACATGTAATCCAGAACCATTTGCAGACTTTTTTGATTTGATGATGCTTGGAGAAGGAGAAGAAGTATTACCTCACTTAATGGAATTATATAAGAATTCTTCTTCAAAAAAAGATTTCCTTATAAAAGCCAGTGAAGTTACGGGAGTATATATTCCAAACCTTGAAGAAATCAAACAAGAAAAAGTAGAGAAATCTATTATTGAAAGTATGAACAACGTATACACAATAAAAAAACCGGTTGTTCCATACACTCCGGCAGTACATGACAGAATAACACTTGAAGTAATGCGTGGATGTTTCAGAGGATGTAGATTTTGCCAAGCAGGAATGATATACCGTCCCGTAAGACAAAAATCTCTAGAAAACTTACAAAAGGAAGCAAAAGCTTTAATAGAAAATACAGGGTATGAAGAAATGTCTCTTTCAAGCCTTAGCACAACAGACCATTTTCATTGTATGGATTTAATAAAACATCTTGTTTCAACTTATAAAGATAAGAAAGTAAATATTTCTCTTCCATCTCTTAGAATGGATCAATTCTCTCTTGAATTATCTGAAGAACTTGGAAATCAAAAGAAAGGTTCTCTTACTTTTGCCCCTGAAGCAGGCAGCCAAAGAATGAGAAACATAATAAATAAAAACTTAACCGAAGAAGAAATCTTATCAACAATAAAACAAGTATTTGAAACAGGATACTCAAAAATAAAACTTTATTTTATGATAGGTCTACCATACGAAACAGACGAAGATATAAAAGGTATTGCAGACCTTGCACAAAAAATAATTGATGTATATTACAGCATAGATAAGAAGAAAAGAGCAAAACCATTTAAACTTACTGTAAGCACATCGTGCTTTGTTCCAAAACCTTTTACGGCATTTCAGTGGTTCCCTCAAAACACAATGGAAGAATTTCACAGAAAACAACAATATCTAAAATCTGTAATGCCAAAGCAGGTAACATATAATTACCATGACAGCAAACTTTCAATGCTTGAAGCAGTGCTTGCAAAGGGAGACAGGAGCTTGTCACAGGCGATAATAAACGCATATAATAACGGATGTGTATTTGACTCATGGTTTGATCATTTCAACTATGAAGGCTGGATAAAAGCCTTAAAAGATATGGGAATAGATGCACAGGAATATGCATCAAGAAAGCTTACTTATGAAGATGAACTTCCTTGGGATAAATTCGATTATCATGTAGATAAAGAATTCTTAATAAGGGAAAATGAAAAAGCAAAAAAAGAAACCACAACCCCGCCTTGTCATAAACAATGCTCGGCTTGTGGGATAAGCAAAGCATATGGGAGGTGTAAATTTGAAGTATAGACTTAAATATATAAAAGTAGATAATCTCGTTTTTATATCTCATCTTGATATACTAAATGTAGTACAAAGATCATTTAGAAGAGCAGGAATGGATCTTGAACATTCAAAAGGTTTTAACCCTCATCCAAAAGTACACTTTGCCCCACCGCTGCCTTTATTTACGTCTTCTAAGGGAGAATATATGGATGTTGAAACTAAAGAAGATTATGAAACTAATGAACTAATGGAAAGATTAAACAATGCTCTTCCTGATAATCTTCAAATAATAAAGGCAGAAAAACTTGAAGAAGGTTCAAAAACACTCGGGAAAGTTCTTGACAGTGCCATATATCAAATAAAAATATATATAAGTGAAGAAAATAATAATCTTGATGATAAAATAAATGACTTTATAAAAAATTCCATTGAATTAAATATAACAAAAATAAATAAAAAAGGAAGAGAAGTAACAAGAGACATAAAACCAAATATATTTGATTTTACATGTGAACAAGAAAATAATGTATTAATCATAAACACTACTCTTTCTTTAAGAATAAATGAAATTTTATCACCAAATGATTTATTAAAACTTTTAAGAGAAAACTTTGAAGAAATTGAAAAAGCAAACAAAGTAAAGTTGGAAAAAAAAGATACAATACTATTTCCAAACTAAAATATGTATGCTATAATAAATTGAATATGTGAAAAATAATAGGTTACAAAATATATGGAGGTATATAATTTATGATTTCAGCAGGCGATTTTAGAAATGGTGTAACATTTGAAATGGACGGAGACGTATTTACAATTGTTCAATTTCAACATGTAAAACCAGGAAAAGGAAGCGCTTTCGTAAGAGCAAAAATAAAAAACATTAAAACAGGTTCAACTGTAGAAAAAACATTTTCACCAAACGAAAAATATCCAAAAGCAGAAATTACAACAAAAGAAATGCAATATTTATACAACGATGGTGAATTATACTATTTCATGGATGGTGAAACTTTTGACCAAATTCCACTTAACTACGACCAAGTAGCAGATGCTATTATCTACTTAAAAGAAAATGATAATGCTACAATCAGATTCCATGCGGGAGAAGCTTTCAGCGTGGCACCTCCATTATTTGTTGAATTAGAAATAACTCAAACAGAACCTGGTTTTAAAGGTGATACAGCTCAAGGTGCAACAAAACCTGCAACTGTAGAAACAGGCGCTCAAGTTAATGTTCCTTTATTCGTTGAAGAAGGAGATATCATCAGAATCGATACAAGAACTGGTGAATACATGGAAAGAGTTAAATAGTAAAAAATATAAGACCGCAATATGCGGTCTTTTTTAATTAAAGAAATTACCATTTAAAGATAATAAAAAACAATTTACTTGATTTTATAGACCTTTTTAGATATTATTAATAAGTAAATAATTAGGAGTGGTATCGAAGTGGTCATAACGGGATTGATTGGAAATCAATTGTACTCTTATCGGGGTACCGTGGGTTCGAATCCCACCCACTCCGCCATAATTTATAAGCCTTAGGGCTTTTTTTATTTATCATAAAAACATAAGAAAAGACTGTTAAGAATTCTTAACAGTCTTTTTTATTTTTATAAATATATAAACTTCCTATTGCCATTAAAGATATTATAAGCAAAGTAACATAAACTATAACATTATTCTCATCTGATGTATTAACTAAAGAAGCTGTTGTCTTATCGTTTCTATCACCGTTAGAGATAATATAATCAGAGTCTTCATATCCGCAAACACTACATTTTCCGTTTACATAATTATGAGCTTCAAAAATAGCAGTAATTATAACATCACTATTTGGCATTGTAAATATAGTTTCTACTGCATTTATATTAGAAAAAACAATATCCTTTCCGCTCGTTATGCTCCATGAAGTAAAATGTCCGTTCTTATTATTATCATTTGCTTTTATGCTTACTATTTCACCTTCTCCAAAATTACCGCTTCCACTTCCATTTTCAACGGTTAATTTATATATTCCTTTGATTATATCTTTATAATTGATCCAGTCATTTGAGCTTTTATATTCTTCAACCAAAGCAGAAGGAACATAAATAACAGAAAGACTATTACAATTATAAAAAATATCATCTCCAATAGATACAGGAGTTTCACTCAATAAATAAACCTTTTTAAGCAAAGTACAATTTTCAAATGCATATCTTTCTATTGATGTAACATTCTTTGGAATTGTTATTTCAGTTAAAGAACTACATCCATCAAAAGTATATTTACTAATTGATGTAACTCCATCCGGTATGTTTATCTTTGTTAATGAAGAGCAGTCTTCAAAAGCGTACTCTCCTATTGATGTTACATTATTTGGAATTGTTATTTCCTTTAAGGAACTGCATCCTTCAAAGGCAGAACTTCCTATTTTCGTTACTTTATCCGGAATGATTACTTCACTTAATGAACTGCATTCTCTAAATAGATAACTGCTAATTGATGTTACTCCACCTGGTATATTTACCTTTGTTAATAAAGTACAGCCTGAAAATACAGAACTTCCTAATGTTGTTACAGTATCTGGAATGGTTATTTCACTTAAAGATCTACATCCTTTAAAGGCAGACCCATTAATTGATGTAATTCCATCTGACATAGTTACCTTGCTTAATGAATAACAATCTTCAAAGGCAGAACTTCCTATTGTTGTCACACTGCTTGGAATTACTATTTCACTTAATGATTTACACCCATCAAATGTATAATTATTAATTGATGTCACTCCATCCGGTATGTTTATATTTGTTAATGAATAGCAATTTTTAAATGCAAATGTACCTATTGATGTTACACTATCTGGTATATTTATTTCTTCTAGTGCTTCGCATGATTGAAATGCATAATCGCCTATTTTCGTTACATTACCTAAAATGTTTACTTTACTTAAGGCTTTACACTCAAAAAATGCATAATTACTAATAGAGGTTACCCCCTTAGGTATTGTTATTTCATTTAATAAGATACACCCTTGAAATGCACTTTCCTCAATAGAGGTTACATTTTCAGGTATTGTTATTTCACTTAAAGCTCTACACCCGAAAAATGATAAAGTACCTATTGATGTCACGCTATCCGGTATGGTTATTTCACTTAATGAGTAGCATTTGTAAAATGTATTTTCGTTTATTCTACTTACTCCGTTAGGTATATTTATTTTAGTTAATGAAGAGCAGTTTGCAAATGCATTTGTCTCAATCGATGTTACACTATCTGGTATGGTTATTTCAGTTAATGCCTCACATAACTGAAAAGTACTGTCTTTGATTGATGTTAAATTATTAGATAATGTTACGTTTTCAAGTCCATAACAATATTTAAACACCCATCCTCCCATTGAAGTTACACTGTCTGGAATTACTATTTCCTTTAACGCTTCACAACTTTCAAAAGCAGAGTCTCCAATATGTGTAAGAGTGTTTGGAAGTTCTATATTTGTTAATGAGGAACAAGCATAAAAACCTTGACTATCGATTTCGGTAATCGCATACTCTGTTCCATTCCCGTCTCTTATTTCTCCCGTTAAATCAAGAGTTGTAAAACTTCCTTTTTGATTTGCTCCTATGGTTAAACTATTTCCGTCAGCCGTTACATTATTTATTACTAATTGAGTATTTTCACTGTTTGTTAATGTTTGGTTTTGTGCATTATACGTCCAGTCGTCTGATGCAGCAAAGCTTTCCTTTGGAATAAAAAGGAATATAAAGGCAAAACATATAGCAAGCATACATAAACATTTGAGTAATTTCTTCTTCATGGCTTTCTCCTTTAATTTTAACGTTATAATTATTTTATCATATTTACTAATCATTTGTATACTACCCATTTTTTATTAAAAATGGGCAAAAATATATACCATTTAAAATTTAATAATTATTTCTAATAAAATAATTTAATAAAAGGTTATAAATTAAAATGTATTTCTACAAAAAAAAAGAGCTTATAAAAGCTCTTTTATTGTTTTTTTCTTCTATTAAACTCTTTTAAAGAAACTCTGCTTCCGTCTTCTCTTTCAACAACAATATTATCAACGGTATTTTTGAAATTTCTTCTTATATTACCAAGATAAATTTTATATAGCTCCTGTTGTTCTTTTAATTCTTCTTCACTAAGACCAACAGTTTTCTTCTTTTTTGCAAGTTCGTTTATTCTATCAATTTGTTTTTTATCCATTATTCTTCCTCATCAACAACTTCAATACCAAGTTCTTCAAGTTGTTCTTCACTTACGATACTTGGAGCATCTGACATTAAGCAAGAGTGGTTTTGAGTTTTAGGGAATGCAATAACGTCTCTTATGTTTTCTGTTCCAACTAAAAGCATGATCATTCTATCTAAACCAAATGCTAAACCACCATGTGGAGGTGTTCCGTATTTTAAAGCTTTTAATAAGAAACCAAATTTATTTTCAGCTTCTTCATCAGAGAAACCAAGAACGTTAAATACTCTTTGTTGTACATCACCTGAATGGATTCTGATACTTCCTCCACCCATTTCAACTCCATTTACTACAAGGTCATAAGCTTTTGCTCTTACATTTGCTGGATCGCTTTCAAGTTTATCAAGATCTTCATCCATTGGAGCAGTGAAAGGATGATGCATTGCTTTAAATCTCTTTTCATTTTCATCATATTCAAACATTGGGAAGTTTGTAACCCATAAGAAATTAAAACCTTCATCCATTTTAATATCTGCTTTTTTAGCAATATGAAGTCTTAAATTTCCTAAAGAATCGTAAACAACCTTATTTTTATCTGCAACGATAAATACGATATCTCCGTTTTCTGCTTTAGCTCTTTCTAAAATACCATTTGTTTCTTCTTCACTTAAGAATTTTGTAATTTGAGATTTAATTGAACCGTCTTCATTTACAGCAATCCAAGCAAGACCTTTTGCACCATATGTTTTAACATAATCAACTAATGCGTCAATATCTCTTCTAGAGAAGAAACTTGCAAGACCTTTTGCGTTTATTGCTCTTACGCTTCCGCCATTTTTGATTGGACCTGCAAATACATTAAATTTACAATCTTTTAATAGGTCACTTAAATCAAAAAGTTCCATTCCAAATCTTGTATCAGGTTTATCAGAACCAAATCTATCCATTGCTTCTTGATATTCCATTCTCATAATAGGAGTTTCAATATCATAATCAATTATGTCTTTGAAAATCTTTTTAACAAGTCTTTCGTTTACGTCAATTACATCATCAACATCAACAAAACTCATTTCAAGGTCAATTTGAGTAAATTCCGGTTGTCTGTCTTGTCTTAAGTCTTCATCTCTAAAGCATTTAACTATTTGATAATATCTATCCATTCCTGCAACCATTAAAATTTGTTTAAATAATTGAGGTGATTGAGGAAGACCAAAGAATTTACCTTTTCTTACTCTACTTGGAACAAGGAAGTCCCTTGCACCTTCTGGTGTAGGTTTTCCAAGGAAAGGAGTTTCAATTTCCAAAAATCCTTCACTATCTAAGAAATTTCTTACAACAGAACATGTTTTTGCTCTTGTAATAAGATTATTTTTTATTTTATCTTTTCTAAGGTCTAAGAATCTATATTCAAGTCTTGTTGCTTCATTTGCATTATCTGTTTCATCAATGTAAATAGGTGGTGTATTTGCTGTATCAAGAACTTCCATTGTATCAAGTTTAAGCTCAAGTTCACCTGTTTCAATATTTGGATTGAAGTTTTCTTCATCTCTTAAAACAACTTCCCCTGTTACTTTAAGTACATATTCATTTCTAATGTGTTCTGCTTTTTCAAATACTTCTTTATTAAGTTCACTGTTTGCAACTAATTGCATAATACCGCTTCTGTCTCTTAAATGAATAAAAATAACCCCGCCAAGGTCTCTTCTTCTTTGTACCCATCCTGCAAGGGTAACTGTTTTACCTAAATCTTCTTTTGTTATTTCTGCACACATGCATGTTCTATAACTTGTTTTTCTCTTCATCTTACTCTCCTAATTTTTCTTTTATATATTCAAATAAATTTTCTATATTAACTTCTTCTTGTTCTTTAGAGCGCATATCTCTTAGAGTATAAACTCCTTTTTGAAGTTCATCTTCACCTAAAATTGCAGTATATTTTGTATTAACTTTATTTGCATATTTCATTTGAGCCTTTAAACTTCTATCCATAACATCGATACTTGCTTTAATACCGCTATCTGTAAGTTTCTTAAATGTCTTAAAAGCAACTTTTGAAGCTTCTTTTCCAACAGGAGCCAAATATACATCAATCTCACCATCTTCTAAGTCATTTAAAAGTCCTTGTTCTTCCATAATAAGCATTAATCTTTCAAGTCCAAGACCAAAACCAACTCCGGGAGTATCAGGACCGCCTATCATCTTAACAAGACCGTTATATCTTCCTCCGCCACATACTGTTCCTTGTGAGCCTAAATCGGTAGAAACAAACTCAAAAGCTGTTTGTGTATAATAATCAAGTCCTCTTACTATTTTAGGATCTACAACAAAGTCAATGTCAGCATTTGTAAGATAATCTTTTACACTTTCAAAATGTTCATTACATTCTTCACACAAATAATCAACCATTAAAGGTGCATCTTTTAGAAGTGTTTTGCAATGTTCGTTTTTACAATCTAAAATTCTCATTGGATTTTTATTAAGTCTATCTCTACAATCTTCGCAAAGTTCATTTTCAAATGGCTTTACATATTCTTTTAATTTTTCATAATATGCACTTCTGCATTTTGGACAGCCTACACTGTTTATTCTAAGTTCTAAACCTTTTATTCCAAGTTTATTAAATAAAGTACTTACAAGCATTATTACTTCAGCATCCATACTTGCAGAATATGAGCCTATTGCTTCAATACCAAATTGATGGAATTGTCTTTGTCTTCCTTTTTGTGGTCTTTCACTTCTAAAACACGATGTAATATAATATAGTTTAGTAGGTGTAATTCCACTTGACATACCATGTTCAATATAAGCTCTTATTACTGAACTTGTTCCTTCCGGCTTAAGAGCAAATACGTCTTTACCTCTATGATTTAGAGTGTACATCTCTTTACTTACAATATCTGTACTTTCTCCAACTCCTCTGTCAAAAAGTGCATAATGTTCAAAATCAGGCACTCTAATCTGCTTATAGTTAAATGTTTTGCATATTTCTTTTATTTTACCTTCAACCATTTCCCATGCTTTTACTTCATCAGGTAAAAGGTCTCTTGTTCCTTTAGGTGCAAATATTTTACTTCCCATTTTATTTCCCTTTCTATATAAAATAAGCCCCTGACATAAAAATTATGTCAGGGACGAGAATTCATTTCCCGCGGTGCCACCCCAATTGGTATAATACCCGCTTTTTATTAAATTGTTAAGCGTATGTGTAAGTTGTTTTTCAAAGTAACAGAGCATAAAAAATGCTTCCAGTCACGGCATTTTCTCCCTGATATGATGTTAAATCTACTCTTCTTACCGCTTATAATCAAGTATTTCTATTATAATTTTATTAAGCCCTATTGTCAACAAATAAGGGTAAAAATATATAGTTATTTTATATTTTTTATTTATATATGAAATTAAAAATTTTACTTATAAATTAATCCTTTTACTAAATTAAATTATTAATATAAAAAGCTGTTAATGTATATTAACAGCTTTTTCTCTTTTTATAAATAACTAAACTTCCTAAACCTATGATAGATACAATAAGTCCTAAAATATAATAAATAAAATTATTTTGATCTGATGTATTAACAGAAGAATTATTTTGTGTAATTTCATCTGTATCAGAACTTACAATATCATTATTCTTATCATCATCTTTTGTTGGAACATAATTAGGGTCGTCATATCCGCAAATGCTACATTTTCCATTAACATAATCATGTGCTTCAAAATTTGCCACTACAGTAGTGTCATAGTTAGGCATTGTAATAGTTGTTTCTCTTGCATTTTCATTTGCAATAATACTATTACTTTTAGGAGAAGCAAATACACTCCAATATGAAAAATGTTCTTTTTCATTATCTTCATTTGCTTTTATGGTTACAATTTCTCCATCTCCATAATTTCCGCTACCAGTTCCATTTTGAACTGTTAATTTTGTTTTTATGTAATCTACACTATCTATATATTTAGACCATATAGGATCATTTTTATATTTTTCTAAATTACTATATGAAATATAAATTTTTGCTCCATTATCAGAACCTAATATTTCACCTCCAATAGAAGGTGGATTTTCACTTAATAAATAAACGGCTTTAAGAGATTTACATGAAGAAAAGATATCTATACCCATGCTTGTTACACTTTCAGGAATAGTTATTTCTTCTAATGATTCACAATACCTAAATGCACACATTTCTATCGTAGTCAAATTATTCGGCAAAACAACTATAGATAATGATCTACATCCATCAAATGTCCTTTCTTTTATTGTTGTTATATTATTTGGTATTATTATTTTTTCTAATGATGCACAATATTGAAAAGCTCCATCCCCTATGTATGTTAAACTATTAGGCAAGTTTATTTTATTTAACTTTTCACAATTATAAAATGCTCTACTACCAATTGAAGTTATACTTTCAGGTAAAACCATCTCTTCTAATAAACGATAATTAAAAAAAGAATTTTCTCCTATTTCTAAAATTTCATATTCTTTTTCAGGATTAGAAGCATCTGTTATTTTTCCCGATAAATCAATGCTAGAAACAGTTTTTAAATTATCATTAAAACGGTTATCACCTATTGTAAGCATTCCATCATTTTCTGTTACATTTTGTATTACTACTGACGCATCTTCACTATTAATTAATGTTCCGTTTTCATATTTCCAATCATTAGTTGCCGCAAAACTTTCCTTAGGCATAAAAAGAAACATAAATGCAAAGCATATTATAAACATAAAGAAATATTTATATATTTTTCTTCCCATGACATTCTCCTCTACAAGCTATCATTTCATTTTATTATAACAAAAATTATACATTTTTTAAATATAAATATTAAATAGCATAAAAAATTACTCTGTCAGAAGTAAAAGAAATTTTAGTATAGATATTCTTAACAGCCCTCTATTCTTACAGATATAAAAAAGCACTTATAGAAGGAGAACAACCTGTAGCGGCATATAAAACAATAAGAGACAGTGAGACAGTGCTATTTTTACAACAAAAAGACTAATTGTAAGAAATGCTCAAGGACTTAAATAAAAAAGTAGAAATATATTTTTTCTCATATCTCCATTGAAATATAAAACACAGAAAATACAAGTGCATTTATATATAAATAATGAAATAAAATCATGGACAAAAGTTGGACATATAAAAGTAAACTTAAGAAAAGGTGTTGACATAAGAAAATTTAACAAATTAATATCAAATGCAGTTCTAAAATAAATTTTTTTTATGTTTATTGACAATATTTTATTATAATGATAATATTTAATAAAATAATAAATAGCAGGGGAGCTTACGCGTAGGCTGAGAAAAAATGCGAACGATTTTGACCCTTAACGTCGTATGGATAATGCCATGATATGTATGCTCATAACACTGTAAATTTTAAGCTTATCCATTTGGATAAGCTTTTTTTATAAAGGAGAAAACAAATGAATTACACAACACAAATGGATGCGGCAAAAAAAGGTATCATTACAAAAGAAATGGAAATCGTCGCAAAAAAAGAACATATGGATATTGACAAATTGGTTAAGCTTGTGGCTGAGGGAAAAGTTATAATCCCATGCAATAAAAACCACAAGTGCATTGACCCAAACGGTGTAGGCTCTATGCTTACAACAAAAATCAATGTAAATCTTGGAGTATCAAGAGACTTTAAAGATATGGACCTTGAAGTTGAAAAAGTAAACAATGCTGTAAAAATGGGTGCAGAATCAATCATGGACTTATCTTCTTATGGAGATACAAGAAAATTCAGAAGAAGACTTACAAGTGAATGCCCTGCAATGATAGGAACTGTGCCAATTTATGATGCGGTTGTATACTATCATAAACCTCTTATAAAAATTACTGCAAAAGAATGGCTTGATATTGTAAGAATGCATGCAGAAGACGGTGTTGACTTTATGACAATACACTGCGGAATTAATAAAGAAACAATAACTAAATTTAAAAGAAACAAAAGACTTACAAATATCGTATCAAGAGGTGGTTCAATCATCTTTGCATGGATGGAAATGACAGGAGAAGAAAACCCATTCTATGAATATTATGATGAAGTTTTAGATATTTGTAGAGAATATGATGTAACTATGAGTCTTGGTGATGCTTGCCGTCCAGGTTCAATAGCAGACGGAACAGACGCAGCTCAAATCGAAGAACTTATAACTCTTGGAGAACTTACAAAAAGAGCATGGGAAAAAGATGTTCAAGTAATGATTGAAGGCCCTGGACATATGCCTCTAAACCAAATAGCAGCAAATATGGAAATACAAAAAACACTTTGTCACGGTGCACCTTTCTATGTACTAGGACCTATAGTAACCGACGTAGCTCCTGGATATGACCATATAACATCTGCAATCGGTGGAGCAATCGCGGCTACATACGGAGCAAGTTTCCTTTGCTACGTAACCCCTGCAGAACATTTAAGACTTCCTAACTTAGATGATGTTAAAGAAGGAATCATCGCAACAAAAATCGCAGCTCACGCAGCTGATATTGCAAAGGGCGTTCCTCATGCAGCAGACTGGGATAACGAAATGAGTACAGCAAGAAAGAAACTTGACTGGGAAAAAATGTTTGAAATATGCATTGACCCTGAAAAAGCAAGAAGATACAGAGAAGAATCAAAACCGGAAAAAGAAGATACATGTTCAATGTGCGGTAACTTCTGTGCAGTTAAAAATACAAACAGAATTTTGGAAGGCGAAATCGTAAGTATCTTTGATGAATAAAATGAATAAAAAAAAGACAGTTTAAAAACTGTCTTTTTTATTGTCTTTTTTATTTAATTTTTCTTTTTACATATACTAATAAACCTAAAATACAAACACTTGCAGAACAAAGAATTGCACTCCATAAGAATAATTGATTGTTGTCACTTGTTTGAGGATTTAATGTTGTATTAGTTGTTTCATTTAAATTATCATCAACAGATCCAGTGTTTGATGAAACACTTTTATCATTATATCCTAAAGCGTATGTTGAGAATTTAGAAGTACTAAAAGTAATTACATCATCTTTTGTTACAGAATCCAATTTTTCAGCAACACCATCATGTATTCTAACAATGAAGAATTCTCTACCTTCTTTAAGTAAATCTTGAGGAATTACTATGTTAAAATCTGCAGATTTATTTAAATTATTTATCTTTCCAATTATTTCATTATCTGCTTTTATTACAATTGACAAATCAAAATATTGTCCAATTAAATCTTTTTCGTCTAATGTACTTTCAACTAATTCTTTTTCCTCAGCCGTAGCATTTATTTTATCATCAACAACTACCTCAACTGAAATATCTGCTCCATCAGATATTGCACTTTTTAATTTTTTAACAGTATCTTTATCTATAGAAGTAATCTTATCAGAATCGCCGTTTTCTATTTTATTTACAATATCTGAAATTGTATCTAATACGATATTCGTATCATTTTTATCTATTCCTATTTGCATATTTTGAGATGGTTTAGATGTATCTATAGAAGGAGATTCTATTTGTATTTTCTCATTACATATACTACAAACTCCATCTATATAATTATGACCTGTAGCTGGTATTGTAACATCGCTTTTTGTTGTTTCTTTTGTACAATTTTTATCTAAAAAATATTTATCTAAAGCTTCTATATACCAATATTCCTTATTTCCATCTTGTGTGCAATTAGCAACTTTTGCAGGGAAATGTTGTAACTTATATACATTATAAGTATTACCATCTTTAAAAGAAATTGCATCTTCAGCTAAAAAGTTTTTTGTCGGATTTTCCGTTAAACTATTTGAAGGATCAAAATTTTCAAATGTTCCACCTTTAACTGTGATTGATGCATTTGAATTATCAATAAGATTTAGATGCCAATATGTTCCACTATACATTACATCTGCTTTAAATGTCCCTCCATTTATTATAACAGAAGAATCACTCCCTGCTTGTACACATGTAAGACCTGCATGATATACATTATCTTCAAGAACAACTTTACTGTTTCCATCTACTCTTATAGCATAACCTAAAGAGTAATTACTATTCATATATCCACTATTTTCATCTGAATTATATGTTATTGTCCCATTACCTTTAATTGTAACATCTGCACTACCATATATATCAATAAGACCTGCATCTTCAGTATCTTTAATCGCATCATAAGTTAATGTATAACCATTTAAATCTAATGTAACATTATTATCTATTTTCAAAGATTTATATAATGTTATATTATTACTTAATACAACCTCTCCACCTTTTTCAACAGCATCTATCAATTCATCTTGTGTAGATACATTCGTTGCAGCAAAAACACTCGAAGGTAACATTGCCATTACCATTAGCATGGCAACAAGTACAGAAAAAATTTTTTTCTTTAACATTTAAATATCCTCCCTTTTTTTTATCGGGAAGATTTTCTGCACCCCTTCCCGTATTAATACCTTTCTTTTATATAAAAAGGTATATTTTTGTAACTATGAAAATAAATATATATTAGTATTTCTCTTATAATTTTATAAATTCATTACATAAAACCAAATCTTTATATTGTATTTTCTGTAGCTACAAAAGTCTTATTTCATTTATATCATATTTTTACGAAATATTCAAGATTATTATCCTTTTTTTTACATTAATTATATATAAAAATTAAAAAAAATTTACATAATTTTATTTAAATTATTTTTTTATAATATAAAAAAACAACAAAAATATATATTACAGAAAAAACTATCCTTATTTGTATACCTAAATATAATCGTATTATAATACAGTAATATTATTTTAATCAAATAATTCTTTTGCATAATATACAGATTGCATTGCATCTTTACCATAAAAATCAGCATTTATCATATCTGCGTATTCTTGATTTAAAACAGCGCCTCCAACCATTACTTTACAGTCCGGTTTCCTTTTATTTAAAAGTTTTATTGTTTCCTCCATGCTCACAACTGTTGTTGTCATTAAAGCAGAAAGCCCAACAAGTTTAACATCTTCTTTTATAGCCGTTTCTACAATTATTTCAGGATCTACATCTTTTCCTAAATCTATTACATCAAAATTATAATTTTCAAGAAGTACTTTTAATATATTTTTACCTATATCGTGTATATCTCCTTTTACTGTTGCAATAACTATTTTTTCTTTTTTCTCTTCTTCTTTGCCTTCTTTTAAAATCTCGTCTTTTATTATTTCAAATGCAGCTTTTGCCGCATCCGCACTCATTAATAGCTGAGGTAAAAACAAAGTTCCTTTTTCAAATCTCTTACCAACCTTATCAAGTGCAGGAACAAGCTCTTCATTTATTATTTCTAAAGGCTGTTTTTCACCTAAAAGTATTTTTGTACTTTTTTCTGCCTCTTCTTTAAGTCCTTTTTCAATTGCAACCTTAAGCGAAATATTATCATTTTTTATAATTTTATTTTCACCAACAACATTTGAATACTTATTAATATATTCTTCAAAATTATCATCATAATTCATAAGTGCACAATATGAATAATAAGACTTCATCATATCTTCAGAAAGTGGATTTATTATCCCTAGATCAAGCCCACTTTGCATAGCCATTGTATAAAAATTTGAGTTTATTATAGGTCTATTTGGAAGACCAAATGAAATATTTGAAACTCCAAGCACAGTCTTAACACCTAACTGTTCTTTTACACCTCTTAGTGCCTGCAAAGTTGTTATGGCTCCCATAGGATCGGAACTTACTGTCATTGCCAAAACGTCTATTACAATATCTTTTTTATCTATTCCATATTTTTTTGCTTCATTAATTATTTTTTTAGCAATATCTATTCTTCCTTTTGCTGTATTTGGTATACCTGATTCATCAAGAGTAAGCCCTACAACAACTCCTCCATATTTTTTTACTAAAGGAAAAACTTCATCCATTGACTCTTGTTTACCGTTTACTGAATTTATCATAGGTTTTCCATTATATATTCTCATAGCTTCCTCTAAAGCATCTATATTTACAGTATCAATTTGCAGTGGAAGGCTAGTAACGCTTTGTAACTTAAAAATAACTTCTTTCATCATTTTTATTTCATCAATATCAGGTAGACCTACATTTACATCCAGTATATCAGCACCGCTATCTTGTTGAGTAATAGCTTCTTTTAATATATAATCTAAATCGTTGGATTTTAGCGCTTCTTTTAGTCTCTTTTTCCCCGTTGGGTTTATTCTTTCTCCAATAATTATTGGTTTAGCGCCTATTTCTACTGCATGTCCATAAGAAGAAACAATAGTGCGTTCATTTTTCTTTCTTTTTACAAGATTTCTATCTTTATTATTCTCTACCATTTCTTTTATATGGCTAGGTGTAGTCCCACAACATCCACCAATCACACAAGCACCTAACTGAACAATTTCTTTCATTATCTCGCCAAATTCTTCTTTTGTTACATCATAATAAACATTACCGTCTTTTTGTTTTGGTAGTCCAGCATTAGGTTTTACGATAACAGGAATTGAAGCATACTCTAAAATTTCTTTAAGTAGTGGTATCATTTGTTTAGGACCAAGCCCACAGTTAATACCAAGTGCATCAACCCCTAAACCTTCAAGCATTGAAACAACACAAGGGATATCTCCACCTGTTAATAATTTACCTTTTTCATCAAAAATAACAGTTGCAAATACAGGAAGAGAAGTACATTCTTTTGCTGCAAGCACAGCTGCTTTTAATTCATAAGTATCTCCCATTGTTTCAATATGAATTAAATCCGCTCCACTATCTTGACCTATTTGAACAACTTGAGAATAAACTTTATAAGCATCTTCAAAGCTTAAATCTCCCATAGGTTTTAAAAGTTTACCGGTAGGCCCAATATCTAAACCTACATAAACTTCTCTATTATCTTTTACTCCTAGTTTTATTGCTTCTTTTACATTTGAAATCCCAAAACGTACTATTTTCTCCAAATCGTACTTATTATCTTTAAATTTAAGCGCATTTGCACCAAATGTATTACTTAAAACTATGTCACTTCCAGCCTCAAAATAACTTCTATGAATATCTATTATTTCTTCTCTATGCTCTATATTCCATATCTCAGGAAGTTCACCGGGTTTCAATCCTCTTTCTTGAAGCATTGTCCCCATTCCACCATCCAGAAACAATAACTCTTTCCCCAAGCGATCCAATAACATAAAATTACCCCTTTACTTTTCTAAATTCACAATCTTTTTTTCCACAAGTTTCACACCCTTGTTTTAAACAACTACCTTTTTCTTTGCTTATACCAATAAGTGCAGTAACGGATTTTGAAGGTGTTAGCATATATCCTTGTGTCATTGTAAGCCCTATAGTTTTTGCACTGTCTAACATTCTAAGGAGCATCTCTTGATGCTGTATATCAAAATCTCCATAACCAGGGCTAAACCTTGCTTTTAAATATCTATTTTTTATTTCATATTCTTTTTGTTTTTGATATTGCCAATTATCTAAATATTCTTCTAAAAGAGCAGCTGCACATGCCTGCAAAACAACAGCCTTTGCCATTTGAACATTAGAATAACGTCTTATTAAAAAATCCACTTGAATACCAAGAGTTGCACCAAGAACTATAACTTCATCACAACCATTTAAGTTTTTCATTAGATTTTTGCTTTTTATTTTCATCTGTCCAATTTTGATATATTCATCTGTTATATCTAATTTAAAAACTCTATATATTAATTTTTCAGAAACAATCTCTTTTAGTTCTTCAAAAGAATTATTTATTAAATTTAAAGTTCCATTATCAACTTGATTATTTTTATATCCCAAATACCTTATGGCTTCTTTGGTTATTTTATCCATTGTATATTTTCCTATTCTTTTATTATATAAGATAAATTCTCCATAATAGCTTTGGCAACTTCAGGCTTATTCATTGAATAAACGTGAATATGATTAATACCATTTGCAATTAAATCTATAATTTGGTCTGTTGCATAGGCTATACCGGCTTGTTGCATTGCTTTTGGATTATCGCCAAACTTATCAACGATTGCAAGAAAACGCTGAGGAAGTACTGTTCCGGAAAGTTCGCATATTCTCTTCATCTGTTTTCCGTTTGTTACAGGCATTATTCCGGGTAAAACAGGAATTGTTATTCCCTTTTCTCTTATTCTGTATAAAAAATTATATAGTATATTGTTATCAAAAAACATCTGAGTAGTAAGAAAATCCACTCCACAGTCTACTTTATGTTTAAGATTGTCTATATCATCTTTTTTATGCTCCATTTCCACATGTCCTTCAGGATAACAAGCCGCACCTATACAAAAATCTCCGCTTTTTCTTATATCTTCAATAAGTTCGCTTGCATAATGATAATGATTTGGAAGAGGAAAATTACTATCCTTTGGGATATCACCTCTAAGGGCAAGAATATTGTCTATACCTTCATGTTTTAATGTTTTAAGTATTCCCTTTATAGTTTCTTTGGTAGATGATACACACGTTAAATGAGCAAGACTTATCACATTCATTTCTCTTTGTATTTTTGAAGCAATATTTATAGTATTCTTGCTTGTTCCCCCACCTGCACCATATGTTACACTTATAAACGAAGGATGAAGTTTTGCAATTTCATCTACTGCATTCATAACATCTTCAATGCCTGCATCTGTTTTAGGAGGAAAAATTTCAAAAGAGATATGAGGTGTATTTTTAGAAAGAGTATCTTTTATTTTCATATTTTTCTCCTATATATTTTATAAAATTAATAAATAAAAAGCGATATGATAACATACCGCTTTATTCAACAAGTTATTTTATTCAAAAATAGATACTACACTACCATCATATTTTTCATCGATGAAGTTTTTAACTGTATCTGATTGAAGAGCTTTAAGTAAAGCTTTTGTTTTGTCAGTTTCTTCGTTTCCTGCTTTTACGCAAAGAATGTTAGCATATGTTTTAGCAGCTTCACTATCAGCTGTTTCAATTGCGATAGCATCTTTATTTACGCTTAAACCAGCTTCCATTGCATAGTTACCGTTAATTACAGCAAAGTCAACATCTTGTAAACTCTTTGGAATTTGAGCAGCTTCTAATTCTTGAATTTTTACATTGTGAGGATTGCTTTCAATATCTTTAGCTGTTGCATTTAATCCAGCATCTTTTTTAAGTGTGATTACACCATTTTTTTCAAGAAGAAGTAATGCTCTTGCTTCATTTGTTGTATCGTTTGGAACTGCTATTGTTGCACCATCAGGAATATTTTTTAAATCTTTAGATTTTCCAGGATAAATTCCAAGAGGTTCATAGTGAACTGTTCCTACTGATACAAGGTTTGTACCTTGTTCTTCATTGAAAGAATCCATGTATGGTTTATGTTGGAAGAAGTTTGCATCCAAAGAACCATCTTCAACGGCTTTGTTTGGTTGTACATAATCAGTAAATTCTGTAATTTCTAGTGTATAACCTTCTTTTGCTAAATCTTCTTTAACTGCATTTAAAATTTCTGCATGAGGAACTGCTGTTGCTCCTACTTTAATAACTTTGTCATCTGAACTTGAACTACTTCCGCATCCAGCAAATAAGCCGAATACTAAAGCCCCGGTTAATAATACCGCAAATAATTTTTTCATATCTTTTCTCCCTTTTCTTTTTAATTTTATATTCTTTTATCAATCTTCCTTGCAATAATTGTTCCCATTGCCTGAAGAATTTGAACTATTAAAACTAACAATACAACGGTAATAATCATTATTGTTGATTCATATCTGTAATATCCGTAACGTATTGCTATATCACCAAGTCCACCGCCTCCTACAAAACCAGCAAGAGCAGAGTAACTAAGTATAGTTGTTATAGAAATTGAAAATCCTACCATTAAAGAAGGCATTGCTTCTTTAATTAAAACCTTTGTTACTATTTGGTAAACTGATGCACCCATTGAAAGTGAGGCTTCTATAACCCCTCTATCAACCTCCTTAAGTGAAGATTCAACCATTCTTGCAATAAATGGTGCCGCCCCTATAACAAGAGGAACGATTGTTGCAGTTGAACCTATTGTTGTTCCAACGATTAATCTTGTAAAAGGAATTAAAACTACAAGTAAAATCAAAAACGGAACACTTCTTAAAATATTTGTAACAACATCAAGTATCTTAAATATAACCTTGTTTTCTTTTATTCCTCCTTTTGCGGAAGTTACAAGCAACACTCCCATTGGAAGACCTATAATATATCCTAAAAATGTGGAAACAATGGTCATATATAGTGTTTGAAGAATACCGACACCTATCATTTGCCATTCAGCACTGCCTAACATATTAATCTTCCATCCTTTCCACTACTAAATTTTTACCTTCAAGATATTCCATAACTTTTCTTTTCTCTTCTTCGTCTTTTGGAATTTCTATAACAATTTGTCCAAGAGCTTTTCCTTCTATATCTTTTACGTTTGCATAAAGAATTGAAACTTTAACTCCTGTATCTAAAATCATGTTTGATATAACCGGTTCATGTGTTGTGCTTCCGTCAAATACAATTCTAAGAGAATTATTCTTCAAATCTTGACTCATTTTTTTACTGTCAGGATTAATTGTATTTTTAGCCCAGTTACTTTTTGGATGTGTGAATATTTCTTCAACACTTCCTGTTTCTGTAATCATTGAATTTTCGATTACCGCAACATGAGTACAAATTTCTTCAACAACACTCATTTCATGAGTTATTATAACTATTGTTATACCAAGTTTTTTATTTATGTCCTTAAGCAAATCTAAAATTGACTTTGTTGTATTTGGGTCAAGAGCTGATGTTGCTTCGTCACAAAGTAACACTTCCGGATTTGATGCAAGAGCTCTTGCTATTGCAACTCTTTGTTTTTGACCACCACTTAATTTTGCAGGATAAGCATTTTCTTTTTCACTTAAACCTACCATTTCAAGAAGTTCTAAAGCTCTCTTTTTTGCATCCTCTTTTTTTACTCCTACAATTTCAAGAGGAAACATAACATTTTTTATTACTGTTTCTTGCATTAAAAGATTAAATTGTTGAAAAATCATTCCAACATGATGTCTTGTTTCTCTAAGTTCTTTATCACTTAACTTTGATAAATCTTTACCTGAAATATAAACTCTTCCTTTTGTAGGTTTTTCAAGATAGTTTATACATCTTACAAGGGTACTTTTTCCTGCACCACTCATACCAATTATTCCATATATATCACCTTTGTTTATTTCAAGGTTAATATCTTTTAAGGCATTTACTTCTCCGTCTTTGGAATAAAAAGTCTTATGTAAGTTTTCGATTTTTATAATCGGACTATTATTTTTTTCTAACTCCATATCTTCCAATTCCTCATTTTTTTATTAAATACGCGCTATATTATACCATAAAATTTTTCAATTTTATTTTAAAAATAAAAAAAACCTTATCGGTAATTTCTTATAGTATAACACAACTTTTTATTATATGATAATTCTTGTTTTTTATATCTTGTTATAGCTAAAAGTTATACAACAAAAAAACGCCTTAAGGCGTTTTAATATTCTATAAACTTATTTGCTATTTTCCCTATTGCCTTTTTTTCTATTCTCGAAACATACGACCTTGAAATATTATACTTCTTAGCTATTTCTCTTTGTGTATAATTTTTACTTCCTTTTAAGCCATATCTTAAATATATAATTTCCTTTTCTCTTTTAGTTAAAACTTCATCTATAATATTATATAACCTTTCACTTTCTACTTTTAAATTTACTTTAGAATTAACATCATCTTCATCGGTTGATAAAATATCTATAAGGGATATGTTATTTCCCTCTTCATCAAAACTTATATAATCTTCTAAAAAAACATTTGATGATATTTTACTTTCACTTCTAAGTGCCATTAATATTTCATTATCTATGCACCTTGATGCATATGTTGCAAACTTTGTTCCTTTGCCATAATCGAAAGAATTTATACCTTTAATGAGACCTATTATTCCAATAGAAATAAGGTCGTCTTTTGGAATATTTGATGAAGAATATTTTTTACTTACATGAGCAACTAACCTTAAATTATGATTAATAAGTTTTTCTTTTGCTTCTTTATTATTCTCTTCCTTAAACTGCTTGAAATACTTAAGCTCTTCATCTTTTTTTAGCGGTTTTGGAAAAGATTCGTTTGAAGATAAGTAACCAAGAAAAACAAGGACTTGTTGAAGTAAATCAAGAATACCTAAAAATCCTAACATAAAAAATCACCCCCATAAAATATATGAGGGTAAAAAATAAATTTGCTTGTACTTTTAAATATATTTTTTTATCTCCATCCATTCATCTAAAAGCATCTCAAGAGAATATCTTGCATTTGCAGGACTTGTGGAAGGTAATTTTTTATAGCTTATATCAATATCCTTATTATATTTTTTATAAAGATTAAAAGCTGTTCCTCCATTTAAAAATATATTTTTTATTTTTGAATTATCAATAATAACTTTTAAATCATTTGCCTTAACATTTTTTATTGAACTGTCAGAAGAACCTACAATATCACAAGACTCTATTACATCAAAAACAGCTATATGACTATTTAATAACATTTCTTTCTTTTCTTTTACAGTTTTAGGAAGTGGATAATTTGTAATAGTACTTATAACCTTCCAAAACCTGTTTTGAGGATGTGCATAAAAGAATTCCTCTTCCCTTGACTTTACAGAAGGGAAAGAACCTAAAATAAGTATTTTTGAATCTTTATTATATATAGGTTTTATATTATGAAATTCCATTTTAACTCCTTAAATCAATCAAAATAAACTCTTTGTCTGTCAGGATGTTCTCCTGACCATCCTATTTGCGGAAGACACATTAAATAATACATATCGTCTCTTTCAATACTAAAATCAAATATATCCAAATTTTCTTTCATTCTATATGTAGATGAAGATTTTATTATTGGCATTATTCCTAATTGATATAAAAATCTAATACAAAGCTGTGGTACTGTTTTACCATATTTCTCTGCCATTTTCGTTAATGATTCTTCACCTAAAACTCTTCCTCTGCCAAGAGGTGACCAAGCCTGAACTAAAATATCATTTTTCACACAAAAATCTAATGCTGTTTTTTGCAAATATCCTATATGTGACTCAATTTGATTTACCATAGGTTTTATTTCGCAATTCTCCATTAAATTTATAAGATGGTGTGGAAGAAAGTTACTTACTCCTATTACTTTAATACGACCGGCTTTATATAATTCTTCCATTGCTTTCCACGTTTTTATATCCTTTTGTTTCCAACTTACATCAAAGGGATTTTCTTTTGGCCAATGAATTAAATAAACATCTAAATAATCGGTATTTAATTCTTTTAAAGATTTCTCAAAGGCTTTCATTGTTTCATCATATCCAAGATCTTCTCTCCATACCTTTGAAGCGATTATTAAATCTTCTCTTTTTACGTTTGAGTTTTTTATTGCTTTTGCAATATCATTTTCATTTTTATAAAAAGCAGCAGTATCAAAGTAGGTATATCCCGAATTTATTGCATCAATAACCGCACTTTCACAGTTTCCATTTCCTGCTTTATAGGTTCCAAATCCGATTTTGGGAATTGTAGTTCCGTTTGTTAGTTTAAAGTTTTCCATTTTCCTCTCCCTTTAATAACACCTTTTACAAGGAGCAAGTCCTTTTTCCTTTGCTTCTTTTAAAGTAATTTTTTCTGCATTTTTCATATTTGAACAATCTGCTTTAGAATGATATTTACTTCCAGACTTTGAAATATAAACATATGTTTTTTCTTCGCTGGAATCATTGGCATTATTATAATTAACATCTTCTTTTACATCTTCACTTTTTTCTTTACTATTCTCATCAATGACTTTTATGTTTATTTCATTACTTTGTATTTTACTATTTTTAGAAATTATTTTTAAAATTGCATTTCCTTCTTCATAACTTTTTATATAAAATTTATCCGCCTGTTTATACACTATAGCAACATCTTCATTTGAAGAATAAAATTTTATATCATCTTTGAAAAAAGTATCAGGTGAAATATCCACATTTATTTGATAAGTAGAATTAATATTCATTTCTTTTACATTGGAAGACATTTTTATCGAGTTAATTTTTGGAGTAAAAATAACAAAAATATTAATTACAAAACATACCAAAATACATAAAATAATCAATATACTTCTCTTGTTTTTTAATTTATTATCATCATCGCTTTTCTTTAAATAAAAATATAGAAATACTACAAGAGGTATCCATGAAAATGGAAATATTAATATTAAAAATAAAATGCCAAGCATCATAAACAATTTAATTTTATTATTTATTTTCATTTCTTTATCCTTATGATTTTATATACATTATTTTACTACAAAAAATAAAAATACAATAAAAAAACTATGGATTATTCCATAGTTTTTTCATCATTTAAAATCTTCATAAATTCTTCACCTGTAATTGTTTCATGTTCGTATAAATATTTTGCGATTTCATGAAGTTTCATAATATTGTCGTTAAGGATTCCTTTTGCTTTTTCATATTGTTTATTAATTACTTCAACGACTTTTTTGTCAATTTCTCTTGCTGTTTCGTTTGAACAAGCAAGGGAAGTATCTCCACCAAGATACATATTGTTTTGTGTCTCTAATGCAACCATACCAAATTCTTCACTCATACCAAATCTTGTAATCATCGCTCTTGCAAGCTTTGTTGCTTGTTCGATATCATTTGAAGCACCGGTTGTTATTGAATTAAATATAATCTCTTCACTGGCTCTTCCACCTGTAAAAGTTGCAATTTTATTTTCAAGCTCTTCTTTGCTCATTAAGTTATGTTCGCCTTCATCAACTTGAAGTGTATAACCAAGAGCCCCTGAAGTTCTTGGTATTATAGTGATTTTTGTTACAGGAGCAGAATTTGTTTGTTTCGCAGCAACAAGTGCATGCCCTACTTCATGGTAAGCAACAATAAGTTTTTCTTTGTCAGAAAGTACTTTATTCTTCTTCTGATATCCTGCAATTACAGTTTCAATGCTTTCTTCCAAATCTTGTTGTGTAACTTCGCTTCTTCCGTTTCTAACCGCATGAAGTGCAGCTTCATTTATTATGTTTGCAAGTTCTGCCCCGCTTGCACCTGCAGCGGTTCTTGCAATAACTTCAAAATCAACATTTTTTGCTATCTTGATATTTTTAGCATGAACTTTAAGTATAGCTTCCCTACCTTTTAAATCAGGAAGTTCAACAGGAATTCTTCTATCAAATCTTCCGGGTCTTAATAGTGCAGGATCAAGAGAGTCAGGTCTGTTTGATGCTGCCAATATGATTACACCTTTTGAAGAATCAAAACCGTCCATTTCTGTAAGCAACTGATTAAGAGTCTGTTCTCTTTCATCATTGCCGCCTATATTTGCATTTCCTCTTTTCTTTCCTATAGTATCTATTTCATCAATAAACACTATGCAAGGAGCCTTTTCATTTGCCTGTTTAAACAAATCTCTTACTTTTGCAGCTCCCATACCTACAAACATTTCCACAAATTCTGAACCGGAAATTGAGAAAAATGGTACGTTTGCTTCACCTGCCACAGCTTTGGCAAGAAGTGTTTTACCTGTTCCAGGAGGCCCTACAAGTAATGCACCCTTTGGAATCTTCGCTCCGATTTGTTGATATCTGCCGGGATTATGTAGAAAATCTACTATCTCTGTTAAAGCTTCTTTCGCTTCATCTTCTCCCGCAACATCCTTAAATTTTACTCCGTCAGTTGATTTAACGTATACTTTTGCATTACTTTTTCCAAACTGCATTGGACCAAATCCACCGGAACCCATACGTTTTGCAATCTTTTTATTTAAGAAGTTAAAGAATATAGTAAATATTATTATAGGTAATATAAACCAAATAAAGAAGTTAGAAAAAGCAGAATTTTGTTCTACAATTTCACTGCCAAACTTCGCACCGCTTTCTTGTAATCTCTCAACAAGCTGTGTATCTGTACTTATAATACCTGTTTTATAAATATGCTTTGGTTCTGACTTATCTGTAAATAATATTTTATTTGATGTAATTTCTACTTCATCAATTTGTTTTTCTTCAGTCATAGTAATAAATGTACTGTAATCAACTTCTTTAATCTGTTTTGCACTTAAAGAAGGAATTACAAACATATTCATTAAAATAATGAAGATAAGTATTGCACCATAAATTTTTAAAGTACGTTTTGTTCCATTATCCATTTTTTTCATAATTTTCTCCTGTCATTTATAATTTATATATAATATTTTCACATAAAATTTTAAGAAGCCTTTCAAGTTCAGATATTTCTTCATCTGATAATAAACTTTTTATATGCTCTTCTATTTCATTTTTTTTCGCATACATTTTTTCTTCCGAATCTGTTACTTTTTTTGTAAGAATAATATTTCTTTTCCTTTTATCCTTTTCACTTCTTTTAATTATGATTAAATCTTTTGATTGTAGTCTTTTTAATATACCTATTACTGTTGGATGAGAAAGGTTAAAATGTTTTTCAATATCCTTTTGATATATTTCTTCATTTTTTCTTTCACATAAAAACTGTAAAACTTCCATTTGGGAGAAAGTCAAATCTAATTCTTTAAGTTCATTGTTTACATAAGATATTAGTGCGTCATTTATTCTTTTAAAATAAAATTCTAAGTTTTCTTCTTTCATAATCTTCCCTTTTTATGTAATATGCTACATATTTTAATCTAATGTATGAATAAAGTCAATAATTCTAAAGAATTCTAATGTAATTTTAATTGACAAACAAAATATAACTTAATATAATATATTTAGATTGTGATTACCACAAGAAGGGGTACACCACCGCGGGTGTAGATTCTTCTTGTGGTATTTTTTTTACGAAAAAGGAGGAAATATGATAAAGATAAACGGTCAAGACACAAAATTATCTGATATTTCTTTAAAAGAACTGCTGGAAAAATGCAATTTTGATAGTGAAAAAGTAGCAGTGGAACTTAATGAAGAAATAATAAGCAAAAAAGATTTTGATAAGATCAAAATAAAAGACAACGACAAAATAGAAGTAGTAAGTTTTGTAGGAGGAGGCTGATGAATAAAGTACCTAAAAAAGAAGAAATAAACCAAATAATAGATATAAGATTTTCAAATGAAATACATGAAAAGCTAAAAAACGCAAAAGTCGCAGTGGCAGGACTTGGAGGACTTGGTTCAAATATAGCCGTAATGCTTGCAAGAAGCGGAATAGAAAATATTCATATAGTCGATTTCGACAAAGTAGACTTAAGCAATTTAAACAGACAAAATTATTATATAAAACACCTTGGCATGAAAAAAACAAAAGCGACAATAGATATATTAAAAGAAGTAAATCCATATTTAAATATTAAAGCTGACGATATAAAGATAAACGAAACAAATGCAGCACAAATATTTAAAGATGACGATATAATATGTGAAGCTTTTGACGATGCAAAAAATAAAGCTATGCTAATAACTGCTATTCTAAGTGAATATAAAGACAAAAAAATTATTTCAGGAAACGGTATGGCTGGATTTGACAGTTCAAACTTAATAAAAACTACAAAAAAAATGAAAACCTTATATATTTGCGGTGATGAGAAAAGCGATATAAATAATGGTATCGGACTTATGGCGCCAAGAGTAAACATATGTGCAGCACATCAAGCAAACATGGCAATAAGACTTATTTTAGGAAAAGAAGAAGTGTAAAGGAGAAAAACAATGCAAAACAAAGAAGACAAACTTATAATCGGAGGAAAAGAATTTTCTTCAAGATTTATCCTAGGTTCAGGAAAATACGACTTAAACTTAATTGATGCGGCAATTAAATATGCCGACGCACAAATAATAACCCTTGCTTTAAGAAGAGCAAACACTGTAAAAGGAGAAAATATTCTTGATTTTATTCCAAAAGGAGTAACCCTTCTACCAAACACATCAGGAGCAAGAAACGCAAAAGAAGCCGTAAGAATAGCAAAGCTTGCAAGAGAACTTGGATGTGGAGACTTTATTAAAATAGAAGTTATACATGAATCAAAATATCTTTTACCTGATAATTACGAAACAATAAAAGCAACAGAAGAGTTAGCAAAAGAAGGATTTATTGTAATGCCTTATATGTATCCTGACTTAAACGCAGCAAGGGATATGGTAAATGCAGGAGCAGCATGTGTAATGCCATTAGCATCCCCTATTGGTTCAAACAAAGGACTTTCTACAAAAGAATTTATAAGAGTACTTATAAACGAAATAGATGTTCCGGTAATAGTTGATGCAGGTCTTGGAAGACCAAGTGAAGCTTGTGAAGTAATGGAAATGGGAGCAGATGCGGTAATGGTAAATACTGCAGTAGCAACAGCAAAAGATATTCCTCTAATGGCAAAAGCATTTAAAGATGCAATAAATGCCGGCAGAAATGCTTATCTTGCAGGTCTTGGAAGAGTTATAGAAGACGGAGCAGTTTCATCTTCTCCGCTAACAGGATTTTTAAGAGACTAAGGAGGCAGAAATGAAAAGCATCGAAGAAATGAGAAAAGTAAGTCATATGGAATATATGGAAGATATGGAACAAATACCTTCAGACATTATGGATAAAGTAATAAACGAAATAGAAAATACAAATTTTGATATATATACAAAAGAAGATGTAATAAGAGCTTTAAACAAAGACGAAAAATCAATAGAAGATTTTAAGGCTTTATTATCCCCTGAAGCTCTGCCTTTCCTTGAAGACATGGCAAAAGCTGCTACAAAAGAAACAAGAAAACATTTTGGGAACTCAATATATCTTTTTACTCCTCTTTATATATCAAACTACTGTGAAAACTATTGTATATACTGTGGATTTAACTGCTACAATAAAATTAAGAGAGCAAAACTTCCATATGAAGATATTGAAAAAGAAATGGAAGCAATAAGTAAAACAGGTATAGAAGAAATACTTATACTAACAGGCGAAAGCAGAAAAATGTCTGATGTTGAATACATAGGTAAAGCCTGCGAAATAGCAAAAAAATACTTTAAAAACGTAGGTATTGAAGTTTATCCTATGAATAGCGATGAATACAAATACTTACACGAACACGGTGCAGATTTTGTAACGGTATTCCAAGAAACATACAATTCAGATAAATATGAAACACTTCATTTAATGGGGCATAAAAGAATTTTCCCTTATAGATTTAATGCACAGGAAAGAGCCTTAATGGGTGGAATGAGAGGAGTTGCCTTTGCGGCATTGCTTGGTCTTGATGATTTTAGAAAAGACGCTCTTGCAACAGGACTTCATGCATATTATCTACAAAGAAAATATCCTCATGCAGAAATATCTTTCTCATGTCCTAGACTTAGACCTATAATAAACAACGACAAAATAAATCCAAAAGACGTACACGAACCACAACTTCTTCAAGTTATGTGTGCATATAGATTATTTATGCCTTTTGCAGGACTAACTATCTCAACAAGAGAAAGAGCAGGATTTAGGGATAATGTTCTTGGAATGTGTGCAACAAAAATATCGGCAGGAGTAAGTACGGGAATTGGAAGTCATACTGATGAAGTAGAAGAAGAAGGAGACGACCAATTTGAAATCAGCGATGCTAGAACTCTTGATGAAGTTTTAGACGCAATTAAAAATAGAGGTCTTCAACCCGTAATGAATGATTATGTATACTTATCATAATTTAATATGTATCACAAACAGACATTTATGCAATATAGATTTTTATAAGAGAATAGAACAAATATGTAAAAAAAATCCTAAAGCTATAGTTTTAAGGGAAAAAGACTTAAAAGAAGATGAATATAAAATACTTGCTATGGAAGTAATAAAAATATGTGATAAATACAGCACAGATATAATACTTCATAATTTCATTGATACAGCAATATCCTTAAATCAAAAGAAAATACATCTTCCTCTTTGGAAAGCAAAAGAGGAAAAAGAAAAGCTTAAATATTTTGATGTTATTGGAATTTCAACACACAGCACTAATGAAGCAATAGAAGCTAAAAATCTTGGCGCAACCTATATAACAGCAGGACATATTTTTGAAACGGACTGTAAAAAAGGTCTTAAAGGTAGAGGGCTAGACTTTTTAAAAGAAGTAACGGAATGTGTCGATATTCCAGTATATGCAATAGGTGGAATTAATAAAGAAAATATTGATAAAGTTATTGATATGGGGGCAAAAGGTGCTTGTATAATGTCTGGATTTATGGAAGGGAAAATATAAAACTGTCTTTTTAGACAGTTTTTTTATTATTTATAACACTTTAATTTATTATTTTAGTTATATCAATTATAATAAATAATAAAATTGATAAATTAATATTATAATGTAAAAAAATAAGGTGATTAAGATGTTACTTAAACAAATATATTATTTTACAAAAATTGTTCAAACTGGAAGCTTTACTTTAGCAGCAGAAGAATGCTATATATCTCAGTCTGCAATATCTCAACAAATTAAAGCTTTAGAATCAGAACTAGGAGTTGAACTTTTAAAAAGAAAAAACAGAGGTTTTTCTTTAACAAGTGCTGGAAAATACTTCTATAAAGAAGGACTTATCCTTCTAGAAAAAGCTGAAGAAATAAAACAAGAAACTATAGCTATTGCAAAAAATAAGAGAAACTATATAAATTTCGGGTATCTAAATAATTATGAAGGTGACAGATTAAAAAAAGCAATTATTAAATTTACATCAATTTATCCTAACACTGATTTAAATTTAATAAGCGGAAACCATGAAGATTTATATGAAAATTTAAGGGATGGTAAAGTTGATATAGTATTAAATGATCAAAGAAGAGCTTTTAGTGATAACTATGTAAATCAATATTTATTTTCAAACAAATATTTTATTGAAGTTTCTAAAACACATCCTTTATCAAATAATGAATTTGTAACAATGCAAGATTTAAAACCTTATACCTGTATTATAATTTCATCTCAAAAGCAGGAAAATAACGAGCAGCTTTTTTATAAAGATATTCTTAATTTTAAGGGAGAAACTATATTTGCAAAGAATAAAGATGAAAGCAAACTATTTATATCCGCCAATAGAGGTTTTAGGTTATGTGAAAAAGAAAATAAAGAAAATAATAATTTAAAAACAATTCCACTGTTTAAAGATAATAAACAAATGGAAATAAAATATTATGCTTTCTGGAAAAAAGACAATAAAAAGTATGATTTAATTGAAGATTTTGCAAAAATGCTACTTAACTAAATCGTAATACGAATCATATGTTCACATAAGTTTTACTTATGATGGTGATATAAAACTTGAATTGCTCCTTTAATAATAAAAATATAAAATATTATTAAAGGAGATGAAGAAAATGAAAAAAGATGTTGTTATTTTAACTGGTGCCGGTCAAATAGGTATGGCAATTGCAAGAAGAGTAGGCTTTGGAAAGAAAATAATTATTGCTGACAAAAATAAAAAAAATGCTGATAATATATCAAACATAATGAATAATGCAGGTTTTGATACTGTATCAAAACAAATGGATTTAGCTTTAAGAAGTTCTATTATTGATATTATTAATTATGCGAAATCATTTGGTGAAATAACTATGCTTATTAATGCCGCAGGAGTATCCCCTTCTCAAGCATCAATAGAAACAATTTTAAAAGTAGATTTATACGGAACCGCCGTGTTATTAGAAGAAGTTGGGAAAGAAATAAAACAAGGTGGATGTGGGGTAACAATATCCTCTCAATCTGGACACAGACTACCAGCATTAACAAAAGAAGAAGATGAGCTACTTGCAACAACACCTACTGAAGAATTATTAAATTTAGATATATTTAAAAATATAAAAGATACACTTCATGCATACCAAATGGCAAAACGATGTAATGTAAAAAGAGTTATGGCAGAAGCTGTAAAATGGGGAGAAAGAAATGCCAGAATAAATTCAATTTCACCAGGAATAATAGTCACTCCTTTAGCAATTGATGAATTCAATGGTGAAAGAGGAGAATTTTATAAAAACATGTTTAAAAACTGCCCTGCAAGACGTCCTGGAACAGCAGATGAAATTGCAAATATAGCTAAACTTCTTTTAAGCGATGAAGGTGCATTTATTACAGGAAGTGACTTTTTAGTTGATGGAGGAGCAACCGCATCATATTTTTATGGACCTTTAAAACAATAAAAAAACAGCTGATTATTCAGCTGTTTTTTCTATTAGATAGTTCTTTTCTTTTAATGCATTTTCAACAAGATCCAATACTTCTTCGCTGTCACTTTCCACTGTATGATAATGATAATTTGAAGTAGTATTTTTAAGGGGCGCAGATTTACCTTTGTTTATCCCATCAATAAAGTTCATTACATCTCTTCTGGAAGAAACATCAAGCTTTGCTGTTAACTTTCCGTAAACTTTATGATTTACAAACACATCTAAAACTCTTGCTCCAAGGTCTACAATAGTATTAAGTTCATCTATTATTTCATCATCGCTGTGATAGACCTTAAAAACTCTTTTAAAAGTGTTTCCTCCGTTTATGATATAACCTCTGTGTGTAGAAATAATATCGTTATTTTCGGCTCTAAGGAGCGCTATATCCTGAACTATAACCTGCCTGCTGACATTTAGCTTTTTTGCTAACGCACTGCCTGAAACCGGCTCCATATTATATTTAATTATATTTAAAATTTCTTTCCTTCTGGTTTTTGCATCCATTGTTTTATCCTTTATAAAGCTCTTAAATTTTTCATAGACAAATCAAGAATTTTTGCCGAATGAGTAAGAGCACCGCTTGAAATATAATCAACCCCAATATCAGTTAAATTTTTTATATTTTCTTTTGTTACATTTCCGGAACACTCTGTTTCGGCTTTCCCCTTACACATCTTTACAGCTTCTATCATATCATCTTTTTGCATATTATCAAGCATTATTATATCAGCTCCTGCATCTAAGGCTTCCTTTAACATATCCAAATTTTCAACTTCAACTTCAATTTTTCTTACAAAAGGAGCATATTCTTTTGCCATAATAACAGCTTCTTTAACTCCTCCAGCTGCTGCAATATGATTATCTTTTAAAAGTATACCATCTGAAAGATTGTATCTATGATTATACCCTCCTCCGACTTTAACGGAATATTTTTCAAATATTCTCATATTCGGAGTTGTTTTTCTCGTATCTAAAAGTTTTGTTTTTGTTCCTTTTAGCATTGATGCGACTTTATTTGTATAAGTTGCAATACCGCTCATTCTTTGAAGATAATTAAGTGCTGTCCTCTCCCCTGAAAGAAGAACTCTTATATCTCCCGTAATTTTACCTATAAGTTGTTTATTCTTTACTTCTTGTCCATCTTTTACATAAAATTCAACTTTTGTATCTTCATCTAAAAGTTCAAAAGTTCTTTTAAAAACATCAAGTCCGGCAATAATCCCATCTTCTTTACATATAAGCTCAACTTCACCTTTTTTATATTCTTTCATTACGGCATTTGTAGTTATATCTTCACTTGTTATATCTTCTCTTAAAGCCTGCATGATGAGACTATCCATATTTAATTTCATACTAATTTGCTCTTTCATGTTCTTTCTTGTTCCTTTCGACTTCTTTAAGCACCTTTTCTTTATATTGTTGTTTTAATGAAGTATAATCCTTGTAATTATCTAAATTGATATTTATATCAATTTTATTTAATTTTTCATCCTTTTCGGTTATTTCCTTTGCTGCTCTTTTGGCAAAAACTAAACTTTCAAGCAAGGAATTACTTGCAAGTCTGTTCTTTCCATGAACTCCGTTACAGCTTGTTTCTCCTACTGCATATAAATGTTCCATAGACGTTTTTGAATTATAATCCACCTTTATTCCTCCCATAAAATAATGCTGAGACGGAACAACGGGAATAGGCTCTTTTGTAACGTCATAACCTTCTTCAAGGCAATGTTTATAGATATTTGGAAAATGTTTTTTTATTACCTCTTTATCTATCGGTTTCATTGATAGCCATACATAAGGCATATTATCCTTTTTCATTTGTTTTAAAATTTCTTTTGAAAGAAGATCTCTTGGTAAAAGTTCATTTGCAAATCTTTCCATGTTTTTATTTAAAAGAATTGCTCCTTCCCCTCTTACTGATTCGGAAATCAAAAATCTTCTTCCTTTCTTCTTAGAATAAAGAGTGGTTGGATGAATTTGAATATAATCAATATTCTTAAGTTCTATTCCCCTGTTAATTGCAATGGCTATTGCATCAGCTGTAATGTGAGGAAAATTTGTGGAGTTATCATAAAGCCCTCCAATTCCTCCACAAGCAAATACAGTATAATCTGCATTTACAAGAAAAACTTCATTTTCTTCATTTCTTGCTACAATACCATAACATACATTATCTTTTGAAATAACATCAACCATTGTAACATGTTCCATTATTGTTATGTTTTCTCTTTTTTCTGCTTCTAAAAGCAGCTTAGATGTAATTTCTTTTCCCGTTGTGTCTTCATGAAATAATATTCTTTTGGAAGAATGAGCACCTTCTCTTGTATATATATAATGATTACCTTCTTTTGCAAAATCTACATTATATTTTTCCAAATCTTTTAATATATCAACAGAAGATCTTATCATTATATCAACGGACCTTTTATCATTTTCATAGTGCCCGGCTTTCATTGTATCTTCAAAATAATTGTCATAATCATCTTCACTTTTTAAAACACACATTCCGCCTTGAGCTAAAAATGAGTCACTGTTTTTCGCTTCATCTTTAGTTATTATAATTATATTTTTATCTTTAGGTAAATTAAGTGCAGCAAAAAGTCCTGCCGCACCTGTACCCACAATTACTATATCAGTTTTCATTATCTCTTCCTTATTTCCCAAGTTCAAGCATTTTTTCCAAAGGTAAATATGCTTCCTTCATTAAATTTTCATCTAATACTACTTCACCACTGCCATTTTCAAGACAGTTAAGTATTTTATCAAGAGTAATTTTTTTCATATCAGGACAAATTTGTTCACATGAAATAGTATAGAATTTTTTATCTTTATTCTTTTCTTTTAACTCATATAAAACACCGGTTTCTGTTACTACAATAAATTCATTACATGAAGAATTTGTGGCATAATCAATAATACCGGCTGTACTGCCTATGTAATCAGCAAGTTTTAATACATCTTCCGTGCATTCAGGATGAACCAAAACTTCAGCATTTTCATGAAGCTCTTTTGCTTTTAATAAACTTTCTTTATCCATTTTTTTATGTATAGGACAATATCCGTCATTTAAAATAATGTTTTTATCTTTTACTTTTTCTGATACATATCTTCCTAAATTTTCATCAGGTATAAAGAAAATATTTTTATTTGGCAAACTTTCAACAATTTTCAATGCATTTGAAGATGTTACACATACATCAGAGTGTGATTTTAATTTTGCACTTGAGTTTACATAACATACAACTGCCAAATCATCGTATTCCTTTTTCATTTGTTCTATTTTTTCTACACTTGCCATATGTGCCATAGGGCAATCTGCACTTTCATCAGGCATTAAAACCTTTTTATTTGGATTAAGTATCTTTGCACTCTCTCCCATAAAAGATACTCCGCAGAATACTATTACGTCTTCTTTTATTTTTGTTGCCACTTTTGCAAGATAAAATGAATCTCCAACATAATCTGCAATTCTTTGTATTTCATCATCCACATAATAATGTGCCAATATAACTGCATTTTTTTCTTTTTTTAATTTCTCGATTTTACTAATAACTGTATCTCCCATTTTATACTCCTTAATTGACTTGTCACATATTATAGCACTAAACTTTACATATGACAAGACAGTTGTAAATAATATTAAAAATACTTTATTACTATTAGAAAAAAACAAATTTTATTATATAATTATGGTAGACTTTTTATATTAAAATATGTTACCATAGGCTAACATAATACAATTTAAGGAGAGTTATATGCTATTACATTCTTTAGAACATGCTTTTACCGACAGCATTAAAATATTTCCGTTCTTACTTATTACATATATAATACTTGAATTTATTGAACATAAAACAGAAGATAAATTTAATAAGATAATTGAAAAAGCAGGTATATTCGGCCCAATTTTAGGAGCTTTGCTTGGAGCAATACCACAATGTGGATTTTCAACTGCCGCATCAAATTTTTACGCAGGAAGAATAATTTCCCTTGGTACCTTAATTGCAATCTTTTTATCAACATCAGATGAAATGCTTCCTATAATGATTGCAAGTGCTGCTCCTATTTCTTTAATACTTAAGATAATTTTTTCAAAAGTAGTAATCGGAATATTTTTTGGGTTAATAATAGATATATTACTTAGAAAATCAGACATAGATCATAAAGTTAATATGGGACACAGTAATAACCATATGCATGATGATTGCAAAGAAGAAGAAAGTTTTTTGTTTTCTGCAATTAAACACACTATAAATATTTTTATTTTCATATTTATATTTACATTTGTACTAAATATTTTTATTGAATTTATTGGAGAAGAAAATCTTTCAAACATTATTTTAAATAAACCTGTAATAGGTTCATTAATAGCAGGAATTGTAGGACTTATACCTAACTGTGCAGGTTCAGTAATAATAACAAATTTATATTTAAGTGGAGGACTCGGCTTTGGAGCCATGATGTCAGGATTACTGGTAAGTGCAGGAGTTGGTCTTTTGGTTTTATTTAAGGTTAACAAGGACAGAAAAGAAAACATTAAAATTCTTATTCTTCTCTATCTAATAGGTTCACTTTGTGGAATAATAATTGATTTATTTTCAAACTTTATATAAAAAAGGTATATCAAATTGATATATCTTTTTATTTATAGTGTAAATATAAATTTCTGTGTTATTACAACTTCAGTAAAAACAAGAGAAAGAGCTAAAAGAATATATATTAATCGCTGTAGAATTCTTCTTGTGTTTCTATGCAATATGCCGCCAACTTTCCTCCATATACACAACCGCAATCTATGGCAATATGTCCATTTTGTTTGTATATATGAGGTTTTCTGTCATCATTAATTAACATAGTGGGAGTATGTCCGCTTATAAAAAAAGTATTTTCATCTTCAAGATATCTTTTTGAATAGTCACTTCTTCCTTCTATATAATCGAATATTTCATATTCACCGATTTCTTTATCTTTATCAAAATTTTCAAGTCCGGCATGAGTAAGAATATAATGTTTATTGTCATGATATATTTCTTCATATAAACTTGCATTTTCTATATAATCAGCCAATTGTATCTTTTCTTCTTTACTCATCTTTTTAAATTCATTCATTGTTATTTTCCCGCCACTTTCGCTCCATGCAAAATATAAATCAATATCTCCAGAAGATAAATTTTTCTTATCTTTATCTTTTAAATCCTTATCAAATTTTTTTATCATTTCATAAAAAAGAAAATCATGATTTCCTAAAAGATAGATAACATTTTTCCTATTCATTATATCTTTAAATACATCCATTGGTTTTGGTCCTCTGTCCACTACATCACCTAAAATATATAATGTATCTTTCTCTTTCAAGTTTATTTTATTAATTAAATTCATATATTCATCATAACAACCATGTATATCACTTATTATATATCTCATAAAAACCCTCTGATTTTATTTTATATAGTAATTTTATCATAAAATATAAATTTATAATGTTTTATAATATTAATTTTTTTTAATAAAAAAACACCCTTAATAAAGGGTGTTTTAATTTCGCTTCACTTAAATTACATCATTGGAGGTGTCATTTGAGGAGCGTTGTCTTCTGATTTAATATCAGCAACACTAGCTTCTGTTGTAAGGAACATAGCACTTACACTTGCAGCATTTTGCATAGCTGATCTTGTTACTTTAGTTGGGTCTACGATACCTGCTTCAACCATGTCTTTATATTCAAAGTTAAATGCATCGAAACCTTTACCTTTTTCTTCATTTAATAATTTATCAACTACTACACTACCTTCAACACCTGCGTTAAATGCGATTTGTCTAAGTGGAGCTTCAACAGCTTTTCTGATAATTGCAGCACCTGTTTTTTCATCTCCTTCTAGAGAGTTTACAAGTTCGTCTAATGCTGGAATTGTAGAAATCATTGCGCTACCACCACCAGGAACGATACCTTCTTCTACAGCTGCTCTTGTAGCATTAAGAGCATCTTCGATTCTGTATTTCTTTTCTTTCATTTCTGTTTCTGTTGCAGCACCTACTTGAATTACTGCTACACCGCCAGAAAGTTTAGCAAGTCTTTCTTGTAATTTTTCTTTGTCATATTCTGAAGTTGTTTCAGGAATTTGAGCTTTAATTTGATTTCTTCTGTCTTCGATTTTTTCTGGGTCCCCATGACCTTCAACGATGATTGTGTTTTCTTTATCAACTCTGATTTGTGTTGCTCTACCAAGCATATCAAGAGTTGTAGATTTAAGATCCATACCTAAATCATCACTTATTACTGTACCACCTGTTAAAATTGCTAAATCATCAAGCATAGCTTTTCTTCTATCACCAAATCCAGGAGCTTTTACTGCTACACAGTTAATTACGCCTCTAAGTTTATTTACAATTAATGTAGAAAGAGCTTCGCCTTCGATATCATCAGCAATGATAAGTAAGTTACCTGCAGCTTGTTGTAATTCTGTTAATAAAGGTAAGATTTCTTGCATATTGCTGATTTTTTTATCTGTTAATAAGATGTATGGTTTGTCATATACACATTCCATTTTTTCTACATCTGTTGCCATGTATGCTGATAAATAACCTCTGTCAAATTGCATACCTTCTGTGAATTCAAGTTCAACTTTCATTGACTTTCCTTCTTCGATTGTAATAACACCGTCATTACCAACTTTTTCCATAGCTTCTGAAATAAGTTCACCTACTGTTTCATCAGCTGAAGAAATAGCTGCTACTTGAGCAATAGCTTTTTTACCTTCAACAGGTTTAGAAATTTTCTTAAGTTCTTCAACGAATTTATCTACTGCTTTTTCGATACCTTTTTTAAGTACCATTGGGTTTGCTCCTGCTGCAACGTTTTTAAGACCTTCTCCGATAATTGCTTGAGCAAGTACAGTTGCTGTTGTTGTTCCGTCCCCTGCTGCATCGTTTGTGTTTGTTGCAACTTCTTTTACAAGTTGTGCACCCATATTTTCAAAGTTATCTTCAAGTTCGATTTCTCTTGCAATTGTTACACCATCATTTGTAATGATTGGAGAACCAAAGCTTTTACCAAGAACAACATTTCTTCCTCTTGGTCCTAATGTTACTTTAACTGTATCAGCTAATTTATCAACTCCGGCTTTTAAACCTTCTCTTGCTTCAATTCCGTATTTAATTTCTTTTGCCATTTTATATCACCTTTCCTTATCTACTAATTATTAAAATTATTTAACAATAGCTAAAATATCGTTTTGTCTTAAAATAAGATATTCTTCGCCTTCTAATTTTACTTCTGAGCCTGCATATTTTGAATAAATAACAGTATCTCCTTCTTTTACGTCTAAAGCAACTTTTTTACCATCTACGATTTCACCTGTACCAACAGCGATTACTTCACCCATAACAGGTTTTTCTTTTGCTGTATCAGGTAAAATGATACCTGTTGCTGTTTTATTTTCTTCTTCTTTTACTTTTATTACGACTTTGTCGCCAAGTGGTTGTAATTTCATGATTAACTCACGCCTCCTAAAATATATTTTATATTAGTTATAATCAATCTCGTTAGCACTCCTCTTCTCTGAGTGCTAATAGTATTTTAGCACACTTATATATATTGTCAATAGTATTTATAAAAAAAATTAATTATCTTTTAAAATTTTTCTCTAATTTAATGTTAAAGATAATTATAAAAAAAGAACCGAGAAATTAAAATTCTCTCGGCTCTGAATTTAAAATATATTCTCTTTTTACTCTTTTGTTTATACAACATAAAAGCTCATAAGGAATTGTTTCACATAATATAGCTAAATCTGAAACACTTATATTTTCTCCAAATATTTCAACGCTATCTCCTATGTTTATGTCTGCATCCATAGGAATTTCAAGCATTGTCATATCCATACATACGTTTCCTATTACACTACATTCATATTTACCATTAACAAGAACCTTTCCTTTGTTTGAAAGCTTTCTGTTATATCCGTCTGCATACCCTACACACATTACGGCAACTCTTGTTTTTTTATCAGCTGTAAAAGTTCTTCCATAACCTATGGTTTCTCCTTTTTCCACTGTAAAAATATTGCTTATGCTTGTGTGAAAAGACATAACAGGTTTATAAGGATTAATCTCGGGTTTAATCTCTGAAGGATAAATTCCATAAAGAACAATACCAGCTCTTACACCATCAAGATAATATTCATCTAAATCAGTTATCGCGGCAGAATTTGCTATGTGTTTTATTTTTATGTCAAAGCCATATTCTTTAGCTTTATTTATTGCATATTCAAATATTTCATATTGCATTTTGCTATAAGTTTTATCAACTTCGTCACTTGTTGCAAAATGAGAAAAAATTCCTTCAAATTCAAGATTTGTAAGCTCCTTTAAAGCGGCAAAAGCACTGTCAATTTCATGCTTTTTAAATCCAAGTCTGTTCATGCCTGTATTAATTTTAATATGTACCCTTGCTTTTGTATTGTTTTTTAAAGCTTCTTCATTTAATTTCTTTGCAAAATCAAGATTGTATATTGCAGGAATAATATTATTTTCTAAAATTTTATTAATCTTTCTATCCGGAACATAACCAAGTATTAATATATCACTGTCAATACCATACTCTCTTAGACACATAGCTTCATACACACTGGAAACAGCAAATAAATCAGCTCCTTCTTCCATTAGAACTTTTGCACATATTTCTGCACCGTGTCCGTATGCATCAGCTTTAATTACAGGTATTACTTTTTTATCTCCAACTTTATTTTTTATTACTCTGTAATTATTAATTAAATTATCTAAATTTATCTTTACACCCGTTTGAAATCTTTCCATTTTCAAATTACTCCATAATATTCATTTTTTGATAAAATTTTACAAAATATAATGAATTTGTTATCTTTTCTACAAATTTATACACATATCAACAGACTTATCCACAGTTTTCCACAATTATTCACATTTAAAAGTACTTATTTTAAGGGATTTTGTCTATTTTATACACATGAATTATCAACAATTTTATTATATTTTACATTGATGATGTTTAAAAATCCACAAAAAATGTTGATAATTTTTATTACATTTTTATTAACTTTTTAACTATATATTACAATTTTAAGTCAGGATTTGCATTTAAAATCAGACTGTCTTTTTTGTTATTTATATAATTAAAATATCCACTACATCCAATCATTGCAGCATTGTCCGTACAATAAACTTTATCAGGAATAAATAATTCTATGCCTTCTTCTTCGCATCGTTTTTTTAGTTCATTTCTCAGCATATCGTTACAAAGAACTCCACCACCGACACAAAGTGTCTTCATATTTTCTTTTTTCAGTGCTAACATTGTTTTATTTACTATTGTATCTACAACACATCTGTTAAAGCTTGCACAAACATTGTCTATGTTAATCTCTTCATTTTTCATTTTCTTACTATTTAAATAGTTAAGTACCGCACTTTTTAGTCCACTAAAACTAAAATCAAGATTATCCTTACCCATCATAACAATAGGAAAATCAATGCTGTGTTCATCTCCTTGTTTTGCATGCTTATCTATTTGAACTCCTCCCGGATAAGAAAGTCCAAGGCTTCTTGCAACCTTATCAAAAGCTTCCCCCGCAGCATCATCTTTAGTAGAACCAAGAAGTTCGAAATCAGTATAGCTATTAACCTTTGTTATATTTGTGTGTCCTCCGCTTGCCGTTAAACATACAAAAGGAGGTTTTGCACCCATAAGAAAACTTGCGCTTATATGCCCTGCCATATGGTTTACACCAACTAAGTCTTTATTTAAACTAAAAGCAAGAGCTTTTGCATAAGATAAACCTATAAGTAAAGCTCCAACAAGCCCTGGTCCTGTGGTAACGCTTATAAAATCAATATCATCAAAAGTTACACCTGCATCTGATAGTGCTTTATCTACAACACTTGAAATCTTCATTAAATGATTTCTAGATGCAATTTCCGGAACAACCCCTCCGTAAACTTTATGAATATCAATTTGTGTATGAATTACGTTTGACCTAACTTTTATACCGTCTTCAACAACTGCAACACTTGTTTCGTCACAGGAAGTTTCAATCGCTAAAGTTAAAATACTACTCATCTTCTTTATCCTCTTTTTTATTTATATCTTCAGTTTCTTCTTGTTTTTCATTATCATCATTTTCTTTTAGAGTTTCTTCTCTTTTTCTCATTGCTTCTTCAAATTTTCTGCTTTTCATTTGTTCAAATTTTTGTTTAGTTCTGATTATATCTTCTCTGCTGTCATTAATACTCATTAGTGTTATATATTCTGTCTTTTCCCTTTTCATTTGGAAACGCAAATATAGTGAAACAAGCATTACAATGCTTCCTATTCCTATTAAATTAAATACAAATATAATAAGTGAACTTAATATACCTATAGACAAAAATTCCAATGCAAGCAGAATAAACACACCAGTAAGCATTTTACTAGATAATTTTTGACCTTTTACAAAAAGTCCGCCAATAACAAGAGCCGTTGGAATAGTTGCAATATAAGTTAAGTTAAAATATAAACTTAACAAATGAAGCGCAACCGGAATGCCGACAACTGTCATTATTAATATAAACATAAGAGGAGTTATTACAAGCATTGTAAGAGCCCCCATGCTTAAACATTTTAAAATATTTCTTCTTGCAAATATCTCTACTTTTAAAGCACTTATAGGGAATAATTTTATAAGAATTAAGCCTATGATTAAAATTGTTATCTTGCTTAAATTATTATAATATCCAAGAAAATCTGCAAACACACTGCTATCAGAAGTCGTAATGCTTTGAGGAATATTAAGACCTAAATCTTTTTTTTCTACTCCTCCTTTTATCTTGCTTTCTTTTGTCTTAACTATAGGATTTTCACTTTCATATATAAGTTTACCTTCTATCTCAGCTTCTTTTCCTATTACAAGTTCATTACATCCAACCTTAACATCACCATTTATTTTACTGTTAATTGTTACGCTATCCCCAACAATAAAAACATTTCCGTTAACAGTTCCTTTTAAAAGAACATCATCCACAAATACATTTACATCTTCTTTTATAAATGTTTTTTCGTTTGTAATTAATTTATCTCCATATACAATTAAATCACCGTTTATTGTAGCATTATTTAGATATAAATTATTATAAAAGCCTATTAAATCTTTATTGATTGTACCTGTAGAATTAAATTCAGGTGAAAATGATATAACACTTCCATCAATGTATCCCTTATTTTCCATATTGCTTGTAAGTGCTATTACATTACCGTTTATCTTTCCTTCATTTACTATATTTGTATAAACTCCCATAAAAATGGATTTATCATATGTATCTTTTTTATTTAATGAAAAAAAGGTTCTTGTTGTATTTGTTTTTTTTTCTTCTGTCCCATCAGTTTTTGATGCAGCAAGAATAAATGAAGGCACCATACAAAGTACCAATATAATTAATATAAAAATATTTATCTTATTCTTAAATTTTTTTGTCATTATATCTCCCCAAAATTATTCTTCAAATCGCCACATTATATAAGCATCTTCATGATTATCCGCATAATAATTTTTTCTTTTTCCGTAAATTTTAAATCCAGCACTTTCATATAAATTTATTGCAGGCTCATTAGATTCCCTAACTTCCAAAGTCATTTCATTAATGCCTTTTTTTAATGCGTGCTTTATAAGGATAAGCAAAAGATCCTTTCCATACCCTTTTCCTCTTCTGTTTTCCTTTATACCCATTGTCGTAATATGCCCTTGCCCGACAATATCCTGATAACCTCCAAAAGCTATAAGCTCATCTTTATCATAAAAAACTATATAATAACTTTTATCGTTTATAAGCTCTGAAAAAATAGAATTATCAGACCATGGATTTGCAAAACAACCTTTTTCAAACTCAATTATATCTTCTATATCGGTAATTACCGCTTCTCTTACCAAAATACTCATATTATACTCTTTTATTCTTTTCCAATCTTTGTTCTTCAGCTGCAGAAGGTCTTATATAATTCGGCAAGAAATTGTCATAACGGTAAATATTTTTATTTTCCTTTAAATGTTCTTTTGCTACTATACAAACACCGCTTGCCTTTGGAAGATAATTATAAGTAGTGGCAAATATAGCTTTATCTTTAAGTTTTTCCTTAATTTTATCTTTATATTTTATTATCCCGTCTCCAGCAAATAAAACCCTATCAAAGTCTTCTGCCTTTGAAATAACCTCTTCAATATTTTTTATTCCATCTTCATACTTAGCTGATAATTTAGAATCTTTTTCAATAAACATATTAAAATAAGTATCATTTCTTTGTGCATCAAAAATAACAAAAATAACATCATTTAGTCCTTTTACATTGTTTGCACAAGCTTCCAAAGAAGAAACAGAAATAATAGGCTTATTTTTTGTTTGAGAAAATGCCTTAACTGTAGCTGCCGCTATTCTAAGTCCCGTAAAAGACCCAGGACCATTGCCTACAGCAAAATAATCAATATCATCAATAGTAAGTCTTACGTCTTCAAGAAGATGTTTTATCATAGGAAGAAGTTTTTCAGAATGTTTAAGTTTATACGCAGTATATTCTTCTCCAAGTATTCTATCATCTTCCAAAATTGCAACGCTTGCCGCAACCGTTGAAGTATCTATTGCAAGTATTCTACACATACATTTCCTCCAATTTATCTATAATATCTTTAGACTCTTCATCTAAAGCTTTTATATTTATATTTCTTTCATTAAAATCATTTGTTGATTTTTCTATATTTACAATAATACCGCTATAATCAAGTTCATCCATTATCATGTCTGCCCACTCAATTATCATTTTATGTTTTTTATAAATATCATAAAATCCTATATAATCAAGTTCGCTTATATCTTCAATTCTATAAGCATCCATATGATAAAGAATATTAACGCCATCTTTATATTCGTTTATTATGGTATATGTTGGAGAAGAAAATTCTGATATTAATCCAAGACTTTTAGCAATACCTTTGCTAAGCTGAGTTTTACCGCTTGCCATTTCTCCAATCAAATAAACAGTCGTATTATCCTTTAAAAGTTTCCCTATATTTTCTCCAAGTTTCGTAGTTTCAATATCATTTTTTGTTACTAAATTCATAAACTTTTCCTATTCTATTTTAAACTTAAAGTATATTATATCAAAAAATAATATATTAATAAATATATAACGCATATTTCATAAATAAAAAAGAAGCGGTTAACCGCTTCTTTAAATTGATATTTTATTCAAATTCTATTAATAATTGACCGGCTTTTACATTGTCAAGTTCTTGAACCAATACGTCTTTTATTACACCGTCACATGGAGCAACAACTTCAGTTTCCATCTTCATTGCTTCAACAACACATACAGATTGGTTTTTCTTAACTTCTTCTCCGATTGCAACATTTACTTTAATTACAGAACCAGGAATTGGAGAACCTATATGTTTTTCATTTTTAGGATCAGCCATTTCAATTATTTTATCAGTTGTTTGATTAACCACAAAGTTTGGATCATTTACATATAAAACTCTTCTGAAGCCGTCAACTTCATAAACCATTCTTCTTGTTCCGTCAGGATGAGTATTACCGATTCTTACAAGTTTAATTACATGACTCTTACCTTCACCAAAGAATATTTCTGTTTCTTCGCCTAGTGCTAGCCCTGTAAAGAAAGCATCTGAAGGCATATAAGTTAAATCACCATAATCTTCTTTGAATTTTAGATAATCTTTATAAACTTTTTTATAAAGTGCTGCAGAAAGAACTTGTTTTTCATTTAATTCCATACCGAATTCTTCTCTAAATTCTTCTCTTATCTTATCGAAGTCTTCATCTGGAAGAAGTTCACCTGGACGTTTTGTAATATATTCTGCACCTTTAAGAACAACTTCTCTTAATTTTTCATCAAAGCCCCATTCAGGTTGACCAATCATTCCTTTAAAGAAATCTACAACACTGTCTGGGAATGCTAAGTCTTTTCCTTTTTCATAGATATTTTCTTTATCTAAATCATTTTGTAGCATAAAAATTGCAAAGTCACCTACAACTTTTGATGTTGGAGTTACTTTGATTATATCACCAAGAAGTTCATTTGCTTGTTTATATTTTTCAAGAACATCTGTAAATCTATGTCCAAGTCCGAAACTTTCAACTTGAGATTTAAGGTTACTGTATTGTCCTCCGGGAACTTCATATTTATAAATTTGAGTTGTTCCTGTTTTTAAGCCTGATTCAAATCCTGTATAGTATTTTCTTGCTTTTTCATAGTAGTCACTTACGATTTGAATTTCATCTAAATTAATATTACTTTGTCTTGGAGTATATTCAAGACCTGCAACTATTGCTTCAAGAGAAGGTTGTGATGTAGTTCCACTCATTGAAGAAAGAGCACCTTCTACAATATCTACTCCTGCGGCACTTGCCATTAACATACTTGAAACACCGTTTCCTGCTGTATCATGAGTATGGAAATGAATTGGAATATTTACTTCATCTTTTAATGCTTTTGCAAGTTTCATTGCTGCAGCAGGTTTTAATAAGCCTGACATATCCTTAATTGCAAGAATATGCGCACCCATTGCTTCAACTTCTTTTGCTTTTTTAATGTAGTAATCCAATGTATATTTAGTTTTGTTTTTATCTAATATATCTCCAGAATAACAAATTGCAACTTCTGCAACTTTTCCAAGTTTTAATACTTCTTCAACAGAAGGTTTAATTTGATCTAACCAGTTAAGAGCATCAAACACTCTAAATACATCAACACCGCTTTTTGCACTTTGTTTGATAAATTCTTTAATTACATTATCAGGATAGTTTTTATATCCTACGGCGTTTGAACCTCTAAGAAGCATTTGGAATAAGATATTTGGAATCATTTCTCTTAATAATTCCAGTCTTGCCCATGGAGATTCTTTTAAGAAACGATAAGATGTATCAAATGTTGCTCCACCCCATACTTCAAGAGCATAAACATCTTTTTCATAGCGGCTTACGCTTTCTGCTATTTTCAAGAAATCAACGGTTCTCATTCTTGTTGCAAATAAAGATTGTTGCGCATCACGCATAGTTGTATCCATGAATAAAAGCTGTTTTTGATCTTTTATCCATTTTACAAGTCCGTCAGGACCTTGTTCATCAAGAATTTGTTTTGTTCCTCTAAGAGCAGGCATGTCTTTAAATCTAGGAACTTCTATTTTTGGTATAATTTCTTTATTTTGATTATCATGTTTTAATGTTGTTTCAGATAAATATGTAAGAACTTTTGCAAGTTGATCATCAAATTTTTCAATATTGAAAAGTTCAGGATGATCTTCAATAAAGTTTGTATTACATATTCCTTTCTTAAAGTCAGGATGTTTTAAAACATTGATAAGGAAGTCTTTGTTTGTAGAAACACCTTCGATTTCGTGTTCCTTTAAAGTTCTTATCATTTTCTTTCTTGCTTTGTCAAAGTCTCTTGCATATGTTGTTGTTTTAACAAGAAGACTGTCAAAGTAAGGTGTTATTTCAGAACCGGCAAAACCATTACCACCGTCAAGTCTTACCCCTGGACCTGCACCTGTTTTGTATATTGTAATTTTACCTGTATCTGGCATAAAGTTATTTAATACATTTTCTGTTGTAACCCTACATTCAATTGCCGCACCACTCATTTTTATATCATCTTGAGATTGAATGTTTATTTCTTCATCTGTAAGTTTATATCCTTCGGCAATTAAAATTTGAGCTTGAACCAAGTCTACATTTGTTACAAGTTCTGTAACAGTATGTTCAACTTGGATTCTTGGGTTAACTTCCATAAAATAATGTTTTTCATTTTCATCAACCAAGAATTCAACTGTACCTGCATTTGTATATCCAACGTGTTTTGCAAGGTTTACTGATTCTTCACAAATTGCTCTTCTTGTTTCTTCACTAATTGATTGTGAAGGTGAAAATTCAATAATTTTTTGATGTCTTCTTTGAATAGAACAGTCTCTTTCAAAAAGATGAACAATATGCCCGTATTCATCGGCTAAGATTTGAGCTTCAACGTGTCTTGGAGAACGAACATATTTTTCAATAAAAACTTCTCCATTGTTAAAAGCTTTTTTTGCTTCTCTTACGGCAGATTCAAATTGACCTTTTAAATCTTCTTCCCTTTCACAAACTCTCATACCTCTTCCACCGCCGCCGGCACTGGCTTTTATTATAACAGGGTATCCGATTTTTGCACTAATGTCTTTTGCTTCTTCAACCGTATCTACTTTTATACCATCAAGAACACTAACTCCGGCTTCTATCGCTGCATTTTTGGCATTAACTTTATTTCCAAGAAGTTCGATAACTTTTGAATTTGGTCCGATAAATTTAATACCGGCCTTTTCACATTCTGCCGCAAATTCAGGATTTTCTGATAAAAATCCATATCCTGGATGTATTGCATCAATATTTTTAGCCTTTGCAAGTTCAATTATTGCTTCTATGTTTAAATAGGCGTCCGTTGGTGAATTGGTACCTTTAATTAGATAAGCCTCATCTGCTTTACTTCTAAAAAGTGATAATTTGTCTTCTTCGCAGTAAATACAAATAGCTTTCATTCCAAGTTCTTGTACCGCTCTTATTATTCTAATTGCAATTTCACCACGGTTTGCGATTAAAACTCTTTTAAAATTTTTCATCATGCCCTCCTCTTTCCATATATTCTAAATATTATACTAAATTTTCTTAATTTTTAAAAGACTTTTTATACCATTATTATAAAAAAATATATATTTATTAATTTTTTGTAATATTTATGCATAAATTATCTAAATTATATAAAAAAAGCAGCTTAAAGCTGCTCTTTTATTTTCTAATTTGTCCATTACCGGTAATAATATACTTAATTGTTGTAAGTTCATTTAATCCCATAGGACCTCTTGGAAGAGTTCTTTGTGTTGCTATTCCAATCTCACTTCCAAAGCCAAACTCTTCTCCGTCGGTAAATCTTGTAGATACATTTACATAAACACAAGCACTGTCTATTTTTGATGTGAACATATTCATTCTTGAAATATCATTTGTAACTATACATTCTGAATGTTTTGTAGAATATTTATTTATATGATTTATTGCTTCTTCAATACTTTCAACAACCTTTACAGCAATAATATAATCATTGTATTCTGTTTTATAATCATCTTCAGTTGCTTTTTTAACAGCCTTGCTTCCAAGGATTTTTATTGTCTTTTCGTCTCCCCTGAATTCAACATTATGCTCTTTTAATCTATTATATATTAAAGGAAGAACTTCTTTTGCTTTCTTTTCATGAACAAGTAATGTTTCAAGAGCATTACATACACTTGGACGTTGAGTTTTCCCGTTATCTGTTAAATTCACAGCCATTTCATTATCGGCAAATTCATCTATATATATATGGCAGTTTCCCGCTCCTGTTTCAATAAAAGGAACTGTTGCAATGTCTTTTATCGATTTTATAAGTCCTGCACTTCCTCTTGGAATTAAAACATCTATATAATCTGTTAATTTCGCCATTTGAGAAACATATTTTCTGTCAGTATCTGTAACAAGCTGTATAATGTCATGATTAAGCCCTGCTTTTCTTATTGCTCCTCTCATAATTTCCACAAGCTTTGTATTTGTGTTTATAGCTTCTTTGCCACCTCTTAAAATACAAGCATTACCCGATTTTAAGCATAAACATCCGGCATCAACCGTAACATTAGGACGAGACTCAAAAATAATTCCAACTACTCCATAAGGAACTCTTTTTATTACGATTTCCATTCCATTAGGCCTTTTTGAGCCTCCGGAAACAATCCCAACAGGGTCGCTTAAATTTATAACTTTATCAATAGAGCCTGCAATTGCTTTTATTCTGTCTTCGTTAAGCATAAGTCTATCCACCATAGACTCCTTTATTCCGTTGATTTTCGCAGCAGAAATATCTTCTGTATTAGCTTTTATTATTTCTTTCATATGAAGAATAAGTTCTTCTTTAATGCTTCTTAAAGCCTCGTTCTTTTTATCAGTATTCAAATCCATAAGACTTCTGCTTGCAATTTTTGCTTTCTTTCCCAAACTTGCCATATTAAACATTAAAATCACCTCACCTTAAATAATGTTCCTTTGTTTTCACCGTCGAATAAATTATATAAATCATTTGGATTTTTTGATGAAAGAATAACCATATCAAAATTATTTTCAAAAGCAATTTGCCCTGCTTTTATTTTTGTAATCATTCCGCCCGTACCAAGATTATTCACAGCGCCACCACAACAATCTATAATCTCATCGGTAATTTCTTCGACAACTTCAATTCGTTTTGCATTTTTATTTTTCTTTGGATTATCAGTATAAAGTCCATCAATATCCGTAAGAATAACAAGAAGGTCTGCTCCTATTATTGAACTTACAACGGCAGATAAAGTATCATTATCACCAAACTCCAACTCTTCCGTACTAACAGTGTCATTTTCATTTACTATTGGAATTACATTATATTTTAAAAGCTGTTCAAAAGTATTATATATATTTGAAATATCAGCATTTTCACCAACAACGTCATTTGTCAAAAGAACCTGCGCTACATTGTGGTTATATTCACCAAACAACTTATCATACAGATACATTAATTCACATTGTCCGATTGCCGCAAGAGCCTGTCTTTTTGATATTGTTTTGGGCTTTTTATCAAGACCAAGTTTCCCCATTCCAACCCCAACAGCACCTGAAGAAACCAATACAATTTCTTTTCCTGAATTTTTAAGGTCAGAAATAATCTTTACCAAATGTTCCACTCTTCTTATGTTTATATTCCCCGTTTTGTGAGTCAAAGTGGATGTTCCGATTTTAATTACGATTTTTTTTGCTTTTACTACGTTTTCCATATTATGTCCTTATTTTTATTTTATATTAATTTTATTATTGATAAACTAGAAAATACCTTTATTGTATTTAAACTGTCCGTAAAGCATGATAACTAGCCCAATTATTATCCCTAATACAACTAAGTGCTCAATTATGTCAGTTTTAAAAACAAGTTCAAAAATAGCACAAACGACAAAAGAGAACCCTATTATTAAACTTCCAACCCCCATACATTTACCATATTTAGGAATATCAGCTTTTACAACTTTTCTTCTGTTATAACTATGAATAGTGGAAATATTTCCCCTTATATTTAATATACCGCATACTAAAAGAATAATACCAATAAGAATAAATGTAATAAATTTTTCCATTGCTTTTCCCTTTACTAAAAATCAAAAATTAATATGTTATTTATTATAAACTTTAAAACAAATACGGTTTAAATATAGTCATACAGATTTTTATTTATTATATAAAAATTCCCTAATAAAGTAAAGCAAGAAAAAATAAAATAAAAACTTGGCAAAGCCAAGTTTTTAATATGTTATGTAATTTTTTATTACGTTTCCTTCATGATGATTCATTAAAGCTTCTTTTATATCTTCAAGCTTATATTCATTATATACAAAATCTTTTTCATCTATTACTTTCATTTTCAAAAGTTCAAATGCTTGATTTACGTATAAAGGAGTAGTATGGTAAAGACCTTTTATTGTAACTTGTGAATAATGAAGAAGTTTTGTGTCAACAGTTAGAACCTCTCCTGCTTTTGTTCCGCCGTATAATAAAACAAAACCTCCGGGACGAACCATATTAATTGACATTTCCCAAACTTTTACGCTTCCTGCCGCTTCAATTGCTGCATCAACACCTCTTCCTTCAGGTGTAAGATCTTTTACTGCTTTAACTTGATCTTCAACTTCATCTATATTAATCACATCATAAGCACCAAGTTTTTTTGCTGTTTCAAGTCTAACTTTACTTCTGTCACAAGCTATAACTCTCGCACCTTTTAAATATAGAAGTCTTATAAACATAAGACCTGAAGGTCCACATCCGTTAACTGCAACATAATCTCCTTGTTCAACAGGAACTTGAGAAACTCCATATACGCTACATGCAAAAGGTTCTAATAAAGCTGCTTGTTTAAAACTCATATCATCTGGAATATGGAACATATTTTGTTTAACAATTCTTTCAGGAATAAGTTGATATTCACTAAAAGCACCATTTTTCAACTGATTTGCAAGGAAATCTTCACACATACAATGAATACCTTTTTTGCAATAATAACATTCATTACATGGTGCAGAATTGTGAGCAACAACTCTATCTCCAACTTTAAACTTAGTAACCCCTTCACCTACACTATCAACAATACCGCTTGCTTCATGTCCAATATTATAAGGAGGTGTATGTTTTGCATATCCTCTTAAATAACTTTTTACATCAGAACCACAAGTAAGAGAAACTTCGTTTTTAATTAAAACTTCGCCCTTTCCAGGTTTTGGCTTTTCACATTCGATAATTCTTAAATCCCCCGGTTCATGCAACATTACTTTTCTCAATTTAACGTACCTCTCTTTAAATTAATATGCTATTCATAGTTTATCATTAAACGGTATCATTCATCAAGAAATAAATTTATTAAATTTTACAAAACTACTGTTAAAATGTTTAGGCTAAATGTTAAAATACATTTAGGTGGATATTATGAATTTAAGGATAGATACAAAAGCGGAATACATTTTAAATAAATTAAAAGAAAACGGATTTGAAGGTTTTATTGTCGGTGGATGTGTCAGAGATTTAATTTTAGGAAAAACACCAAAGGACTATGACATAACAACAAACGCAAAGCCAGAGAAAATAATAGAAACATTCAAAGACCATAAAACAATATTAACGGGAATAAAATACGGAACCGTTACTGTTTTAATAGATAAGATACCTTTTGAAATAACCACATATAGAAAAGAACAAGAATATATAAACAACAGAAAACCAAAAAGTGTTATATTTTTATCTTCAATAGAAGAAGACTTATACAGAAGAGATTTTACAATAAATTCCATGGCTTATAATAATGATAAAAAACTAATAGATTTATACGGTGGCGTAAATGATATACAAAAAGGTATTATAAGAGCAATTGGAAACAAGGATAAAAAATTTGAAGAAGATGCAATTAGAATTTTAAGAGCATATAGATTCGCAGGAAGATATGATTGGAAAATAGAAGAAGAAACAAAAAATGCAATGTTAAAAAACATGAATTTACTTAATAACATTGCAAAAGAAAGAATCATACCTGAGCTTAAAGAAATATTTGAAAGCGGTATGGATATTAACAAAATGGAATTTATTACAACTTTATTCCCTGTAATAAAAGATTGTTTTAATACCTATCAAAATAATAAATATCATATGAGTAGTGTTGGAGAACATATTTACAATACATTTAACAATATAGATAATGTATTTCATTTAAAAATGACCATGCTTCTACATGATATAGGAAAAGTTGACACGAAAACGACAGATCAAAACAATGTTGACCATTTCTACAATCATGCAGATATTTCCCGGGAAAAGTCAAAAATAATTCTAAATGAATTTAAATTCGACAATAACACAAAACATAAAATACTTACATTAATAGAAAATCATGATAAGTATATGGCACCTGATCCTAAATATATAAAAAAAATGTTAAACAAAATAGGCGAAGATTTGTTTTTTGATTTAATTAAAGTAAGAATTGCAGACGACAGTGCAAAGAATCAAGAATTGGTTAAAAACAATATAAAGATTTTCAATGAAACTTTAACTCTTACAAAAAAAATCATAAAAGAAAAACAACCTTATAGTATTAAAGACCTTGATATTTCAGGCAAAGACCTTATAGAACTTGGATATGAAGGCAAAGAAATTGGAGAAAAATTAAATTATTTATTAAGTAAAATAATTGAAGCTCCATCTTTAAATAAAAAAGAAACGTTAAAAAAGTTAATAATAAAAAAATAAAAGCCTGTTATTCAGGCTTTTTATTTTCAAGTAATGGCGGTTTGTTTTCATCTTTTCTATCACTAAGCCACTGAGAAATCAAAATCTTAAGAACTGCAAATATAGGAATACCTATAACCATACCCACAACGCCAAACAGACTTCCACAGAAAATAATGGATACAATAACCCAGAAACCGTTAAGTCCAACCACATCACCAAGAATATTCGGAGCAAGAACATTTTGATCTATTTGTTGTATAAATATAATGATTAATACCATTATAATCCCCTGAACAGGTCCACCGGAAATCATGGCAAAAATAGAACAAGGTATTACGCTGAAAATAGGACCAAACAACGGAATCATATTTGTTATGGTTATTATAAAAGCAATTAATGTTGCATATTTAATTTTAAATAATGTTGCAAGAGCAAGACCTAATGCCCCAACTATTAAAGAACAAATAGCTTTACCGGATAAAAATTTAAAAAACATATAATCCATAAGTCCCAGAACATAAGAAGCTCTTCCATACATTCTTTCAGACAAAATAGCTTGAGTAAATCTTTTTAATTGACTTAATAGAATTTCTTTGTCTATAAGCATATATAAAGCTATAAAAATTGCTATAAAAACATTATATATTGTTTTACCAAGGCTCATTGTGGCATTAAATAAATTTGCACCAAGTCCTTCAACCCAAGTTTTAAAGAAACTTAAAGTATCGAGTATTGTAGCATTCATTCCATTTGAGGTAGATATGTCTATATTGAATATATTACAAATACTAACAAACACAGGATGATTTGCTAACCTTGTGATAAAACCTTCAATCTGCCCCATGTTTTCCTGAACAGAAGCTATAAGAGAACTTATACTTGTAATGGTACTCGGTAAAACTATATAAACAATTAAAGTAATTATCAAAAGAGCTATAATCATTACAATAAGAGAAGATAAAACTCTTTTTGCTCCATCTTTTTTTATGTTTGTCCTTTTTTCTAAGATATCATGTAATTTATCAACCGGCTGATATAAGAAAAAGGCAATAATAAAACCTATTAAAACGGGCTTTAACGGAATATAAAATATATTCCATATATCTTTTAATTCTTCAAGAAAAGAAGATATGTTTTGAATTCCAAAATAAAAAGCTATAATGAAACAAGCTGAAAGAGTAAACAGAATTGCATATTCTTTATATTTTTTGTCTATGTTTCTAAATTTTTTCATTAAACCACTCTCTTTTAAATATTTATGGATAATATTATACCATACATATTAATTAAAATATTTAAAAATCCTATTTTTAAATATAATTTATGATATAATTAAAAAAATTTTAATAATTTTAAAAGAGGTTGAAATGATTTATTATTTAATTGTAATTTTATGTATAATTATAGACCAAATAAGTAAATATATTGTTATAAATAATTTAAAGCCGATTGGAAGCATACCTATAATAGAAAATGTTTTCCATCTTACTTACTGTGAAAATACCGGAGCCGCTTTTAGTATGTTTTCAAAAAACACAGCAGTGTTAACAGTAGTAAGTTTAGTATTTATTTTTCTAGTATTTTTCTTTTTATTAAAAAGCATCAAAAAGGGAAAAACATCAAAAATCATGTCTTTCGGTCTTGCTTTTATATTAGGAGGAGCAATTGGAAATTTCATAGATAGATTCTTCCATGGTTTTGTTACAGACTTCTTTGATTTTAGACTTATAAATTTTGCTATTTTTAATGTAGCAGATATATTTATTACAATCGGGGCAATACTATTTTGTATATATGTTATTTTTACAAAAGACGAAAAAATATTTTAAAAAGAATAGACAAAAGTTTATTCTTTTTATTTTAATAATAAAAGAACAAATGTTCATTTTGTTATATACTTTATAAACACTATATGATAAAATATGTTAATAAAATATTTTTAAAAAGGAGAAAAAATGCCAAAATTTAAAGTACATTCACCTTTTGAACCTTCAGGAGGACAGCCTGAAGTAATAGAAAAATTATCTAACAGCATATTAAACAACGAAAGAGATCAAACACTTCTTGGTGTTACAGGCTGCGGGAAAACTTATATTATGGCAAAAATAATAGAAAAAGTTCAACGTCCTGCTCTCATAATGGCACATAACAAAACATTAGCAGCTCAACTTGCAAATGAGTTTAGAAGTTTCTTTCCTGAAAATGCGGTAGAATATTTTGTAAGCTACTACGATTATTATCAACCGGAAGCATATGTTCCCGGTAGAGATTTATATATAGCAAAAGACTCAAGCATAAACGATGATATAGATAAACTTCGTCACTCAGCAACATCTGCATTATTTGAAAGAGATGACGTAATAATCATTGCATCTGTAAGCTGTATATACGGACTTGGTAGCCCAATTGACTATAAGGAAATGGTTTTATCATTAAGACCCGGAATGATAAAAGAACGAGATGATGTAATAAGAAAGTTAATTGATATACAATATACAAGAAATGATATTGATTTTCACAGAGGAACTTTCAGAGTAAGAGGAGATAGCGTTGAAATATTCCCTGCAAACAGCAGTGAAGAAGCAATAAGAGTGGAATTTTTTGATGATGAAATAGACAGAATCGTTGAAATAAACTCTATTACCGGAGAAATTTTAAGAAGTTTAAAACATGCTTTTATTTATCCTGCAAGCCACTATGTTACAAACGAAGAAAACATAAACAGGGCAATAAAATCAATAAGCGAAGAGTTAAAAATTAGAGCAAAAGAATTTGAAGATAATGGGAAATTATTGGAAGCACAAAGAATAAGGGAAAGAACCAATTATGATATTGAAATGTTAAGAGAAATTGGTTCTTGCAAAGGAATAGAAAACTATTCAAGACATATAAACAATCTTCCTGCGGGAGCACCTCCTTATACTCTTTTAGACTACTTCCCTAAAAATTATGTAACTTTCATAGACGAATCCCATGTTACCGTCCCTCAAATAAGAGGAATGTATGCAGGAGACAGAGCAAGAAAAATGAATCTTGTTGATTATGGATTCAGACTTCCTTCAGCTTTAGATAACAGACCTCTAAACTTTGAAGAATTTGAAGAAAGAATGAATCAATTAGTCTATGTATCTGCAACCCCTAATGATTATGAAAAAGACTTATCAACAACAATAGCAGAATGTATTGTTCGTCCAACAGGTCTTATTGACCCTAAAATTACCGTTAAGGAAACAAAAGGGCAAATTGAAGATTTAATAGGAAGAATAAAAGAAAAAACTGCTAAAAAAGAAAAAGTTCTTGTAACAACTCTTACAAAAAGAATGGCAGAAGATTTAACAACATATTTAAGTGAAGTGGGAATAAGAGTTGAGTATCTTCACTCTGATGTAGACACAATAGAAAGAATGAAGCTTATTAAAGACTTAAGAGATGATGTTTTTGATGTTTTGGTAGGTATAAACCTTTTAAGAGAAGGACTTGATATACCGGAAGTATCCTTAGTTGCTATTTTAGATGCCGATAAAGAAGGATTTTTAAGAAGTGAAACATCACTTATTCAAACAATAGGAAGAGCCGCAAGACATTTAGACGGCGAAGTTGTAATGTATGCAGACACAATAACAGCTTCCATGGATAAAGCCATAAAAGAAACTCAAAGAAGAAGAAAAATACAAACAAAATATAACAAAGACCATAACATTACGCCTAAAGGAATAGTAAAATCTACGGATAATGCTATGTCTGCACTGTCAATGGAAGATATCGAAGATAAAAAATCAGCTAAAATCCAAAAGAGAAATAAAAAAGACTTTAACAAAGATATTGATGAAGAAATTGAACTTCTTACAAAACAAATGAAATTATATGCTAAAAATCTTGAATTTGAACTTGCTGCAAAAGTCAGAGATGAAATTGAACAATTAAAAAAATTAAAAACAAAATAAACTCCATAAGGGAGTTTTTTTGTTCTATTTTTTTATAAAGCCAATATATATTAATAAATAATATTTTTAGGAGAAAAACTATGGACAACAAAAATATAACAGATCAAAGACTTGAATTATACAACAGAGGCAATTTAAAAATAAATGATTGTCTTGATGTTCATAACTTTAATGACGAAACGGTGGTTCTTGAAACATCTCTTGGAATTCTTACCATAAACGGAGAAGAATTAAAAATTGAAAAACTAAATTTAGAAGAAGGAGAAATTGCATTAAACGGAAATATATATGCTCTAAATTATGATGATGACATAACATTTATGGAAAAATCCTCAGGATTATTTTCCAAGATATTCAAATAATGACTGATACTATTTATTCTCAATACCTTATCCTTTTTGAAACCTTTTACGGAGGTTTTATTTTAGGAATCATGTATCACACAATAACTATAATAGTTTATGCCATAACAAAAAAAATAAATTTATCGGATTTATGTTTTTGCCTTGTAGGAGCAGTATTTACCATTGACTTATTCTTTAAAACCACATATTTTGAATTACGATATTATAGTATTGTAAGTTTTATTATGGGATTTGTAGCTTATTACTTTATAATATCCCCTATTTATAAAAAACTTTTATTTTTTATTACTTCAAAAATAGGACGTACAAACAAAAAAATAAAAAGAAAAATAAACATGAAAAAAAATAGAATAAAAAATAAATACAAAGGTCCAATAATAAAAATTAAAACTTTATTAAAACATATTTTATCTATTCCATTAAAAATAAAAATAAGTTATAATACATTCAGAATATATAAAAAAGAAGGAATAGGTATTAATGAGAAGAGAAAATTATTCTTTACAAAATACCAACAACAGCATAGACGCAAAAAGAAGAATAGTAAAAAGAAAAAAAAGACGTGCGGGTAAGAAAAAAAGAGTTATAACTTTAATTCTAATTGTTACCTTTGTTCTTTTTGCGGGCAGAATGCTTACGCTTGAGTATAAATATTATACTTTAAACAAAACAAAAGAAGAACTTTCTCAACAAATAGAAGAAGAAAATTTAAAGTCAAAAGAATTAAGTGAAGAACTTGAGAATTCAAACAGCAAATCATATATAGAATACCTTGCAAAAAAATATTTGGGACTTATATATCCCGATGAAAAAGTATACGTAACAAACGAAGGGGACAATAAAAGTGAGTAGTTTTTTATTTGACACACATGCACATCTTAACGATGAAGCTTTTGATAAAGACTTAACAGATGTAATAAAAAAATTACAAAATGAAAATATGGATGGGGTTGTGAATGTCGGTTATGATCTTGAATCGTCAGTAAAAGCCATTGAGCTTAGTAAACAATACGATTTTTTCTATGCATCGGTAGGGCTTCACCCTCATGACAGCAAAGACTATAACGAAATTCTTGAAAATGAATTTATTAAGCTTATAAAAGAAAATGAAAAAGTAGTTGCTTATGGAGAAATAGGACTTGATTATTATTATGACAATTCTCCAAGAGATATTCAAAAAGAAGTATTTATAAAACAAATCAAAGCTGCAAATAAATTAAATAAACCTATCATAGTACATTCGAGAGACGCCGTAAAAGATACATATGATATTTTAAAAGAATATTTAGGTAATAATACAGGAATCATTCATTCTTGTTCGGCTTCTGCGGAAATGGTAAAAGAATATTTAAAACTTGGGCTTTATATATCTTTTTCCGGAAGCGTTACATTTAAAAATGCTGAAAATGTAAGAAATGCGGCAAGAGCTGTGCCTTTAAACAGACTTCTTATTGAAACAGACTGTCCTTATCTTACTCCGGTACCTCATAGGGGAAAAAGAAACGACCCTTCCTATGTAAAACACACTGCAAAACAACTTGCAGAGATTAATGACGTAAGTTATGAAGAATTAGTTGAAATTACAAATAATAATGCAAAAGAATTATTTAGAATAAAATAAAAAAGGAATGTTTTACATTCCTTTTTTTAATACGATATCACATATTTCCATAGGAGAAGAAACTATATAGTCAGGTTTATATTTTTCAAGTTCAGCCCTTGAACCATATCCGTAAGTAAGACCAATGGTACTTAGTCCATTTTCTTTACCTCCCTCAATATCATTGTATCTGTCTCCTACCATACATACCCTGCTTATATCATTTACTTTCATTTCCATCATTGCCATTTTGATAAATTCACCTTTTGTTCCTCTATTTTCATCCCAGTTATTTCCAACAACAACATCAAAATATTTTATAAGATCAAAATATTTTAACTGAGAAACAGAAGCCTCTTCAGGTTTATTTGTAGCTATAGCAAGTTTTACATTATAATCCTTTAAAGTTTTTAACATTTCAGGAATTCCTTCATATACACTGCATTCATAAATACCTTTTTCCATAAGTCTTTTTCTATGAAGTTTCATAGCTTCAATTCCATCTTCTTTACTTAAACCGTAAACTTTTACTATCGTCTCAGATAAAAGAGGACCTAAATGATTTTTTATATTGCCAATGCTTTCTTCTATGCCATAAGCCTTAAGTGCTGATTGAAATGACCTGCAAAGACCTTCATGTGAATCCAAAATAGTTCCATCCAAATCAAATATCAGATATTTAAATTTCATATTATCATATATTTTATTAATTTAATACAATATCAGCAATATCAGAAGGTTTTTTTGCAATATGAGTAGGTTTGCAATTAACAATTTCTTCTTCAGAGCCATATCCGTAAGTTACACCAATTGTATCAAGTCCATTTTCAACACCACCTTCAAGGTCGTTGTATCTGTCCCCTACCATGCAAACTTCACTTTTATCCTCTACACCCATATGGTCCATAGCCATTCTTATAAAATCGCCTTTTGAACCTCTGGTTTGAGTCCAGTTATTACCAACAATAATATCAAAATATTTTGCAAGTTTTAAATGTTCTAATTGTAAAACAGATGCTTCTTCAGGTTTATTAGTAGCAATTGCCATTTTTACGCCATTATCATACAAAGTCTTTAACATTTCAGGAATTTCATCATATATTTTACATTCATAAATACCTTTTTCCTTAAGTCTCTTCATATGTATTTTCATTGCAGCTGCACCGTCTTCTTCACTAAAACCATACTTTGTTATGATTGTTCTTGAAAGTGGAGGACCTAAAAGTTTTTTAATATTATCAACGCTTTCTTCAACTCCGTATGCTTTAAGTGCTTTTTGGAAACACTTACAAATACCTTCATGTGAATCTAAAATTGTTCCGTCTAAATCGAATACTACATATTTATATCTCATTTTATTACCTCATTTAATGTTTATTAGTTTAATACAATATCTGCTATTTCAAGAGGTGTGTTTGCAATGTAAGTAGGTTTACAATTTTCTATTTCCTCTTTTGAACCATATCCATAAGTTACACCAATTGTGTCAAGTCCATTTTCAACGCCGCCTTCAAGGTCATTGTATCTGTCTCCTACCATAACAGCTTCTTTTTTATCCTTAACGCCAATAGCGTCCATAGCCATTTTTATAAATTCTGCTTTTGTTCCTCTTGTTTGTTCTTCATTATTACCAACTATAAAATCAAAATAATCTTTTAGTTTTAAATGTTCAAGTTGTTTTATTGAAATTTCTTCAGGTTTATTTGTAGCAATGGCTATTTTAATGCCGTTTTCTTTTAGCTTATCAAGCATTTCAAACATTCCATCATAATACTGAGCATCGTAAATACCTTTTGTTTTAAGATAATTCATATGAAGTTTCATTGCTGCTTTTCCGTCTTCTTCGCTAAAACCGTATTTTGTTATAATTGTTTTAGATAAAGGAGGACCTAAAAGTTTCTTTATATTTTCCAAACTTTCTTCTACTCCGTATGCTTTAAGTGCACCTTGGAACCCCTTACAACTGCCAAGTTGTGAATCTACGATTGTTCCGTCAAGATCAAATATTACGTATTTGTATCCCATATTACTTCTCCTTTTATTATTTTATTTGTTGTTTTAAATATGATAACGCTTTTTGTAACTGATTATCTTCGTCAAGCGTTAATTTACTTATTGCTTTGTCGCTATTAGCTTTAACTGTAACGTCAGGTGTGATACCTTTTTTATGAATTTGATGTCCTTTTGGGCTTAAATATTCGTCTATTGTTACTGTAATTCCAGAACCGTCATTAAGAGGTTTTACTTCTTGGATAATTCCTTTTCCATAAGATTTTTCACCTATAATCGTAGCCATTTCATTATCCTGTAAAGAACAAGATAATATTTCTGAAGCAGATGCAGAATTTCCGTTTACTAAAACTACAACAGGAACTTTTGCATATTCGTCAGTAGTATCCTTTTCCGTTTGAGTTTCCCCAGATTTATTTGTCGTAGATATAATTGTCATATCTTTTTTAAGTAAAATATTAGCTATATCAGTAGCTTCATTTACAAGGCCCCCCGGGTTATCCCTTAAATCAATAATAAGACCTTTCATATTTTCACTTGTAAATTTGTCATAATAAGTTCTAAAGTCCTTTGCAACATCACTTGAGAATTCGCTGATTCTAATATATCCCATATTATCAATCATTTTTCCGCTAACGTATGTTGCTTTAACTTTATCTCTTGTTATTGTCATTTTTACTTCTTTATTATTTCTTAAAACAACAACATCTACTTTTGTTCCCTTTTTCCCTCTTAGTTTGTTTGAGGCTTCTGATACACTTACGTTTGATGAATCAAAGTCATCAATTTTTATAATAATATCTCCGGCTTTCATTCCGGCTTCTTCGGCAGGAGAACCTTGGAATACGGAATCAACCAAGACTGCACCGTCTTCATTGTTCATTATTTGTACCCCGATACCGTAAAACTCACTATCAAGCTCCGAAGTATATTCTTCAAACTCTTCTTCAGTATAATAATTTGTATACAAGTCTCCTGTACCCTTTGCAAGACCTTTAAATGCATAATCCCATAAATCTTGTTCGTCTAATTCTTTATAATAATCTTCCTGTATTAATTCTTCCAGTGCAATCAACTTTGTGATATTTTTTGCACTTTTAGAACTTGGAGTGTTTATAAGCACTTTATTACCAATTGCCATATTACATGATGCCGTTACAAGAAATGTTAGAAGGTTTGTTATAATAAGCAAACTCATAACAACGGCTATTACAATAATTTTACCTTTATTTTTTTTGTTTTCCATATTTACTTTCCTTTATGTCTATTTAACTACTATATTATATGTCATCACTTTTTTAATATCAACATTTAAAAATAAAAACCTGATTTTTAATTTTTGAAATATACAATAATCATTTTATCACTTTAAAAATTTATTTTTTTCTGATACACTTTATTTTGATAATTTATAAAAAAGGAAATTTCAAATGGATAAATTAAATATAGTTGCTACATGCACTTTTGGGCTTGAAAGAGCATTAAAAAGAGAAATTATAGATTTAGGATATGATATAGATAAAGTTGAAGATGGGAAAATATATTTTAAAGGAAACCGCAATGACATGATGAAAGCAAATCTTCATCTTAGATGTGCCGACAGAGTTCTTATTTTCCTTACAAGCTTTGATGCTTTTTCTTTTGATGAACTTTTTGACAAAACAAAAGATTACCCTTGGGAAAACATTTTTGATAAAAATGCAGGATTTAATCCTACAAAAATAACAACGGTAAAATCAAAACTTTATTCAAAAAGAGACATACAAAAAATAATAAAAAAAGCAATAGTAGAAAGACTGAAAAATAAATATCATACAAAAAGACTAAGCGAAGAAGGAGCATATTATCAAATAATCGTAAACATAAAAAAAGATAAAGTAAGTTTATTTTTAAATACTTCCGGAGAAGGTCTTCATAAAAGAGGATACAGAGAAAACGCACTAAAAGCTCCTTTAAAAGAAACATTGGCAAGCGGAATAATAGAACTAAGCGGATATAGAGGAGACCGACCATTTAGCGATATAATGTGCGGAAGCGGAACAATAATAATAGAAGCAGCAATGAAAGCAAAAAACATTGCTCCGGGACTTAACAGACATTTTGCCTTTGAAAACTGGAAAGACTTTAATAAAAAAGAATTTGATCTAATTAAATTACAGGCAAAAGAAAATATTGTACCTGCTCCTATAAGGCTACTTGGGAACGACATAGATTACAAAGCAATAAAAGTAGCAAATGAAAATGCAAAAAAAGCAGGTGTTGATGATGCCGTGGCATTTCAAAAAATGGATATGAGAGAATTCAGATCAAAGAAGAAAAACGGAACAATGATTGTAAATCCTCCTTATGCCGAAAGAATCGGAGAAGAAAAAGAAGTAATAAAATTATATAAAGATTTTGGCAAAGTATATGAAAACTTGGAAGATTGGAAATTATTTGTACTTTGCGCACATCCTCTTTTCCAAAAGCACTTTGGGAAAAAAGCGGATAAAAACAGAAAACTGTTTAACGGCAACATGCTTTGTTACCTATATCAATATTATCCAAATAAAGGAAATAAGTAAAATGATAATAAAAGAAGCTCTTATGAAAGCAAGTAAAAAACTTGAAGAAAATAATATTCCAGGTTCACTAAACGAAGCAAAATATCTTTTAAAATTTCTACTAAAAAAAGATGATATATACTTTATTACAAATTTAGATAAATCTTTAAATGACGATGAGCTAAAAAAATATAAAGAACTGGTTAACAAAAGATGTAAACATGTTCCTTTCAGCTATATTACAGGAGTAAAGGAATTCATGGGACTTGAATTTTTTGTAAATAATCAAACTTTAATACCTCGTCCAGAAACAGAAATTATAACAGAATATGTTATAAATAATTTTAAAGATAAAAAACTTGATATTTTAGAAATTGGTGTTGGAAGCGGATGCATAAGCATATCCATAGCAAAATATTTAAGTAATGTAAATATTTTAGGCGTAGATATAAATGAAAAAGCAATTGAAGTTGCCAACAAAAATATTAAATATAATAATGTAGAAAATAAAGTTAATTTTATAAAAAGCGACTTATATGAAAATGTAAAAGGAAAATTCGATATTATAATTTCAAATCCACCTTACATCAAAAGCGATGTTATTAAAACCCTTGAAGATGACGTAAAAAAATACGAACCGATTTTAGCTTTGGATGGAGGAAATGACGGGCTTTACTTTTATAAAAAAATAATAAATGATGCAGATAAATTTTTAAAAGATAATTCCTACATTATTTTTGAAATAGGTTACGACCAAGGTGAAGATGTAAAAACACTTTTAGAAAAAAAACAATTCAAAGAAATAGAAATAATCAAAGATCTTGCAGGTTTTGACAGAACAATAATTGCAAAAAAATAAAAGACAGCTAAATGCTGTCTTTTTAAAATATCACAAAACATAACACTTATATTAATAAAAAACTTTCTTAAATTTATAGTGATATTTTTAATCTTATTCTTTTCAGAAAAATATAAATAATAAAACAAACACATTATTAGTTTTCTTCTTTCATCCAACGTCTGCCTTTTTTGCCTGTCGGTGGAAGTCTATCCCCTTGTTCTATATTGACTATTCTTCCATTTTCAATATAAGAACCGTCTTTTTCTACTTCTCTGTATTCACCTGCAGGTAAATCATCAGTACCGGGTTTATATAAATTACTCATAATCTTTTCCTTTCATAATTTATTCTCGATATTATTTTTCATCAATTTTTGTTAATTATTCAAAAAATATGATGTTAAAATTTACAAAAAAAAGATATCCTTAAGATATCTTCCTTTCACTTTTTTCTTTTATTATTTTACAAACGGGAAAAATAAGTCCGCCAATACTATTACCCAAAGTTATTACTAAAATTGAAATAAAAGTATTAACATTCCATATTCCGGCAACAGAAAAATAGAACATATCGGCAATACTATGTTCAAAGCCACATAGTATAAAACCCATAACTCCAAATATAAGCCCTAAATATTTACCTATTTCCGTTTTATTGCTTTTATAACCGTCAACTGCTATGTAAATAAGAATATTACAAAGTATTGCAAGAATAAATAAGCTAAGCAAATTCCCGCTTAACTTTGTATTACAAAGATTTACGGCACTCTCATAAAGATTGACAGTTGAGCCAGGAGTATTAAAAAATCTTGTAAGTTTAATCATATTAGCAAGCAAAAATGCTCCAATAAAATTGCCAATCCAAACAATTATTAAATTAAAAGCATACTTTTTATCATTTTCAAATAAATACAAAACTTTTCCAGTAAATAAGTTAAGCTCAAAAGTACAAACACTAAAAAGTCCAACGGAAAAGAGAAACGCACCTATTACATGGTTTTCCATAGATAAATAAGCACATCCACCAATTCCTATCATAATTCCTGCTAAAACTGCATATATAAATACAACTAATCTACTTTTACTCATTTTTACCTCTTTATTTTTGCAAAACAAAGTTCAGTGAAATATCACTGAACTTTGTTAATTATTCTTCTATTATTTCTATTTTCTTTATTTTTCTTTCTTCAAGAGGTTTATCCATATAATCTGTAGGAGTTTTTGCAATTTCATCAAGAACATCAAAACCTTCAGTAAGTTTACCAAAAGCAGCATATTCACCATCTAAGTGAGGTGCATTTTGGTGCATTATAAAGAACTGACTTCCTGCAGAGTTTTTATCCATGCTTCTTGCCATAGATATAACGCCTCTTTCATGTTTTAAATTATTTTCAACTCCGTTTGAAGCAAATTCACCTTTAATTGTATGCCCAGGGCCACCCATTCCATTACCGTTTGGACATCCTCCTTGAATCATAAAACCTTCTATTACTCTATGAAAGATTAATCCGTTATAAAATCCATCTTTTACCAAATTAATAAAATTTTCACATGTTATAGGAGCAATATTTTCATATAATTCAACAACCATTACTCCGCCGTTTTCCATTTCTATTTTAGCTTTTGTCATAATAACCATTCCTTTCTTTTTGTAAGGAGTATTTTACCATATATATTAAATAAATAAAACAAATTTAAAATTTTTGTGTACTTTTTTCAACTTCTTTATTATAATGTTGGTTGGGTGATTATATGGAAAAGAAAAATAATAATGTATCTGCTTTAATCCTTGCAGGAGGATTAGGCACAAGAATGAAATCAGAAAAACCAAAAGTTTTACATGAAATATGCGGTGAAACTTTACTTAAACACGTAATTTTAAACGTTGAAGAAGCAAATATTGACGATATAGGTGTAGTAGTAGGATACAAAGCCGATATGGTTAAAGAAGTTACTGGAGAAAAATACAGTTATTATCTTCAAGAAGAACAACTTGGAACAGGTCATGCAGTAATGATGGCAAAAGACTTTCTAAAAAACAAGAAAGGTAAAATCCTTGTTCTTTGCGGAGATGCTCCTTTAATCAATAAAAACGTAATAAATGATTTTATAAATTATACAGATGAAAACAGCTTGGATCTTTGCGTTCTAACTGCAATATTAGATGATGCAAAAAGCTATGGAAGAATAGTTAGAAAAGACGATAGACTTGAAAAAATCGTAGAACTAAAAGATGCAAATGAAGAACAAGCAAATATAAAGGAAGTTAATTCAGGTACTTACATTTTTGATGTAGAAAAACTATTAAAACATTTGGATGAACTTTCAACAAACAATGCTCAAAAAGAATATTACATTACAGATATGATTGAAATATTCAAAAACAACGGTTATAACGTTGATGCATTTGCCGCAAAAGAAAGCAGTATAGTTGAAGCAGCAAACAACAGATATGAGCTTTCAAAATGTGAGGAACTTTTAAGAGAAGAAATAAATAAACAACATATGCTTGAAGGGGTTACAATTATAAATCCAAAAGCAACTTACATTGACAGAAACGTTAAAATCGGTGTTGATACAGTAATTTATCCAAATACAATAATTAAAAAAGGAAGTATCATCGGTGAAAGAAACGAAATATATGCTTCAAGAATAGAAAACAGCTGTATTGGAGACGAAAATAAAATAGATAACTGCGTAATAACAGATGCAAAGGTAAGTAACCAAAACCAAATAGGTCCTTATGTACATTTAAGACCAAATGCCGATATAAAAGACGGTACAAGACTTGGCAACTTTGTTGAAGTTAAAAACTCAACAATCGGAAATGGCACAAAAGTAAGCCATTTAACATATGTTGGAGATGGTGAAATCGGAGAAAACACTAACGTAGGATGCGGTGTCGTATTTGTAAATTATGACGGTAAAAACAAGTATAAAACAAAAGTAGGAAACAACTGTTTTGTAGGATGTAATGTAAATCTTGTTGCTCCTATAACAATAGAAGACAATGTATATATAGCTGCAGGTTCTACCTTAACAGATGATGTGGAAAAGAACTCTCTTGCCATTGCAAGAAGCAGACAGACTATAAAAAAAGATTATAAAAAATAATAAATTTTAGATTTACAATTTAAAAACATATAAAATTTTGTTATAATGTGTTTATAAATAGTTTAAAACTATTTTAAATAAATATAATTTATGGGGAGTAGAAAATGATAGAATCTTTTTCAGACATTTGTTTACTTGCAGGTAATTCAAATAAGGCTTTAGCACAAGAAATAGCAGACAATTTAGCATTACCTCTATGTTCAGCAAAAATCGGAAAATTCTCTGACGGAGAAATTAATGTTACAATTAATGAATCTGTAAGGGGAAGGGACGTTTTTGTTATTCAATCGGTTTGTTCGCCGGTTAACGATAATTTAATGGAATTATTAATTATCATTGATGCATTAAAAAGAGCTTCGGCAGGAAGAATAACTGTTGTTATGCCATACTATGCTTATGCAAGACAAGACAGAAAGGAAAAAGGAAGAGTTCCTATTACCGCAAGACTTGTTGCAGATATGCTTACAACAGCAGGAGCAGACAGAGTAATATCAATTGATTTACATGCTGATCAAATTCAAGGATTCTTTAATATACCTTTTGATAGGTTATTCGGCAGACCAATCATTGCAAATTACATTCAATCTCAAAATGAATCAATGGAAAATGTAGTCGTTGTATCACCTGATGCAGGAAGCGTAAAACGTTCAAGAAAATTAGCCGAAGATTTAAACGTACCTTTGGCAATCATCGATAAAAGAAGACCTAAAGATAATGTTGCGGAAGTAATGAATGTTATCGGTGAAGTAAGAGGCAAAAAAGTTATAATGATTGATGATATGATAGATACGGGAGGAACTATAGTTGGAGCTGCAAATGCTTTAGAACAACTTGGAGCAGACAGAATAATTTGTGCTTGTACACATCCTGTTTTATCAGGACCAGCTGTGGAAAGGATTGAAAATTCTGCTATTGACAAATTAATAGCAACAAATACTATCCCATTAACATCTGATAAGAAAATTGACAAGATTACCGTATTATCTGTTGCACCGCTGTTAGCAAAAGCAATTAAGATTATACATACAGGTAAATCTATCAGTTCAATTTTTTCATAAAAAATATAAAACGAAAGGAAATAAAAATTATGGATTTAAAAACAATTGCTAGTAATGTCAGAGTTGGCATTATTACAGAAGTAGCCGCTGCACAAAGTGGACATCCAGGCGGATCTTTATCAAGTGCTGATATCGTTACATATCTTTATTTTGAAGCTATGAACATCAATAAAGATAATCTTGATGATCCAAACAGAGACAAATTTATTTTAAGTAAAGGACATGCATCGCCTGTTTTATATGCTGCTCTTGCAGAAAAAGGAATCATCGAAAGAGATGAACTTAAAACATTTAGAAAAATCAACACAAGACTTCAAGGACATCCAGCTATTCATAAATGTCCAGGCGTTGATATGACTGCAGGTTCTTTAGGTTTAGGTTTCCCTGTTGCTGTTGGTCTTGCTCTTGGTAACAAAATTGACGGAAAAGATTCAACAGTTTACTGCTTATGTGGTGATGGTGAAATCCAAGAAGGTTCAATTTGGGAAGCTGCTATGGCTGCAAGCCACTACAAATTAGATAACTTAATCTTATATGTAGACAACAACAACTTACAAATTGATGGACCTATAACAGATGTTATGTCTCCATATCCAATTGATGAAAAATTTGCTGCATTTGGTTTCAATGTAATCAATGTAGAAGATGGTCATGATTTTGATCAACTTAGAGAAGCAAACGAAAAAGCTAAAGCTTGTAAAGGAAAACCTAGCGTAATTGTTTGTAAAACAGTAAAAGGTAAAGGTGTTTCATTCATGGAAAACCAAGTAGGTTGGCATGGAAAAGCTCCTAGTGAAGAACAAGCTAAAGAAGCTATTGAAGAATTAGGAGGTTGGAAATAATGAGTAAAATTGCTACAAGAGAATCTTACGGAAACGCTGTAACAGAACTTGGTAAAGAAAATCCTAATATCGTTGTATTAGATGCTGACTTAGCAGGTGCTACAAAATCAGGCGTATTTAAAAAAGCTTTCCCAGAAAGACATTTTAATGCTGGTATTGCTGAAACAGATATGGTTTGTTTAGCTGCAGGTTTATCTCTTGCAGGTAAAATCCCATTTGTTTCTACATTCGCTGTATTCGGTACAGGTAGAGCTTATGATGCTGTAAGAAACGCTGTATGTTATCCAAACTTAAATGTTAAACTTGCTTTAACTCATGCTGGTTTAACAGTAGGTGAAGACGGTGCTACTCACCAAATGTTAGAAGATATCGCTTTAATGAACGCTCTTCCAAACATGACAGTTATCGTTCCAGCTGATGATACAGAAGCTAGACAAGTTGTTAAAGCTGCTGTTGAAATCAATGGTCCTGTATTCATGAGATTTGCAAGAGCTGCTACTCCAGTAGTATTCGGCGATGACTATAAATTTGAAATCGGTAAAGCTGCAACAATTAAAGAAGGTAACGATGTTACATTAATCGCTTGCGGTATCATGGTTCAAAAAGCTTTAGAAGCTGCTGATGAACTTGCTAAAGAAGGAATCAACGCAAGAGTAATCAATATGGCTACTATCAAACCTCTTGATAAAGATGCTGTAATTAAAGCTGCTAAAGAAACAGGTGCTATCGTAACATGTGAAGAACACTCTATCTATGGTGGTCTTGGAAGCGTTGTTTCTCAAGCTTTAAGTAGTGAATGCCCAGTTCCTATGGAATACGTTGCAGTAAGAGATACATTTGGAGAAAGTGGTACACCTGATGCATTACTTGCTAAATACCACATCGATACTCCAGACATTATCGAAGCTGCTAAAAAAGCTGTTGGTAGAAAATAATGGACAAAAAACGGATTACTAAAGTATCCATAATAACTTTGATTATTATCGCTTTATGTATATTCGTTATAGACAAAGTAGGGTACGGTTTCTTTACCGACCCTACAAAACTAAAGGAGTTCATTTCCAGCTTTGGCATATGGGCACCTTTTGTTTTTTTTAGTTTGCAGTTTTTACAGGTTATTATGGCCTTCATTCCGGGAAATGTTCTTGGAGTGGTTGGAGGCGGGTTGTTTGGTCATTTTAACAGCTTTTTACTTAATTCAAGCGCCATTTATTTGGGAAGCATTGTAATGTTTATGCTTGGAAAACATTTTAGTGAAAAAGTTGCGTTAAAGTTTGTAAAACAAGAAACCTATGATCACTACTTAGAAATAGTGTCCGGTAAAAAAGGTAAACTTACATTATTTATTGCATTTTTATTACCATTTTTTCCTGATGATGCTTTATGTTTAATTGCCGGAAGCAGTAATTTAACATATAAAGAGTTTCTTATTTTTTTATTTTTAGGAAGAACTCCGGGAATAATTTTCCCAACTTTTCTTGGTGCAGGAATAATGGGAAAAGATTATAAATTGTTAGTTGCAATAAGTATTGTTTATGGTATTATATTATTTATAATATATTTTTTTAGAAACAAAATAATAAAAGATGATATAAAAGATGAGTAAGGAGTAAAGTATGCAACCGTATTATATTTTTGTAACAGGTGGAGTAGTTTCATCACTAGGAAAAGGCATCACAGCAGCAAGCTTAGGTAGACTTTTAAAAGCAAGGGGAATTAATGTTTTTATTCAAAAACTTGACCCATATCTAAACTTTGACCCTGGTACAATGTCTCCTTTCCAACATGGGGAAGTATTTGTAACAGAAGATGGTGCCGAAACTGACTTAGACCTTGGACATTATGAAAGATTTATAGACATTAATTGTTCAAATAAGAGTAATATTACTACAGGTAAAATATACTGGTCAATAATCTCTAAAGAAAGAAAAGGAGATTTCCTTGGTGGAACAGTACAAGTTATACCTCATATTACAAACGAAATTAAAGATTTTATTAAAGCAGCAGGAGAAGAATCAGGTGCTGATGTTGTTATTAGTGAAATCGGCGGTACGGTTGGAGATATAGAAAGCCAGCCTTTCCTTGAAGCAATCAGACAAATGAAAAGCGATTGCCCGGGAAGAGTATTGTACATTCATGTTACTCTTCTTCCATATCTTGGAAAAGCAATGGAGCTTAAAACAAAACCTACACAACATTCTGTAAAAGAACTTAGAAGCATAGGTATTCAACCAAATATCATTGTTCCAAGAAGCGAACTTCCTGTAAGCGAATCAATCAAAGAAAAAATTGCTTTATTCTGCGATGTTCCAAAAGAAGCTGTTATTCCTAACTATGATGCTGAAACTCTATACGAAGTACCAATGTCACTTGAAGATGAAGGTCTTGCAGATTACGTCATAAAATGCTTAAATATTCCTGCCAAAGAGCTTGATTTAAGTGAATGGGAAAAAGTAGTAGATAAAGTTAAATCAATGAACAAGAAAGTTAAAATTGCTCTTGTAGGTAAATACGTAAGCTTAAGAGATGCTTATTTATCTGTTGCGGAAGCTTTATATCATGGCGGAATAGAAAATGGGACAGAAGTTGAAATAGACTGGATAGATTCAGAAGAAATAAATGAATCAAACGTTAATGATATTCTTAAAGATGCAAACGGAGTTATCGTTCCAGGTGGATTTGGAACAAGAGGAATAAAAGGTAAAATGCTTGCATGTAAATATGCAAGAGAAAATAAAGTTCCTTTCCTTGGACTTTGCCTTGGAATGCAAGTTGCTGTTATCGAATTTGCAAGAAACGTTCTTGGAATAGAAGATGCAACAAGCTCCGAATTTGATGAAAACACAAAAAATCCTGTAATAGATTTAATGCCTGAACAAAAAGATGTTGATAAAAAAGGTGGCACAATGAGACTTGGCTCTTATCCTTGTGATTTAAAAGAAGGTACAAAAGCTTATGAAGCATATGGAGAAGAACATATCTCTGAAAGACACCGTCATAGATATGAAGTAAATAACGAATATAAAGACAGATTGGAAGAAGCAGGAATGATTATTTCCGGTCAATCACCAAATAGACTATTAGTTGAGATGGTAGAAATAAAAGACCATCCTTGGTATGTAGCAACACAAGCTCATCCTGAATTTAAAAGCAGACCTAACAGACCTCATCCTTTATTCAGAGAATTTGTCAAACATGCACTAAACAATAGTGTACAGTAATAAAATCAAAGACCGTTTAATGTTATATTAAACGGTCTTTTTCATATTTTCATCATTAAATACTAATTTTGCTTTAAATAAATCTTTATCAATGGATATGGAAAAATCAATATTCATTAAATCAGTAAAACTCTGTACGATTGATAAACCAAGTCCAAACCCTTCTAAATCTCTGGCTTTATCGGCTCTTGCAAACCTTGTTAATATTTCTTCACTTGTAAAATTCATTTCATAATTTGAAATATTGCTTATAATTATAGAAGGTTTATTCTCTTGTCTTTTAAGATCTATATATATTCTTGAACCCGTAAGAGAATATTTAACTGCATTTTGAATTAAATTTTCAAGGATTCTTCCAAGTTTTTCCCCGTCAGTATTAACAACAAAGTCATCTTCAAAATCAACTTTAACTGTTAATCCATTTTCTTCGATTTTATCGCTAAATTCTCCAATACTTTGGTTTATTATGCTTTTTAAATTTATATCACTATTGTTTAATTTAATATTTCCGCTGGATGCTTTTGATATTTCAAAGATATCTTCTACCAGTTTTTTTAATTTCTGAGATTTATTATCTAAAATTTCCAAATATTCTTTTGCTTTATCAGGCTTAATATCTTCTCTTTTCATTAAGTCCACATAGTTTATTATAGAAGTTAGTGGTGTTTTTAAATCATGGGAAACATTTGTAACAAGCTCGCTTTTCATTTTTTCACTTTTAACTTGTTCTTCAACGGTATTTTTAATATGCTCTTTAAGACTGTTTAAATTATATTCTATTTCTTTATAATAACTTTCGTCATTTAAATGTATATCAGTATAAAGACTTCCCTCTCCTAAACTTTCTATGTAATAATAAACTTCATCTATATCTCTTATGCTTTTAATGGAATAAACATATAACTTAACAATGGAATATAATAAATATATTAAACAGGCAAAGAAAAATCCTGTCATTAAATCGCTATAATATCCCATTCCTACAATAAGCAAAATTAAAATTATAAAAGATAGTCCTCCTGATATAACACATCTGGTAATTGAACCTATTATTCTTGAGCGGACTTTTTTACTGAAATTTGCTCTAACCTTAGTTGTTTTATATGAACTTGTTATATATTTATATAAACTGCAAGATATAATATTTGTATAATCATATTTAACAGCACAAATTATAAGAATTGCAAAAATAACAAGAACTATTTTAAATTCAAAAGCATTTATATTCATTAAAACAAAAAGTAAAATTAATATTCTTATTTCAATAAATGTATCATTAAATAATTTACCTAAAACTTCAAAAGTTTCCTTTAACCCAAATTTATCTTTTATAACTTTAAATAAAACAATTGAAAGTATCAAAAAGAAAATAAAATTAGATATGTTCATATAGGCATTTTTTCTATAATCGTTTAAACTTGAACCAAAGTATCCGTCTTCACTAAAATCATGGCTTATGGCAACATAAACGGTAGGAGGTTTTACAACATCTCTTAGAAAATAATTATCTGCATTATTCATATCAAAATTATTTGAAAGATTATATGATACACTTATATACTTTTGGACATTATTTATATAAACATCTGTTGCATTATTGGTAGTATTTATGAAAGTATATCCCTTTTTCTTATAATTACTTTCAAAGGTTTTAAGTGATGCTAAAGTAGTATTTGTATAAATTTCTCCGTTATTATTATCAACAATAAAATATAAAACCTCTGCCCCGTAGTTTTCAATTGTGTTAAGTTTTATTGAAGACCTTAGGGTCGTGGATAATTTTTTTATTTCAGCATTTTTATCTTTTACGGAATTATCAACATATACTTGATAATACTGATAATAAATACTGTTATTTAAATTTGCATGAAGATTATCAAGCTGAGATGCATATTCGGAAGAATTCAAATATCCATTTGAATTTACTACCTCATAGGAACGATTACTAATTATATCAGCAAAAGAATTTATCATTATCAACACTGATAAAAACATTATTAAACATATAGAAACCTGGCTAAATAATGTTTTATCTTTTCTAATATTTTTCAATTTTATATCCAATTCCCCACACCACCTTTAAATATTTTGGATTTTTAGGGTCTATTTCTATTTTTTCTCTTATATGTCTAATATGAACCGCAACGGTATTATCTGTCATATAAGAAATTTCACCCCATACGCTTTCATAAATTTCTTCAATTGAGAAAACTTTATTAGGTCTATTCATAAGTAATTTTAAAATTTTATATTCTGTACTGGTAAGTTTAACCTCTTCCCCATCAATAAAAACCTGTGCTGTTTCTGTATTTAAACTTAAACCTCCCGTAGTTAAAATATTGCTCGTTTCAGCTTTTGTCATATTACCTAAAACCGTATATCTTCTTATTAATGATTTAACTCTTGCAATAAGCTCCAATGGATTAAAAGGTTTTGTAACATAATCATCGGCACCTATATTTAGTCCTATTATCTTGTCAGTATCCTCTGACTTTGCGGAAAGAAAAATAACTGGAACATTTTTTTCTTTTCTTAATTTTGTTAGTGTTGATATTCCGTCTAATTTCGGCATCATAATATCCAATACAATCAAATGAATTTCCTCCTTTTTTACTACTTCCAAAGCAGCATAACCATCGTAAGCTTCAAATATGTTATAGCCTTCATTTGAAAGATATATATTTATTGCTTTTACAATTTCTTTATCGTCATCTACAACTAAAATATTATATGTGTCCATTTTATATCTCCTATTGAAATCTTGATATGATTATAAAACAAAATTTTTAATATTGATTATGGAAAAATATTAATATTTTATTAATATTTTATAATTTCAAATTCAAAAGAATTTCACTTTAACTTTTTTTATTTTTCACTTTTATTTCATTTTATTATTTTTTGGAATATATTACCGATTCAAAATTATTAAAATTCGACAATTTAATTGATAATGTAACAAATTATGTTATAATGATTAAATAAACGTCTAATAAAATTCTTAAAAAAATTAGATGTGTATTTTTGGTATTCAAAAAAACAGGACAGGAGTAAACATGATTACTTTAAAAGACGTATCGTTGATATATGAAGGCGGAGAAAATCCAGCTCTTAAAGATGTTAATATCAACATTGACAAAGGCGAATTTATTTTTGTTATAGGAAAGAGCGGCGCAGGAAAATCTTCATTAATAAAGTTAATTTTAAAAGAAATTGCACCTACAACAGGAGAAATTACCGTTGCAGGTTATGATTTAAATAAACTAAAAAGCAAACAAGTTCCATTCTTAAGGCGTCATGTTGGAGTTGTATTCCAAGATTATAGACTTCTTGAAAACAGAACTGTTTATGAAAATGTAGCTTTTGCAATGGAAGTTATGCAGCATAAACAAAGCAAAATACAAAAAAGAGTTCCAAACGTTCTTAGAATGGTAGGACTTAAAGATAAAGCAAGAAAATATCCCAACCAATTATCAGGTGGAGAGCAACAAAGAGTTGCAATTGCAAGGAGTATTATAAACAATCCTAAAATACTTATTTGCGATGAACCTACAGGTAACTTAGATCCACAAACCTCAATTGGCATTATGAAACTTCTTCATGATATTAATAAAAGAGGTACAACTTTACTTGTTGCAACACATGATAAAACTATCGTTGATGCTATGCAAAGAAGAGTTATAGCATTAAAAGACGGAGTAGTAATTGGAGACAGAAAAGGAGGATACGGCCATTAAACCATCAACTTTAAAGGTTTTTATAAGAGATTCCTTTCAAAATATAAAAAGAAATTCATTAATGAGTGTTGCTTCTATATTATCAGTAGTTGCCGCACTTATAATAATCGGTGTATTTTTAGTATTTGCACTTAATTTAAATTATATGACACAAGGCATTGAAGATAACCTTGAAATAAAAGTTTATCTTAATGACAACTTAAATGATACTCAATTAAGTCAAATAAAAACACAGCTTGAAAGCAGTAAACTTTGCAAAAGTGTAACTTATGAATCAAAAAATGATGCTCTAACTAATTTCAAGCAAGACTTTGGAGATAAATCATATCTGTTAAATGGATATGAGGGCAAAAATAATCCATTACCTGCATCTTATATAGTAAAAGTTACAGACTCTACAAGACTAAAAGATATGTATGAATATTCAAAAAATATAGAAGGCGTAAAAGATGTTGTTTACGGCGAAGAAGTTGTTGATAATTTGCTTAAATTCAACGACATGGCAAGTATAGTATGCATAATTATTTTTATAGTTTTAAGTATTGTAAGTATTTTTATTATTTATAACACAATCAAACTGACCGTTTATGCAAGAAGAAATGACATTACCGTTATGAAATACGTTGGTGCAACAGACTGGTTCATAAGATTTCCATTCTTAATAGAAGGAAGCATACTTGGATTACTGGGCTCTAGTGTATCAATATTAATAATAAGAAATATTTATTATTATGTGGTAGGTTTTATTCAAGGCGGTGGTACGGGACTTCCTATAGGAAGCAGCATAGCACCTCCTGGATTTATTATGGGGGAAGTTACAATTCTTTTTATAGTATATGGAATTATAATAGGAGCTGCAGGAAGCGCTTTTTCAATTAGAAAATTCTTAGACGTATAAAGGAGATAGACATGAAAAAGAAGATAATTCCCTTAATTTTGGTAATGGCTTTTATTACTACTTTGGTATTTTCACCAAATATAATAAATGCAAAAACCACAAAACAACAACTAAATGAAGTTGAAGATGAACTTGATACAAAAAAAGATTCTTTAGAAGACAAAGAAAATACCGCAAGCGATTTGGAAAATCAAATTGAAAGTTATGATACAAAAATTTCTAATTTAACAGAAAAAATTAATGAACAAGAAAAAAACAAAGAAGAAATTGAAAAAGAATTAGAAAAATCACAAAAAGAACTTAGAGAAGCAAAAGAGAAAAGAAAGAAATATCAAGATTTACTTTCAGAAAGAATGGAAGTAATGTATATGTATGGAGATACCGGTTATCTTGATTTAATATTCTCTTCTAAAAGTTTTTCCGATTTAATAAGTAAAGTTTCAACAGTGAAATCACTTGTAAGCTATGATCAAAGCATAGTAAAAGAACTTCAAGAAGTTGAAAATGAAATAAATACTAAAACAGAAAAAATTGCAAAAAACAAAGAAGAGTTGGAAAAAGTCATTGCTGACTTAACAGAAAATAAAGAAAGCCTGGATACATTAAGGGTTGCAAAAAATGCAGAACTAACAAATGTTAATGGAGATATTGATGATTTAAATGCAGAAATTGCAAAACTTGAAAAAAAGAAATCAGAACTTGACAATAAAATTGCTGCTCAAAGCGGTTCATCATCAAACAATAATTATAACTCTGGAACCGGAAAAGGGGCCCTCGGATGGCCAACACCGGGGAATTATTATATAACCAGTTATTTCGGATATAGAGATCAGCCTACCGCAGGTGCCAGTACAAATCACGGCGCGGTTGATATTGGAGTAAGTACGGGAACCCCTGTATTATCACCTGGAAATGGAGTCGTTACATATTCAGGATGGAACGGCGGATATGGTTATGCAGTATCAATAGACTGCGGAAATATAGGAGGAGATCATATTACAGTTCTACTTGCACATAACAGTTCTTTGGCAGTATCGACAGGACAAAAAGTTTCAAGAGGTCAAGTAGTTGCATATAGCGGAAGTACAGGTATTTCGACAGGACCGCATTTACATTTTGCCGTATATTGTAACGGTTATGCAGTTGATCCACTTAATTACGTAGACATTTAAAATTATAAATATAAAAATAAAAATAAAAAGGGGTTTTGAATAAATTCATTACCCCTTAAAACGCCTTTAAAAGCGGAGGGGAAAAATGTTAAAAAAATTTATTTCTTTTGCACTAATTTTATCAATAATAGTTTCTGTTACATTTTTACCAAATAATGTAAGTGCTAAAACTACACAAGAAAAATTAGATGAAGTTGAAGAACAAATCGACAAAAAAAAGGGAACGCTAAATTCTAAAGAAGATACCGCTAATATTTTGATAACAGAAATTGGTGATTATGAAACTGCAATAAGCGAGCTTACAACAACAATTAATGCACAAGAAGAAAAACAAACAAGTCTTGAAAAGGAGCTTAAAACATTACAAGAAGACTTAAAAAAAGCAAAAGATAAGAAAGTAAAATATCAAGATTTATTTTCTGAAAGAATGGAAACAATGTACATGTACGGAAATACCGGATATCTTGAATTAATATTTTCTTCAACGAGTTTTTCTGATTTAATAAGCAGAATTGTAACAATACAATCTCTTGTAAGTTATGACCAAAATATTATTTCTGAACTTGAAAAGATTGAAAGTGAAATAAATACAAAGACAAATCAAGTTGCATCTGATAAAAAAGAACTTGACACATTAGTTTCTAATTTAGAAAAAAACAAGCAAACAATGAACTTGGTTAAAGTTGCTAAAAATGCAGATTTACAAAATGTAAATGGTGATATAAACAGCTTAAAGAAAGAAATTGAAAACCTTGAAGCAAAACAGGAATCTTATAGTAATCAATTATCTGCCGACAGCGCAACAGATACAGATACTGTTTATGAAGAAAATACAAACAGTAATAAAAATGATGGTTCCAGTTCTTCGGGAAGTTCTTCAAGCAGTTCAAGCAGCAAGCTTTTATGGCCTACACCAGGAAATTACACTGTAACAAGCGAACAAGGCTGGAGAATTCATCCAATATTCGGATATGAAAAATACCATTCAGGAATGGATATAGGTTTAAGCTATGGTGATAAAGTAGTTGCTCCCGCAAGTGGAAAAATAACAAGAGCTTCTGATTATGGCGATGGATATGGAATTGCAATATCTATTGACTGCGGGAAAATAAACGGAAAACATGTTACTATTTTATTAGCTCATAACTCAAGAGCCGCAGTATCTGTTGGGCAAACAGTAAAAAAAGGACAAGTTGTTGCATACGGAGGTGCAACAGGATGGGCAACAGGTCCTCATTGTCATTTTGAAGTTCATGCCAATGGAGTAGTTCAAAATCCAAGAAATTGGTTATAAAAAAAGAGGTTTAAAACCTCTTTTTTTTATAACACATCGTTAAAAACTCTAAGTGCATTCCTATAAAATAATTTTTCTATTTCGTATATATTAAATCCTCTTTTTTCAAGAATAGGAATAAGTATTGGAACACCTGAACAATCTTTCATTTCAAGTTTACAGCTTATGCCGTCAAAATCACTTCCAAGAGCAATAACATCGCTTCCTCCAACATTTTTTATATATTCAATATGTCTTACAATATCTTCGTTTTTGCTTTCAAAAGTTGACATTAATTTATCCAAAGCATCATAGTCTTTTTTATTTAAAAGAGAAAATAAACTTTTTTTAGTTTCTTCATCTATATCCCTTAAAAATAAACTATAAAAATTTATCCCTATTACTCCCCCTTTATCTGCAATTTTTCTTATCATATCATCTGTTAAATTCCTTGAATTATTGCATAAACTTCTGGCACAGGAATGAGAAGCAATAAAAGGATGTTTACTTATATCATATACATCATAAAATCCTCCATCGTTTAAGTGAGATACATCTACAATCATACTCAGTTCGTTCATATATTCTACTGCTTCCCTGCCAAATCTTTTAAGCCCTAAGCTTTGCTCCATTGTATTTGGATAACCTATACAGTTTTCATAATTCCATGTAAGAGCAGCCATTCTAATCCCACAGTCATAATAATATTTAATATTATCAAAACTATTATCTACACTTCCCATATCTTCATTTGAAAGTATAATATTCTGCTTATTATCTTTTGTATCTTTTATAGATTTTATAAAGTTTATTTTTTCTTCATTTTCTTTTATCATTTTATGAGAAAAGTTTATTAGCTTTTTATAATTATCAATTTTATAATCTGATTTATCTTTTTCATCGAATAATGCAAATACTTGAATAAATGAATCCGCTTTTTTTAGTTTATTTAAATCAATATGTAAATTATTACTGTCAAAATCCAAAATATTTTCATAAAACATTTTAGAAAAAGTATCACAATGTAAATCTATTAATTTCATACAACCACCTTTTTTTAATCTATTTTATATTTTTATTGAAATATATACCTATATATTATATCATTATATCTCATATAAAACACAAATAATTACATTATCAAAATATAAGATAATTTGAAAAAAATTCTTAAAAATAGTATACTAATTTAACGAGGTGATTATATGGACTACATGATAAGAGGAAATTTAAAAAACAGACCAATAAGATTTTTTGTTATTTCTGCAAAAGATACAATAGAAAAAATGAGACAAATACACGAGGCAATGCCTAACGCTTCCGCTTGCGCAGGTAGAAGTTTAATGGCAACTGCATTAATCGGATATACAATGAAAAATGATGATGACATAGTTACTACAATTTTAAATTGTGATGGAGAAATTGGTAAAGTAACATGCACAGCTAACAACAAAGGACAAGTTAAATGCGACATAATAAATCCTAAAACAAATATATATTTAAACGAACTTGGGAAATTAGACGTAAAAAAAGTTGTTGGTAACGGAACTTTAAGGGTAATAAAAGATATAGGTTTAAGAGAACCTTATGTAGGAGAAACAGATATTGTAAGCGGTGAAATTGCTCAAGATTATACTTACTATTTTGCAATGAGTGAACAAACACCAAGTGTAGTGTCTCTTGGTGTACTAGTTGATAAAGATAAATTTGATATAATGTATGCAGGAGGGCTTATAATACAATTACTTCCCGGTAATACAGAGGAAGATATTGAATATCTTGAAGAAAAAGTTTCTCATTTAAAATATATGACTACACTCTTAAGCGAAGGAAAAACTCCCGAAGACATTATTAAAGAAATTTTCAATGATGAAGAAATTGAAATAACAGACAAACAAGATGTTGTTTATTTTTGTAACTGTTCAAGAGAAAAAATAGAAAAAGTTGTAATAGCGCTTGGGAAAAAAGAACTTGAGGATATTATTGCTACAGATCATAAAATAACTTTAAAATGTCATTTCTGCGGTAAGGAATATACATTATCAGAAGAAGAATTAAATAATTTACTAAAAGAGGCTTAATATGAATAAAGCTGATTTACACGTCCATACAATAATGTCAGATGGTATGCATACCGTAGAAGAGCTTATAAAAATGTGCAAAAAAAGAGGTATCACAACTATAGCAATCACTGACCATGACACAACAAAAGCCTTACAAAACATTCCTTCTTCATCTGATGTAAACATAATAAACGGAATTGAACTTTCCACAACATTTGACAATAAGAGCGTGCATATTTTGGGATACTATATTAATCCTGAAGATAAAGCTTTAAACGAAAAACTAAAATTTCTTAGAGAAAAAAGGAAAACCAGAGCAAAAAGAATGGTTGAAAAGCTGAAAGAAATTGAAGGTATAAACATTGATTATGAAGAAATAAAAGAAAAGAATCCTAAAAGTGCAATTGGAAGAGTTCATATAGCAAAAGAACTTTTTGAAAAACATTATGTCAAAAATATTGCAGATGCTTTTGAAAAATATATAGGAGATGATTCTCCCTGTTTTGTTAGAAACGAAAAACTTACCATAGAAGAAGCCGTTAATTTAATTAAAAATGCCGGAGGTATAAGCTTTTTAGCTCATCCTGGATTAATAAAAGATATGGAAAGTTATGAAGAAATTCTAAAGTATGGCATAGAAGGAATAGAAGTATTCTATCCTAAACACTCTGAAAAACAACGTCAGTTTTTTTATGATTTAGCAATAAAAAACAACCTTCTAATAAGCGGAGGTAGTGATTTTCACGGTCTTAAAATGAAAGGCAAGAATAAGCTTGCCAGTGCATATCTTACTGATAAATATTTAAATCAAATAATAAATTACCATAATAATATTTAATTTATTTTAATAAGGAGAAAAATAATGTTAAATGAATTAAAAAACATAGATAAGAATAAGGAGTTTATCATTAATGCTTTTATTAAAGCTAAAAATTTAAAAGTAAAAAGAATAACATATATATCAAATGAAGGATATGGCAGCGGAGTAAATATATATATTGCAAAAAAAGATAAATCTTTATTGCCTGTTGAAGTCTTTTTAGGACTTTGGTTAAAAAACACATTATGGGAAGAAGAATTAAACGACTTTAATTATTCAAAAAACGAATGTGAAACCATTTTTGAGGAATTATTTAAAGACATAGCAAATGAATATACATTAAAAAAATTAGCACCTAAAGATGCTTCAATAATTCTTGCAAAAGCCATTAAAAATGAACTTGACAATATTAAAAAGGAAAATGTTGAAGTAAATAATCCTGAAAATATAGAATTTTTAGATGTATCAGGTATTTATGTGAATAAAAAATATACACTTTCTACTCCTTTAATTTTAAGAAATACAGATGAAATAATTGATGCAATAGAACTTTTCTCCAATAATATAATGGGACAATATGAAGAAATGTTTTTGGAAAGTAAAGAAAGATATATATATTTCTTTTAGGTAAAACAATGAAAAAGTTCTTATTTATTTTAATGATATTATTTTTAGTATTTTCGTTTTGCGGTTGTAATAATTTAATTAACGATGAAGACGGAAAGATACAAAGTGATGATATTGCTCATAAATATATAGACGGAGAATATTATATATTTTCATCTAAATTTGATAATGATGCAAAAGCTGCTTATATGTCATTAAAGGTAAAAAACAGTATTATTACAAATATAGATTTTAACTATATATACCAAAATGAAAAATTATATATAAACAAAAAAAATATAAGCAATGAGATAACTTTTTATGTTAATTCTTTAAATACACAACTCCTCCAAAATCAAGAGACAATAAAAAACACAAATCCTGATTTTGAAGAAATATTTTCTGACTACTCAAAATTATTAACAGAAGGTCTTAACCTTGCAAAACAAGGAACAATTAAGTTAAGTTATGTTAATATTGACTATACTTATAGTGAAAAAACCACAAAATACGATAAAAATGGTTATGATGGAGAATTAATAGTCACATATAAAAATGGACTAATAAACAGTATATCTTATACAAAAAGAAACAATAAAAATGAAGTTGTTACATCAAACAATGATTTTTTAAGAACATTTAAAGATACAAATAATATTAATTATCAAAAATACATTCAAAATATTATAGATATGTCAATAGAAAAAGAAAGTATTGTTCTATCTACAAATAATTTAGATATAGATAAAGAGTACAACAGTCTTGCAAATAAAATAAACGAAAAATCAAAAGACTTCGATTATACAAAATATAAAATATTTAATAATATTGGAGAAAGTATTTAATATGGCACAATTATATTTTAGATATTCTACAATGAATGCAGGAAAATCAATTGAAGTATTAAAAATAGCTCATAATTACGAAGAACAAGGGAAAAACGTACTATTATTTACTTCTGAGCTTGATAATAGATATGGAAAAGGATTTGTTGCATCTAGAATAGGAATGAAAAAAGAAGCTATTGTTTTTAATGATGAAACAGATTTTAAACAAATTGTCCAAATGCAGGAAAAAGAAATTCATTGTATTTTAATTGATGAAGGTCAATTTCTAACAGGACAACATGTTTTAGATTTAACACAAATAGTAGATTATATGAATATACCTGTTATTGTATATGGATTAAAAAATGACTCTCAAAATAATTTATTTGAAGGAAGTTTAAACCTACTTATTTATGCCGATAAAATAGAAGAAATCAAAACTGTTTGCTGGTTTTGTAATAAAAAAGCCACAATGAATTTAAGAATAATAGATGGGAAACCTAATTATTCAGGAAAACAAATCCAAATAGGTGATAATCAAAACTATCTTCCGGTTTGCAGAAAATGTTATGGAAATCCAAAATTATAAACAATTTAAAAAGCTCCTCTGTTGAGGAGCTTTTTATGATAAAATGAGGGAATGATATGAAAATTTATTTACATATCATTTAGGGGAAATTATGAAAAAGTTTTTCAACTTTTTACTCTGTTAGTATACTATTACAAATTGATATCATATTGTTTTTAATGTGAAATTTTTAAGAATATTTTATGTCTTTTATTCTACATTTTATTTAGAAAACATATCATATATTTTTTTATATATCGCTATTTTATGTTATTACTCAATTAAATATTTTTAGTACAAACATTTATAAATTCTTTGTTATTTCTTGTCTTTTTCATTAGGTTAATTACTCTTTCAGAAAGCTCCAAGCTGTCCATAGAGTTTCTTCTTAAAAGATTAGCACAATTAAGTTCATCTTCTCTTAAAAGTAAATCTTCCCTTCTCGCTCCTGATTTTACAATATCAATTGCGGGAAATACTCTTCTTCTTGCGAGCGATTTATCAAGCACAAGTTCCATATTTCCGGTACCCTTAAATTCTTCAAAAATCAAATCATCCATTCTGCTACCCGTTTCAACCAATGCAGTAGCTAAAATCGTAAGACTTCCGCCATTTTCTATATTTCTTGCCGCACCAAAAAATTTCTTAGGATAATAAAGACTTTCCGGATCAAGTCCTCCAGATAAAGTTCTTCCTGAAGATGGAACAACAAGGTTATTTGCTCTTGTAAATCTTGTAATACTATCCATTAAAATTACAACATCTTCACCTATTTCAACAAGTCTTTTAGCCCTGTCTAAGACCATTTCAGCCGCTTTTATATGATTTGCAGGGTTTTGATCAAAGGTAGAATAAACCACGTCAGAATCAATGCTACGTTGTATATCAGTTACCTCTTCAGGACGTTCATCTATAAGTAAAACTATTAAATGTATATCAGGATTATTTACTCTTATTGCCTTTGCTATTTGTTTAAGAAGAATAGTTTTTCCTACCTTTGGCGCTGCTACTATAAGTCCTCTTTGCCCTTTTCCGATAGGAGAAAAAATATCTATCAATCTGGTTGAAATAATATTTTTTTCTGTTTCAAGATTTATTCGCTCGTCAGGGAAAATAGGTACAAGCTTTTCAAAATCTTTTCTTCCTACAATACTTTCAGGTGCTTTTCCGTTTACTTGTTCTACATATAATAGCGCATCGAACTTTTCACCTTCTCCCGAAAGCCTTATTCTTCCTCTTACCAAATCCCCTGCTTTAAGTTTATACTTTCTTATATGCTGTGGAGCCACATATATATCATTTTCACCTTGAAGATAATTATTTGTTCTTAAAAATCCATAACCGTCTGATAAAATATCCAAAACCCCTTCATGAGCTTCTGAATATAAAGTCATATCTTTTTCATCATTTTTTTGAAGTTTTTGTTTTTCTTCTTTTAGAATATCACTTGTCTTTCTTCCGTTTACACCTTCTAGAAAAAGCATTGCATAATACTTTTCACCTTCTTTTGGAGGTCTTACCTTTCCTGATAAAATATCTCCTGTCTTAATTTTAAACCTTTGAACCTGACTTGCAGCAACATAAACAGCATCTTCAGGCTTTTTCATATCCTTAGGACGTAAAAAAGCAAAGCCTTCAGGTAAGACTTGAACTTCACCTTCCATATTAAAACTATTTGAAATTGGATCTTTAAGTTTTGAATATCGTTTATTTTCTTCTTCTTCGTTTAGTTTTTCTAATATTAAATCAATAATTTCTTGTTTTTTTAACCCACTTATTTTTGTAATACCATATTCACAGGCTTTTTCTTTAAGCTCCGTTACTTTTAATTTTGATAATTCAATACTATTCATAAATACCTCCGGGAAAATGAAAAGAATAAAAATTAAATATATAAATATTTTGAAATTCAATATAAGATATCTACTATTTTACTATGATAAAAAAAATAAATCAATCAAATTGTTCTTATTTAAGTTTTTGTTAATATAATTTATAAAGGAGAAAAAAATGTGGATAGGAATTAATATTAATAAAATTATTTTTTATATATTTTTTTTAATAATACTTTATTACCTTACAAAAAAATTATTATTAAAAAGATAAATTACGGATTATTTAATATTCTAATCTAATTTTAATAAAAAAAGTGTAATTTTTTCCTTTTTTTTTCACAATTAAAACAACAAAGTATCATAGCATAATACTATACTAAATACCGTAAAACAAATAAGTTTTACAAATACAATTTCCCCTTTAATTTTAAAAATGTTATGATTTTCTTTAATTTAGGAAAGTATCCTTTAACAGGAAGAAATAAATAACAAAAAAAAGACCGTAAGGTCTTTTTTTATTTAGTATATTCTATTATTAAATGTCTGTTTGTACCTTCATCAACAGAATATGTTGTTATATGTTCCCTGCCTTGAAGATATGAATGAATAATTCTTCTTTCATATGGATTCATTGGTTCAAGTTCAACATTTTTTCTTCTTTTTACGGCTTTAGTAGCAAGTTTATCTGCCAAATGTTCCAAGGTTTCTTTTCTTTTTTCTCTATAATTGTTTATATCAAGAATTACTCTAATATAATTTTCAGAACTCTTATTTACAACAAGACTTGTTAAATATTGTAAAGAATCTAATGTTTGACCATGTTTTCCAATTAATACACCTGTATTTTCTATATCAAGAGAAATAAACATATTTTCATCTTTTTCATCATAATCAATGCTTATAGAATGTTCAATACCCATTTTATTTAAAACACTGTCTAAGAATTCTTTTGCAATTTCATCAAATTTTTCAATTAAAAATACTTCTACCTTAGCACTTTTTGCACCTATTCCCATAAAACCTGAAGTAGGCATTTCTAAAACTTTTGTATCAACTTCTTCGCTTGTTGCATTAAGTTTTTCAAGAGCATCTTTTATTGCATCTTCAATTGTCTTACCTTTTCCTATTGCGCTTTTTCTTCTTTCCATTAGATACCTCCGTATAATTACTTATAGGTTTTACATGTAAAGATTCAGCTGTTACAGGCATAAATTTATACATAATTTCTGTTTGTAAAATACCAAGTAATGTCGTTGCTGCCCAGTATATAGCAAGAGCTCCTGGGAATGTTAAAGACATCCAGCCTATCATTAATGTCATAACAAAATTCATCATTTGCATACTGCCGCCCATTTGATTAGGTTGGTTAGCCATTGATTGTTTCATTTGAATATAAGTAGCTAAAGTAGTAATTATAGGAATAATTAGGGCATATAAAGTATCAAGAGAAAACCCGGTTGTTCTAACAATATCCATTGCAGATATACTTATATCTTTTAACCAGAAAAATGACATAGAGATATTTGTCATTCCCTCAGTAAAAACATATGCTTCTGGTTGTCTTATAACACCAAATAAACCAATGATTATAGGAAATTGAATTAACAAAGGAAGACAACCACTCATTGGATTATAATTATATTTTTCGTAAACTTTCCACATTTCTTCGCCTTGTTTGGCTTTATCATTTTTATACTTTTCCTGAACTTTCATAACTTCAGGATTGATAACTTTCATAATTTGCGTTGATTTAATTTGTTTGTATGTAAGTGGAAGCAAAATGATTTTTGCAAATAAAGCAAAAAGAATAATTGCAAGCCCGTAGTTACCTATAAAATTATAGAGAAACAACAAAACTTTTCCAAATAACATATATAAATACGACATGTTTTTTCTTTTTTCCTCCTATAGAAATTTTTCCGGTACCGGGTCGTATCCCCCTTTTGAAAAAGGGTTACATCGTAAAACTCTGTATACACTTAATATAGTGCCTTTAAAAAAACCATGTTTTTTATAAGCTTCAATAGCATAATTTGAGCATGTTGGAATATACTTACAACACGGTCTTTTTAATCCAGATAAATATTTTTGATAGAAGATTACCAGTTTAGTCATCAATTTAGCCATTTTCATTCACCTTTAATAATCCAAGTTTTTTAATCAAATGAAGAAATGAATTATTCAATGTTTGATAATCAATATCTTTTGCTTTAACTCTGACAATGCATATTATATCATAGCCGTCTTTTATTTGGTATGCATTTAACCTAGAAATTTCCCTAAGTCTTCTTTTTATTTTATTTCTGGTTACCGCATTGCCAACTTTTTTACTTACCGAAAAACCTATTCTGCTTTCATTATCGGTTTTTAAAATATATAAAACCAAATGTCTGTTTGCAAAAGATTTTTGGTTATTGTAAACTTTTTTAAAATCTATACTGTTTTTTAATCTTTGCATGATTTACCCTTATCATATATAAAAAAAGGCTACATTTACAGTAGCCCTAGCAGTTAATATCTAAGCAGATAATTGTTTTCTACCTTTTCTTCTTCTATTTCTGATTACATTTTTTCCGCCTGGAGTAGACATTCTGCTTCTGAAACCATGATTTTTCTTTCTTTTATGATTGTTTGGTTGAAAAGTCCTTTTCATAAGAATATGCCTCCTTCTATATTATACTTAGTCCAAATTATATCTTTTCTTAAATCTATCAACTCTACCGCCTGTATCTACAAGTTTTTGTTTTCCTGTATAGAATGGATGACATTTTGAACAAATTTCCACACGGATTTCGTCTTTTACAGAACCTGTTTCAAAAGTATTTCCACAAGCGCAAGTAACTGTGCATTTACCATAGTTTGGATGGATTCCTTCTTTCATTTCTTTCACCCCTTTTGACAAATTATTATATAAAAATAATTTTATATTCTTTTACTATATTCGTAGCCTAATAAGTATACTATTTTTTTTACAATAATGCAAATGTTTTTTTTATTTTTTATAATATTTTTTTTATCATGCTTTTACTTATGTTTATTTTATGGTAAAATTTATTAGCATTATTATAATAATATAAGGTGAAAGATGAAAAGTAAACAAGAAAGAACAAGAAATTTTTGCATTATTGCACATATTGACCATGGTAAATCAACCTTGGCAGACAGATTAATAGAAAAAACAGGCTTAATAGCCAAAAGAGATATGACAAGTCAAGTTCTTGATAAAATGGACCTTGAACAAGAAAGAGGAATAACTATTAAACTTCAAGCTGTAAGACTTGTTTATGAAGCAAAAGACGGTGAAGAATACTATCTAAATCTTATAGATACACCGGGACATGTTGACTTTACTTATGAAGTATCACGTTCTCTTGCTGCATGCGAAGGTGCAATATTAATAGTAGACGCAACTCAAGGAATTCAAGCACAAACAATGGCAAATGTATACCTTGCTCTTGAAAACGACCTTGAAATTATTCCTGTAATAAATAAGATAGACCTTCCAAGCGCAGACCCTGAAATAGCAAGAAGGGAAATTGAAGATTATATCGGTCTACCTGCAGATGAAGCACCTCTTATTTCAGCGAAAGAAGGAATAAATATAGAAGATGTTTTAGAAGCAATCGTAAAAGATATTCCATCTCCAAAAGAAAACAACAAACAACCACTAAGAGGACTTATTTTCGACTCATATTATGATCAATATAAAGGGGTTGTTATAAGTACAAGAATAGTTGACGGTGAAATAAAAAAAGGCACAAAAATTAGATTTTACGCAACAGGAAAAGAATTTGAAGTTGAAGAAGTTGGAATCTTTACAAGCACTTTAACTCCTGTAACAAAACTTGAAAGTGGAGATGTAGGATATGTTTGTGCCAGCATAAAAAATGTTGAAGACACAAGAGTTGGGGACACAATAATGGATGCTCATAACATGGCAAGTGAACCTCTACCTGGATATAAAAGCATTACTCCAATGGTTTACTGCGGTATCTACCCTGCTGACGGAAGCAAATATGAGGACTTAAAGGAAGCTTTGGGAAAACTTAAATTAAACGATGCTTCTTTATTATATGAACCTGAAACTTCCGTTGCTCTAGGATTTGGTTTTAGATGCGGATTTTTGGGACTTTTACACTTAGAAGTAACACAGCAAAGAATAGACAGAGAATATAATATAGATATTGTAACAACAACTCCAAGCGTTATATATCATGTAACAAAAACAGACGGCAGTGAACTTAAAGTAGACAACCCTACAAATCTTCCTCCAATTCAAGAAATAAGTTACATGGAAGAACCTTTTGTTGATGCCAATATAATGCTTCCAAGTGAATATGTTGGAGCTGTTATGGAAATTTGTCAAAATAAAAGAGGCATTTACAAAACAATGGACTACATTGATGAAAACAGAGTTAACTTAAAATATGAAATGCCTTTAAATGAAATTATTTACGATTTCTTTGATACATTAAAATCAAGAACAAAAGGATATGCTTCTCTTGATTATGAACTACTTGATTATAGAAAGTCAGACCTTGTAAAACTTGATATACTTCTAAACGGAGAAATGGTAGATGCACTTTCATTTATCGTTCACCGTGACAAAGCTCAAGCAAGAGGAAGACTTATTGTAAAAAAACTTAAAGAAGAAATTCCAAGACAAATGTTTGAAATCCCTATTCAAGCAGCAATAGGCGGAAAAATCATTGCAAGAGAAACCGTAAGAGCTTTAAGAAAAGACGTTTTAGCTAAATGTTACGGTGGAGATATTTCAAGAAAAAGAAAGCTTCTTGAAAAACAAAAAGAAGGGAAAAAGAAAATGCGTCAAGTTGGTAAAGTTGAAGTTCCTCAAGATGCATTTACGGCAGTGCTTAAATTAGATGAATAATATTTCAATATATATACACACACCATTTTGTAAACATAAATGTTATTACTGTGATTTTGCTTCTTATGCAAATAGTGAAAACTACATTAGAGATTATTATGAAGCATTAGGTAAAGAAATTCTTTTAAAAAAGGAACAGCTAAAGAGTAGAAGTATTTCTACTCTTTATTTTGGCGGAGGAACTCCAAGTTATGTAGACAGCCAATATATAGGTCAAATCATAAATATCATTAAATCAAATTTTAATTTTGAAGATAATGCTGAAATAACAATAGAGCTTAACCCCGAAAGTGTAACAAAAGAAAAACTTCAAGATTACAAAAATTTTGGTTTTAACCGACTAAGTATGGGATTACAATCTGCAAATAATGAAACTTTAAAAAAGATAGGAAGAATACACACTGTAGAGAAATTTAAAGAAGCTTTTCTCCTTTCAAGAGAAGAAGGCTTTAACAATATAAATGTAGATTTAATGTTTTCTCTACCGAATGAAAAATTAATAAATTTTATTGATTCTTTAGAATTTGTATTATCCCTTAATCCAGAACATATTTCTACCTATTCTCTTATATTGGAAAAAGGTACAAAGCTTTACGATTATTACCAAAACAACAATATAGAGCAAAACGATAATTTAGACAGACAAATGTATCATTATTTAATACAAAAATTAAATGAATATGGATATAATCAATATGAAATTTCGAACTTTGCAAAAGATGGATATGAAAGCAGACATAATTTAAGATGTTGGGACTTTTATGATTATGTAGGATTTGGGAGCAATGCTTCAAGCTTTAATGATAATAAACGGAGTACAAATAAAGAAAATATAAAAGATTATATTGAAGACATAAAAAAAGATACTATTCCAATAAAAGAAGAACATATACTTACAAATGAAGAATTAATTGGAGATTATATTATGCTAGCATTAAGAAAAACAAAAGGCTTAGACATAGATGATTTTAATAAAAAGTTTAATTTAGATTTTGAGGATATATATAAAGACAAAATAAATAAATTTAAAGAAATGGGACTTGTACAAATAAAAAACAATCATTTTTCTTTAACATATAAAGGACTGGATTTTGCAAATGTTGTAATGATGGAATTCATATAAAAAAAAGCACTGAAATCAGTGCTTTTTTATTTTGATTTAAAATGAACATATTCTCTTTCAACATAATTACTTGTCATTGCCGCAAGAGCTGCACCATAATCAAGTTTAAAAGATATTACATCACCAAACTTATACATATTATCGGCATTTGTTAAATCAAGTATAGTATGGTCACTGCTCGCTCCCAAAATTTCTATATCACTATCAACAGGTTCCATCCCCTCTATCTTTACATCTTGTCTTCCTAAAGCAACAATTGCTCTTCTCATTGTTCCTTTATTCGTAAATTCAGGAGTATTCCCAAATGCATCCATACCAATTTCTCCAATTGGAACAGAAGGTTTTTCTTTTAATTCCACTATTTGAGCTTCTAAAATAAAGTTATCATGATAAAGCCCCTCTACAGGTTTACCATAAGTTGTTTCATTACCTAATAATATAACTTCACCAAGTCTTAGATTGTTTATTCCGCTTATCATCTCTCCACTTTCAACTAAAGTATAAGAACTTGAATTACCTCCTGAAACAACTTTTAACTCAATATCAAAATCTTCTTCAATTCTTTCTTTAATTTTAACAAGTTTTGAAAGATTATCAGGTCTTGGAATAACACCACCAAAACAAGTAAGATTTGTTCCTATTCCATAAAGCTCAATATTTTTAAGCTGTAATATTTTATCTATATCACTATATAAATCATCAGTACTAAAATAACCTTCCCTTAAATCCCCAAGATCTACCATTAAAATAACTTTATGTACTTTATTTTGTTTATATGCTTCTTTATTTAATAGTCTTATTGTTTTTAATTCGCTGTTTAAAGATACATCACTATATCTGATAACATCTTCTATTTCACATTCCATAGGAATTCTTATAAGCCATTTTTGCATATTGAAACAACTTAACTTTTTAAGATTTTCAATTCTGGAATCACCAAATGCATTTGCTCCACCTGTAACAAAACATTCTGCAATATTCTCGTCTGCCAAAAACATCTTTGTTACAGCCGTTACATTAATATCGTACTTTGCACATTTTTCACATACTTTTGAAGTATTCTCCCTTATTCCTGCTAAGTTTATTTTAATTTTGGGAAACATAATATTACTCCTTTTATATAAAGTTTTATAAATTTTTTTCAATCTTGTTTCAATACCATGTTATAATATGTTAATATATTACAGTATAGATATTATTATATCAAAAAAAAAATAAAAAAAGTAGGTTATTATGGATAAATTATTGATTAACAATGAAATTGGTAAGTTAAAAAAAATATTACTTCATAGACCGGGCTTTGAACTTGACAGAATTACACCTGACGATCTAAAAGAAGTTTTATTTGATGACATCCCTTGGATGAGCAGAATGAGAAAAGAACATGACGGTTTCGCAAATATCCTAAGACAAACAGGAACGGAAGTATTATATGTAACAGACTGTTTACTTCATGTTATAAGTAATAATAAGCAGGCAAAAGAAGAGCTTGTTGATATTGTATTAAGGGAAGTACAATATGACGATATAACTGTTATGGGACTTAGGGAATTTTTATTAAGCCTTGATAATAAAGAACTTATAAGATGTGTTATTGCAGGACTTAGCGAAAGCGAAATAAAATCAAACAGAGTTACATTATCTGATTATATGCAAGATAAATATCCTTATTATTTTAAACCAATACCAAATCTTTACTTCATGAGAGACGTAGGTGTTGTAATAAAAAACGGTGTTGCTTTTTCTAAAATGAGAACTCATATCAGAAGAAGAGAAAGTTTAATAATAAGACTTATTTATAAATATCATCCTGATTTTTCAGGTTCCCCTGTATATTTTGACAACGAAAGAGAGAGAATGACACTTGAAGGCGGGGACGTTCTTATTTTAAGTAAAGAATGTGTTCTTGTAGGTTTTTCAGAAAGAACATCTCTTGAAGGAATAGACAGGCTTGCACAAAATCTTTTAACTTCAGGTAGTGGAGTTAAGAAAGTATTAGCCGTAAAAATTCCACATGAAAGAGCATTTATGCATCTTGATACGGTATTTACAATGGTAGACTATGATAAATTCATAATCTTCCCTAATATATTAAAAGACATTGAAGTGGTAAGTATAACAGCAGGAGAAAAAAATACATTAAAATACGAACAAGAAGAAAGCTTAAAAACAGCGCTTGCAAAAGCTTTAAATCTTCCAAGCGTAAAACTTATAAAAAGCGGTGGCAGCAGCAGTGTTATTTCAGCCAGAGAACAATGGAATGACAGCACAAACACACTTGCTATTTCCCCTGGAGTTGTTATAACATATAACAGAAATGAAATTTCAAACGAAATACTTGATAGAAACGGTATTAAAGTTCTTTCAATAGAAGGAAGCGAACTTGTAAGAGGAAGAGGCGGCCCAAGATGTATGAGTATGCCTTTAGTTAGAGAAGACATAGATTTTTAGGAGGAACAAATGAGCGTTAATTTAAAAGGAAGAAGTTTTTTAACACTTAGAGACTATACAACAGAAGAAATCAAATTTTTACTTGATTTGGCAAAAGAACTTAAAGCAAAGAAAAAAAGAGGCGAAATCGGTGATTTACTAAAAGGTAAAAACATCGTCTTACTTTTTGAAAAAACATCAACAAGAACAAGATGTGCATTTGAAACAGCAGCATATGACGAAGGTGCTCATGCAATATTTTTAACAAATTCACAAATGGGTAAAAAAGAATCTTTGGAAGATACAGCAAAAGTTCTTGGCAGAATGTTTGATGGTATTGAATTCAGAGGTTTTAAACAAGAAACAGTTGAAGACCTTGCCAAATATTCAGGGGTTCCTGTTTGGAATGGACTAACAGATTTATATCATCCAACACAACTTCTTGCAGATGTTCTTACAATGTATGAAAACATAGATAAAGAAAACAACAACGACATGAAACTTACTTATGTTGGAGATGCAAGAAATAACGTATCAAATTCTCTATTAATTGGATGCGCAAAACTTGGAATAAATTTTGCTGCGGCAGCTCCAAAATCTTTATGGCCTGATGAAAATTTAGTTAAAGAAATGGAAGAAATCGCAAAAGAAAACGGAAGCACAATTCTTATAACTGATAATGTTGATGAAGCCGTTAAAGATTCTGATGCAATATATACAGATATTTGGGTATCAATGGGTGAAGAAGATAAATTTGAAGAAAGAATCAATCTTTTAAAAGATTATCAAGTTAACATGGATATGCTTAAAAAGACAGGAAATGAAAATGTAATATTCTTACACTGCCTACCTTCTTTCCATGATTTAAATACTGAAATAGGAAAAGATGTTTATGAAAAATACGGATTAAAAGAAATGGAAGTAACTGATGAAGTATTCAGAAGTAAACATTCTAAAGTATTCGACGAAGCAGAAAACAGAATGCATACAATTAAAGCGGTAATGTGTGCTACACTTTCAGATAAATTATATGAATAATATAAAAAAGAACAGCTAAGCTGTTCTTTTTTTATTCTTCAATATTTTCTTCTTCTTCATGAGTTCTTCCAAGAACTTCATCTAATACTAAGTTTTCTATAATCTTAGCAGTTTCCGGATTATCTTTAAGGAATTGTTTTGCCTTATCTCTTCCCTGTCCTATTTTTTCATCTTGATAAGAATACCAAGCTCCTGCCTTTTTGATAATACCGTATTTTGCCGCCATATCAACTATATCGCCTTCTCTTGATATTCCTTTTCCATACATAATATCAAATTCAGCAATTTTAAATGGTGGTGCAACTTTATTTTTTACGACTTTAACTTTTGTTCTGTTACCTATAATGTCTTGACCGCTTTTTATTGAATCAACTCTTCTCACTTCAAGTCTTACTGAAGAATAGAATTTTAAAGCTCTACCTCCCGGAGTAACTTCAGGATTACCAAACATTACCCCTACTTTTTCTCTTAATTGATTTATAAATATAGCTGTTGTATTTGATTTATTTATTGCTCCCGCAAGTTTTCTCAAAGCTTGAGACATAAGTCTTGCTTGTAAACCTACATGACTATCTCCCATATCTCCTTCGATTTCAGCTTTTGGAACCAATGCCGCAACAGAGTCCACAACTACAACATCAATTGCAGAACTTCTTACAAGTGCTTCTGTTATTTCAAGAGCTTGTTCTCCTGTATCAGGCTGAGAAACAATTAATTCATCTATATTAACACCAAGAGCTTCTGCATATACAGGGTCAAGAGCATGTTCAGCATCTATAAAAGCGGCAACTCCGCCGGCTTTTTGTGCTTCTGCAACAACGTGTAATGCCACTGTTGTTTTACCTGAAGATTCAGGTCCATATATTTCGATAATTCTTCCTCTTGGAAGTCCGCCTACCCCAAGGGCAGCATCAAGAGAAATTGAGGATGTAGAAATTGTATCAATAGTAACAGCCGGCTTGTCACCAAGCTTCATTATCGCACCTTTCCCAAAACTGCTTTCTATATTTTTCATTGCAAGCTCTAAGGCTTTTTCTTTATCTGGATTCATATCTTAACGTCCTTTCAAACATTTGTTCTTGTATATTATACAATTACTTTAAAAATTAGTCAATATTTTCATCAATTATTTTTAATATATTATTAATTGCATAATATGCGCTTCTTGTTTGAACTCTTTTTCTTTCACCTGTTATGTTGTAAAGTTTTGAAGTTACTTTTCCATTATAATAAAATCCCATATACACTGTTCCTACAGGTTTTTCTTCACTTCCTCCTCCCGGGCCTGCAATACCGCTTATGGAAATTGCAACATTAGTGTTAAAACGTTTGGCACATCCTACAACCATCTCTTCTACGCAGTTTGCACTTACCGCACCATACTTCTTTAGAGTTTCTTCTTTTACACCAAGAAGGGAGTGTTTTACTTCGTTTGTATATGTAACTGCACTACCCATAAAAACTTCACTTGCTCCTGCAATTTCTGTAATATAACTTGCAAGAAGACCTCCCGTACAAGATTCTGCACAAGAAAAAGTAAGTCCTTTTTCTTTTAATGTTGCAATTAATTTTTGAGGAAGAGTTTCTCCTTTAACAGAATAAATATATTCTTTAAAGTTACTTGTTATTATTTTATCTACCTTGTCTAAGTTTTCAACAGCATGCTTTAAGTTATCAGCTTTTGAAACAGCTTTAACTTTTACACCGCTGTCATTAAAGTATGTATTTACATTTACTCCTTCAATATCAGGAAGCAAATCTCTAAGTTTATATTCTATTTCAGATTCACCAATACCTGAAGTCATATAATCTTTTACGGCAAAGAATTTATTTAATTTATTAACCAAGTATTCTTTAATATGTTTATAATACATATTTGTATTTTCTCTTGGTGGTCCAGGAAGCATAATAATCATTTTATCTTCAATTTCAAGAAGCGCTCCGGGAGCAGTTCCTCTGTCGTTATCTAAAATTTTTGCTCCTTTTGGGAATAATGCTTGTCTATAATTATTAGGTGTTAAAACGTAATCTTTTCCTTTTCTGATAAAATAACTTTCAACGTGTTTTCTTGCTTCTTCATTCTCTTCCAAAGGTCTGTTTGTAACCTTTGCAATGGCTTCTTTTGTCATATCGTCCAAAGTTGGTCCAAGACCTCCTGTTGTAATGATAACATCACTTAATTTAACCGCATCCATAAATGCGCCTTCTACCATATCTTCGTCATCACTTACAACCACATGTTTAACAACTTCAATTCCTATTTCAGTAAGTTCTTTTGCAAAAAAAGTACCATTTGAGTTTAATACATCTCCACATAAAACTTCATCGCCTATGCACATTATTGTCGCTTTCATATTTTCTCCTTTAACACATAAATTTACATTGCTATTTTAAATTATACTATTTAAAAATTCAAAATTACAGTATATATAATTAAATTATTCATTATTTTTATAAAAAAAAGACTCTATTAAGAGTCTTTTTATTTTAATATTTTCTTTAGATATTGTCCCGTATAACTATTTTTAACTTTAGCAACCTCTTCTGGTGTTCCCGTTGCAATAACTTCGCCGCCGTTATCTCCTCCGTCAGGACCTAAATCAATTATATAATCTGCACATTTTATAACATCAAGATTATGCTCTATTATAAGAATAGTATTTCCACCTTCTCTTAACCTATAAAGAACTTCAAGGAGTTTTTTTACATCTTCCATATGAAGACCTGTTGTAGGTTCATCAAGAATATATAATGTTTTGCCTGTTTGACGTTTTGATAAATATGTTGCAAGTTTTATTCTTTGAGCCTCTCCTCCCGATAGAGTTGTAGAAGGTTGTCCAAGTTTTATATAACCAAGCCCTACATCATAAAGAGTCTGTACTTTTGATTTAATTGAAGGGATATTTTCAAAGAAATCAAGAGCTTCTTCAACACTCATATCTAATACATCGGCAATGGTTTTCCCTTTATATTTTATCTGTAAAGTTTCATCGTTATATCTTTTTCCGCCGCAGACTTCACAAGGAACATAAACATCAGGTAAGAAGTGCATTTCAATTTTTATTATTCCATCTCCCTTACAATGCTCACATCTTCCACCTTTAACATTAAAACTGAAGCGTCCTTTTTGATAACCTCTCATTTTTGCTTCATTAGTTGATGCAAAAACATCTCTTATCATATCAAACATTCCCGTATAAGTTGCAGGATTTGACCTTGGCGTTCTTCCTATCGGAGATTGGTCTATGTCTATTATCTTATCAAGATACTCTGCCCCTTTTACTTCCTTATGTTTTCCCGGTCTTTCAAGGGAACCAAGAATCTGTTTCCTTAAAGATTTAAACAGTATTTCATTTACAAGAGTACTTTTTCCTGAACCTGAAACACCTGTAACACAAGTCATTTTACCAAGTTCTATCTTAACATCAATATTTTTAAGGTTATTTTCCTTTGCCCCTATTATTTCAAGATACTGACCGTTTCCTTCTTGTCTTTGTTTTGGAACCTCTATTTTCTTTCTTCCAGAAAGATAATCTGCTGTTATAGAGTTCTTATTATCAATGATTTCTTCAAGAGGACCGCTTGCAACAACTTCTCCACCATGAATTCCTGCTCCCGGACCTATATCGACTATATAATCCGACTCACGCATTGTATCTTCATCATGTTCCACTACTATTATCGTATTTCCAATATCTGTTAAATCACGAAGTGTCTTTAATAATTTATCATTATCTTTTTGATGAAGCCCTATACTTGGTTCATCTAAAACATAAAGTACTCCTGTCAGTTTTGAACCAATTTGTGTAGCAAGTCTTATCCTTTGACTCTCACCACCTGATAAAGTTGATGCAGCCCTGTCTAAAGTAAGATAATCAAGTCCAACATCTATTAAAAATCCCAGCCTTGATTTTATTTCTTTTAATATAAGTTCCGCAATCTTAGCTTCGTTTTCTGTTAAAGTTAAATTATCAATAAATTTCTTACAGTCTTTTATCGACATTTCCGTAAGCTCAATTATGTTTACTCCGTTTATCTTCACTGCAAGAGAGTTTGGATTAAGCCTTTTTCCGTGACATGAACTACAAGTTATATTTGATAAGAATTTAGCAAATTTCGCTTTTATATATTCACTGTTGCTTTCAAAATATCTTCTTTGAATATTGTTTATTATTCCTTCAAACTCTACTTCTCTTTCTTTGTATCCTCCAAAATGAGAATTAAATCCTATTTTAATTTTACCTTTATCTCCATATAAAAGAGCATTCATAAATTCTTCGCTTGCTTCTTTTAAAGGTTTTTCCAAAGAAAAATCATATTTCTTTGCCAATTCTTTTACTATAACAGAATAATAAGTACTGTCATCAGAACTTATAAAGTTTGAAAGAGCACCTTCCCTTATTGAAATATCTTTATTTGGAATAACAAGGTCTGGGTCTATGGTTTGATGATATCCTATACCATTACAGTCCATACACATACCAAAAGGAGCATTAAAAGAGAAGTTTCTTGGCTCAGGCTTTTCCATTGCAATTCCACAATCCATACATGCAAACTTTTCCGAATAAAGTTTATCTTCATCGTTAAATTTACATACAACCAAACCATCAGTAAGTTTTAATGCCGTTTCAACAGAATCATTAAGTCTTGATTTTATTCCTTCTCTTATTTTAAGTCTGTCAATTACAACGTTTATGTTATGTTTTTTATTTTTTGAAAGTTTTATTGAATCATCAAGGTCAAACATTTCCCCGTCAATAAATGCTCTTAAATAGCCATCTTTTTTTAAATGTTCTATTAAATTTTTATGAGTTCCTTTTTCTCCTCTTACTACAGGAGCCAATATTTGAACCCTTGTACCCTCTTCATGAGATAATATATCTTTAATAATAGTATCTATACTTTGACTTTCTATTTTTTTACCGCATTTTGGACAGTAAGGGATACCTATTCTTGCATATAAAAGTCTGAAGTAATCATATATTTCTGTTACTGTTCCAACGGTAGAACGAGGGTTTCTGTTTGTTGTCTTTTGATCGATAGAAATAGAAGGACTTAAACCTTCTATGCTCTCTACATCTGGTTTATTTGTCTGACCTAAAAATTGTCTTGCATATGCAGATAAACTTTCAACATATCTTCTTTGTCCTTCTGCATATATAGTATCAAAAGCAAGAGATGATTTACCGGAACCTGAAAGTCCTGTAAAAACAATAAGTTTATCTCTTGGAATTGTTAAATTTATATTTTTTAAATTGTTTTCTTTAGCGCCTCTTATAACAATTTTATCTGACATTGTCCCCTCCTTTTTTACATTAAACTGATATTATCATAAAAATTTTTTATTTACAATAATGAGAAAAATTTTCCTTATTTCTTTTTATTTTTCCCCTATAAAATATAAGAATGTACAAAGAAATAAATCAATGTACATTCAAAATTTTATTTTAATATATCGCTGTTTTTTATGCTTTCAATTGCTTTTTTCATCTCATCTTCATCTTGAACAAGTGCCATTCTCACATGCCCTTCTCCCGATGGTCCAAAAGCACTTCCGGGAGTAACCAAAACTCCGGTTTTATCAAGAAGTTCTATACAAAATTTCTCTGAAGAAGTATACTTGCTTGGAATCTTTGCCCATACAAACATTGTTGCAGGACATCTATTCATTTTCCATCCTATTTCATTTAATCCGTCACAAAGAATATTTCTCCTGTTTTCGTATGCTTTTCTTACGGTTTCAACACAAGATTGATCTCCTGTTATAGCAGCAATTGCCGCCTTTTGAACAGGTAAAAACATACCATAATCCATATTTGACTTTAAATTTGATAAGTTTTTAACTACTTCTTTATTACCAATACAAAAACCTACCCTTGCCCCTGCAAGTCCATATGTTTTTGACAAAGAATTGAATTCTACCCCTACATCTTTTGCACCTTCATAACAAAGGAAACTTCCACAGGTATTCCCGTCAAAAACCAAATCGCTGTATGCATTGTCATGAAGAACAATAATGTCATATTTTTTTGCAAAAGCTATTAGCTTTTTATAGAAGCTGTCAGGCGCCATAGCTGTTGTTGGATTATTAGGGTATGAAACTACCATAAACTTAGCTTCTCTTCTTATATCCTCCGGTATCTCGTCTAAATCAATTATATAACCATTCTCTTCTCTTTGAGGCATATAGTATAGCTTTGCCCCTGCAAGTCTTGGACCGTCGGCAAAAACAGGATAGCATGGATCCGGAACTAAAACAGTATCTCCAGGATTGACTATTGAAAGTGCTATATGAGCAAGACCTTCTTGTGAACCAAGTAAAGATGTAACTTCACTTTCAGGATCAATATCAACGCCGTATCTATTTTTATACCATACTTTCACAGCCTGTTTTAAATCTTCTTTATCATTTAAAGGATACAAATAACTTTCCAAATTCCCGGCTTGTTTTATTAAAGCATCTACAATATGCTTTGCAGGCGGAATATTTGGAGCGCCTACGCTTAAATCAATTACATGCATTCCCTCTTTTATTTTTTCTTCTTTTAAATGAGCAAGTTTGGAAAAAATCCCTTCTTGGAACATATCCATTCTATCTGCAAACTTCATTATTACCCCTCCTATTCAGATACTTGCTTCAAAATAATATAGCAAAATATATGCCATATCTATGTATTATATTCGTTTTTTTTAATAAAGTCCACTAATGCACAAATTTAATCAAATTTTTTTATGATATAATATAAAAGAGGTAATAAAATGCAAAATAAAAACATAGAAAAAGCTCTGAAAATTGCATATAAAGCACATGAAAATCAATTTGATAAAGGTGGAAAGCCCTATATAAACCATCCTATTCATATTGCAAAAATGCTAAATTGCGAAGATGAAATAATTACTGCACTTTTACATGATGTAATGGAAGACAGTAATATTACAAAAAAAGATTTAATAGACTTTGGCTTTAATGAAAATGTAATAAATGCTTTATCTTGTTTAACAAGAAAAAGAAATGAAGATTATTTTTCTTACATAAATAAAGTTAAATCAAATACACTAGCTAAAAAAATTAAAATTTTAGATCTTGAACATAATCTTGATGTAAAAAGATTATCTAAAATTACAAACAAAGATTTACAAAGGATAGAAAAATATAAGAAAGCACTTGCCATATTAAAAAAAGACCGCTAAATCGGTCTTTTATATTGAATAAAATCCTAATACTTTTAATCCGTATTCTTTTCTAATGTTTTCCAAAGATCTTTGTACAATTTCCATCTGATTGGAATCTCCATTAATCTCCAAATAAAAATTATATTTCCCCATATCTGTCTTTGTTGGTCTAGACATTATTGCAACCAGGTTTATTTTATTTATAGAAAACTCATGTAATATATCAAAAAGGATTCCGGGTCTATCTATATTTGGCATAATATACATTGGAACTTTAAAATTCTTATTTTCTTGAGCCGCATATTCATTTTCACCTTTTTCCACAACAACAAATCTTGTAAAATTATTAGATGCATCCGTTACATTTTCTATTTTACATTTAGCATTTGCATATTTTAGCATATGCATAGGTATTATACCGCCTTCTGCCAATATCCCCTTACTTACGTTATTATAAGATTCCATATTACTGTCGGTTGTAATAATATTTACATCATCTAACGAATCTAAAAACTTTCTGCATTGACCATTTGTTTTAAATTGTACATATATTTTTTTTATTTGCTCGATATTTTCACTGTTACCTATAAAAGAAAACTGAACAGGAACACTTATTTCTCTTACAATATGAACATCCATTTCAAGAAGTAAATCAAGCGTTCTTTGAACGAATCCATCAAGTGTATTTTCTATTGGAATTATTCCCATATCGCATTCTTTACCAATGCTGTGAAAAGTTTCATCAATGGTATTATAATATACTACATCAAAATCTCCGTTTTCTTCATTTAAAAATAAACTGCAAGCATTATCGCTGAATGTTCCCTTTGGTCCAAGTACTGCTAATTTTCTCAAATTCTTTCTCCATATTTTTTAATTACCATAAAAAAGGATATCAAAAATATACATTTTATTCAATAGCAAGTAAAATAAAAAACATCCATAAGGATGTTTTTTATTTTACTTTTACTTTATATACTTTTGAGAAAGAACCTTTTGTACTTCCGTTTACGGCTCTTACTTTGTAGTAATAAGTTTTCTTTGATGTAAGTTTTTTATTCACATATTTTGTTGATTTCACAGTTGCAACTTTTTTAAATCCTGTTGATGTATTTGTTGATCTGTAAATTTCATAATATTTTGCATTTGAAGCTTTTGAAATTGTGATTGTTGCACTTTTCTTTCCACTTGCTATTTTTAATGAATTTACTTTTCCAACTGTAATTTTCTTTTTTGGTAGATTAACTTTAACATTGCAATATGCTATTTTTCCGTCTTTTGTTTCAGCTTTAATAACAGCGCTTCCGTCTGCAACAGGTGTAATTTTACCATTTTCAACTTTTGCAACTTTTGTATTGCTACTGCTCCACTGTATTGTCTTATCATCTGCATTTGAAGGATAAACTTCTCCTGTTAAATATACAACATCAGTTAACTTATTTAATTGTACACTTGTTTTATTTAATTTAATACTTGTTGTTTTTACTTTTTTTACGTTAATACTGCAAACCGCAACAATATTTCCATTTTCTTTAGAAATTGCTTTAACTTTTGTATTTCCTGAATTTTGAGCTGTTACAACTCCATTTTCATCTACATTAGCAATATTAATATTTTCACTTTCCCATTTTACATCTTGATTTTTAGCATCTATTGGATAAATTGATGCATTTAATTTTACAGTATCGTCTACATCTAATGTTACATTTTCTTTATCAAGAGAAATACCTGTTACCTTTTTTTGTGAAACATTTACTTCAACTGTTTTTACAATATTATTTACTGTACTTGCAGTAATTATTGTTTTCCCTTCTTTAATTGCTTTTATTTTACCATTATTATCAACTGTTGCAATTTCAGGATTAATGCTTTCCCATTTTACTGTTTTATCAGTTGTATTCTTAGGCAAAACTTCATATGTTACAACTTTTTCTTCCTCTTTAAATAAATTTAAAGTACTGTAATCAAGTCTTAAAGAACTTGCCATAACAGGTTTTACACTAACTTCAAAAGATGTACTTACACCATTTCCCATGTTAACTTTTATTGTTGTAGTACCTACTTTTTTTGCTGTTAGTTTAAAGCTGTTTGAACTGTAGAATGATTTTGGATATGATACAATATCTTCATTTGATGATGTTAAAGTAACGTATCTGTCTGTAGTATTTGAAGGTAAATATTTAATAAAGTAATAATCTCCACCACCCATGTAAATACTTTCAGGACCTATTACATTAACTCCATTAATTTTAACTTCATTTACAGTTACTTTACATTCTGCTTTTTTACCGTTTGCTGTCATTGCAAAAATAGTACCTGTCCCAACCCCTGAAGAAACAACAACACCATCTGCATCTACACTTGCAACATTTTTATCAGTACTGTTCCAGTAAATTAAGTCTTTATCATATGACGCAGGCTCAATCGCTGCCTCTAATTTAAATGATTCTCCTATACCGTTTAATACTAATTCATCTTTGTTAAATGTAATATTTGTAGCATTAACGTTTTCTTCGTTAGATGCATAAATAGGGGGTATAATACTAAATACTAGCATCACTGTAAGAAATATACTTAATATTCTTTTCATGATTCCCTTCACTTTTTTTCAATATGTTTTTCAAAATTTTTCATATCCTACCATATCTGTAGGAAAAAGTACCCCCCCCTTTTTCAATTTAAAAATATTCAGACTATTTATATTTTCGTAATAAAAAAAGAACAGCCATAGGCTGTTCCCATATATATAATATATTATCTTTTTGAAAATTGTGGAGCTTTTCTAGCTTTCTTAAGACCATATTTTCTTCTTTCTTTCATTCTTGAATCTCTAGTTAAGAAACCTGCTTTTTTAACTTCTTTTCTTAAGTCAGGATTTTCTGCAACTAAAGCTCTTGAAATACCATGTCTGATTGCTCCTGCTTGACCAGAAATTCCACCGCCGTATACATTTACACTTATATCATATTTATCAGCATTATCTGTTAAAACTAATGATTGTCTAACAATTACTTTAAGTGTATCATTACCGCCGAAATATTCTTCTATATCTCTACCATTAATAGTTATCTTTCCACTACCTTGTTTTAAAACTACTCTTGCAACAGAATTTTTTCTTCTGCCTGTAGCCATAACTTGTTCTGCCATCTATTCCTCCTACTTAATATCAAGTACTTCAGGTTTTTGTGCTGCATGTTCATGTTCGCTACCTGCATATACTTTTAATTTCTTAAATTGAGCTCTTCCAAGTTTATTTTTTGGAAGCATACCTTTAACTGCTTTTTCGATTACAAATTCTGGTTTATTAGCAATTAAATCTTTGTACATTACTTCTTTTCTTCCACCAGGATATCCTGTGTGTCTGTAATATTTTTTGTCTAATAATTTATTTCCAGTAAGATGAATTTTTTCTGCATTAATTACAATTACATAATCCCCAGTATCAATATTAGGTGTGTAACAAGGTTTGTTTTTACCTGTTAATACTTTTGCAACTTCACTACATAATCTACCAAGTGTTTTGCCTTCAGCATCTACTACATACCATTTTTTATCAATTTGTTGGGGTTTAGCAATACTAGTTGACTTTGTTAACATTTCGTTAAACCTCCACAATACGTATAATATTTTTTATTTTAGATTATCTGCTCTACACTTTCCATGCACGGGGCTAACGATACACGAAAAATATCTAGCCTATATATTTTAGATTATTTTACCTTTTATGTCAATATATTTTTTTATAATATGTAAGTTTTTAGTAAAAAACTTCCTTTAAATAAAGCCCTTCCGCAGGTGCCGTAACATTTGCCATGCTTCTGTTTTTACTTTCTAAGATTTCATCTATTCTATTTTCGTCAAATCTTCCTCTTCCTATATCAATTAGACTTGCAACAATGATTCTTACCATATTATATAAAAAGCCATTACCTTTTATTTTAAAAATAATTAAATCATCTTTTTTAGTTATTTTAACATCATATATTTCTCTTATGGTACTTTTAACATTACTGCCACTTCCCATAAATCCAGCAAAATCATGCTCACCAATAAGTTTTTTTGAGGCTCTAGTCATCTTATCCAAATCAAGTTTATAAAAAACATGAGTTGCCCTTCCTATAAAAAGAGGATTCATTATACTGTTATTATAAATTAAATACATATATTCTTTCCCTGTGGTATCATATCTGGCATGAAAATTCTCATCTTTTTCTTCTGCCTCTATTACCCTTATATCCTTTGGCAAAAATGCATTAATACCATAAGGAAATTTATCTATGGATATATTAGAATTTGTATAAAAATTTGCTCTTTGCCCTAATGCATGTACTCCGCTGTCTGTTCTTCCACTTCCGTAAAGTTTAACCTCTTCTTTTACAAGACTTTCAACAGCTGTCTTTACTTTCTCTTCAACACTCATTCCGTTATTTTGCATCTGCCAGCCAACATAATTTTTACCGTCATATTGTATTGTAAGGACTATATTTTTCATTAAATAATCCCCTTAGTATAAAGAATATTTGTTACTACTGTAAAAATTATCATGAATACAATATATAAATAAGTATAAAAATCATTTTTTGTATACTTTAATTCTTTCATTCTTGTTCTGTTTTCTCCGCCGGTATAACACCTTGCTTCCATTGCAAGAGCTAAATCCTCTGCTCTTTGAAAAGCAGATAAGAATAAAGGAATTAAAACCGGAATAAAAGCTTTTGCTCTGTTTATAAGATTTCCGCTTTCGAAATCTGCACCCCTTGATTTTTGGGCATTAATAATCCTTGTTGTTTCTTCCATAAGTGTTGGAATAAATCTAAGTGCAATACTCATCATCATAGATAGTTCATGTGCATATTTTTTTAATAAAGGTACTTTTTTCATTAGTCTTTCTAAGCCATCAGTAAGAGATATAGGCGATGTTACAAGTGTTAATAAAGAAGTACCCGTAACAAGCAAAACAAGCCTTACAGCCATTAATATGGCGTTATGAAGTCCTTTATCGGTAATCTTTAAAAAACCTAATTGATATATTACATTACCGGGTGTCATAAACATATTAAGACAAACGGTAAATAAAATAATAATAATCAGTGCTTTTAAACCTCTAAGAAGATATCCTACCGGAACTTTTGAAATAATTAAAGGAATTAACAATAAAATAAACATTCCCAAAAATCCAATAAAAGATTTAACAAAAAAAAGTAAAATCATATACAAAAAAGTAGCCATTATTTTACTTCTCGGATCTAATTTATGAATCATCGATCCGGTTGGATAATATTGTCCTATTGTAATATCATTTAACATATTTATCCCCTTAAATAACTTTTTCTATTTCTTTTATTACTTCATTAAATGTAAATAAGTTTGTATCTACATTAATTCCTTTTTCTTTAAGTTTTAACATAAGTTCTTTTCCTTCCGGAACATTTAAACCTATGCTTCTTAAAAGTTCAACATTTTTAAAAACTTCTCTTGGTGTATCATAAAGTTTTAATTCTCCCGAAGAAAACACCATTATTTTACTTGCATATTCACATACGTCTGTCATTGAATGAGATACTAAAAAAGTTGTCAAATTATTTTCTTTATGAAGTTTATATATATTATCAAGTATCTCTTTTCTTCCCACTGGATCAAGTCCGCTTGCAGGTTCGTCCAATATAAGTACATCCGGGTCCATAGCAATAACACCGGCTATTGCAACTCTTCTTTTTTGACCTCCCGATAAATCAAAAGGAGATTTATCTTTATAAGTTTCAAAATCCAACCCAACCATATCCATTGCTTTTCTTACTGCTCCGTCAATATCTTCCATGCCTATATTTTTAGGACCAAAAGCAATATCTTTATATATTGTTTCTTCAAATAATTGATATTCAGGATATTGAAATACAAGACCTACTTTTGAGCATATATCTTTCATTAATACGCCTTTTTCATTTATATTAAGCTCATCTAAATATATATCCCCGCTTGTGGGTGTTAATAACCTGTTTATATGTTGAATCAAAGTGGATTTTCCGCTTCCCGTATGACCTATAATTCCAACCAATTCACCATTATTAACTTCAAAATTTATATTTTTTAAAGCCTTAAACTCAAATATACTGTCTTTTCCGTATGTATGACATAAATCTACAACTTTTACTGACATATTTCCTCCACTAATTCATCTAACGTAAGGATTTTATCATTTTTTATTTTTCCTTGTTTTTTTAACTCATATGCAACTTTAGTAGCATATGGAGGTTCAAGCATTAGTTCTTTTAAAATATCACCCTTTGCAAAAACTTCCCTTGGTTCATCTTCAAGGACCTTTACTCCTCTATCAAGAATTATTACCTTGTCTGCATTTACTACTTCTTCCATATAATGCGTTATTAAAACAATGGTTGTACCTTTTTCATTTAATTTTTTGATTGTATTAATTACTTCATTTCTTCCTTTTGGGTCTAACATGGCTGTAGGCTCGTCCAAAATAATACATTCAGGGTTCATAGCAAGAATTCCTGCGATTGCAATCCTTTGTTTTTGTCCTCCGGAAAGTTCGTGAGGCTTTTTATCTTTAAATTCGCTCATGCTTACGCTTAAAAGAGCTTCATCGACTCTTTTTCTTATTTCACTTGGCTCAACCCCCAAATTTTCAGGTCCAAAGGCAACATCTTCTTCTACTATTGTTGCAACCATTTGATTATCAGGATTTTGAAATATCATACCGGCTTTTTGTCTAATATCCCATATCTTTTTTTCATCTTTGGTATTCATTCCGTCAATTAAAATATCGCCGCTTTCAGGAAGTAAAATACCATTTAACAATTTTGCAAGGGTTGATTTTCCGGAACCGTTTCTTCCGATTATACCAACAAAACTTCCCTTTTCAACACAAAAAGAAACATCTTTCAATGCTTCTACAATCGTTTTTCCTTCATTATCCTTATAAGAATAATTAACGTTTTTTATTTCTATCATTTCGCTCATATTTTTTCTCTCTTATATATATTATAAACTTACACAATTTCAAATTATACAAATTTATAATATATATTATATAGAGCTAAAGGAACAGTGCTTATACTGTCCCTTTGTACTATATTTTATTAGATTATTCACTTACTAACTCTAAAATCGCTGTTTCAGCGCCGTCACCACGTCTTGCACCAAGTTTATAGATTCTTGTGTATCCACCGTTTCTGTTTTCATACTTTGGAGCAATTTCATTGAATAATTTATCAACTACACGTTTGTCATAAATGTAAGCAAGAGCTTGTCTTCTAGCATGTAAATCGCCACGTTTACCTAAAGTAATCATTTTATCAACGATTTTTCTTGCTTCTTTTGCACGAAATAGAGTAGTGTTTATTCTTTCATATCTAAGTGTATCTGTTACTAAACCTCTTAGCATAGCTTTTCTTTTATCACTAGCTTTACCAAGTTTTCTATATCCTGACATTATAAACCTCCTTTATTAGTGTTTACTATTCATCACCTTGTCTAAATGATAAACCAATTTCGGCAAGTTTCTTTTTAATTTCATTTAAAGATTTCTTACCTAAGTTTCTTACTTTAGACATATCTTCTTCACTTCTTGAAATTAATTCTTCAACCGTATTTATACTAGTTCTCTTTAAGCAGTTGCTTGAACGAACAGAAAGTTCTAATTCGTCAATTGACATTTCTAAAACTTTTTCTTTTTCGTTTTCTTCTCTTTCAACCATTAAACTAGCATTTGGTAAATTTGCATTCATATCTATAAATAATTGAAGATGGTCATTGATTACTTTTGCTGCAAGTGAAACAGCTTCTTCCGGAGAAATAGTTCCGTCTGTCCAAACTTCAATATTTAATTTATCATAATCAGTAACATTACCAACTCTTGTATTTTCAACAGTAAAGTTTGCTTTCTTTACAGGTGTAAAAATACTATCCACCGGAAGTGTACCTATTGGCATATCTTCCTTTTTGTTTTTTTCGCTTGGAACATATCCTGTACCGCTATCAATAGTGATAGTCATATCAAGTACAGCATCATTCATAAGTGAAGCTATATGCAAATCAGGATTTACAATTTCAACATCGCTATCGCAAATTATATCTCCCGCAGTTACTTCTCCTTCTCCTTCAGCGTGAATATGAACATCCACAGGTCCATCAGAATGTAACTTTACAGATAGTTCTTTTAAATTTAGAATAATTTGCAATACATCTTCTGCTACACCATCAACTGTAGCAAATTCATGTAATACATTTTCAATTTTAATGTTTGTTACAGCAGCACCAGGTAATGATGATAACATAATTCTTCTAAGAGAATTACCGATTGTCATACCATATCCTCTTTCAAGTGGTTCTACAACAAACTTACCATAAGTTCTATCTGCACTAATTTCCGCAATCTCAATATTAGGTTTTTGAAATTCTAACATATATAAAACCTCTCAATTCCTTAAATATAACCAACAATATATCAAAACTATATCTTATCTAGAATATAATTCGACAATTAAAATTTCATTTACAGGAACATCTATTGCTTCACGTTTAGGAAGTTCTTTGATAGTTCCGCTTAATTTTTCAATGTCTACATCTAGCCATTCAGGAACTACACGTGAACCAGTCACTTCAACAATTTCTTTATATCTTGGAGATTTTTTATGTTTTTCTTTAATTTCGATAACATCTCCTGCTTTTGTTAAGTATGATGGAATGTTAACTTGTTTACCGTTAACAAGTACATGTTTATGATCAACGATTTGTCTTGCTTCACGTCTTGTTCTAGCAAATCCCATACGGAAAACGATGTTATCAAGTCTTGATTCTAATAAAGTCATTAGATTTTCACCTGTAGCACCACTCATTTTTTCAGCTTTTTTGTAGTAATTTCTGAATGGTTTTTCTAATACTCCGTAAATGAATTTCGCTTTTTGTTTTTCACGTAATTGAAGACCGTATTCGCTTAAATTACCAGATCTTTTTGCTTGTCTGTTTGACTTTTTATCAATTCCTAAATATACAGGATCTAAATCTAAAGATCTGCATCTTTTAAGAACAGGAACTCTATCTACAGCCATATTAATTTTTTCCTCCTACAAATTTTCAATTCTTTATAATACAAATTTAACTAACCCAAATTAGACTCTTCTACGTTTAGGTGGTCTACAACCATTGTGAGGGATAGGAGTAACGTCTTTAATTGAAATAACGTTTAGTCCAGCAGCTTGAAGTGCTCTGATTGCAGCTTCTCTACCTGAACCAGGTCCCTTTACAAATACATCAACAGTTTTTAAACCATGTTCCATAGCTCTTTTAGCAGCTTCTGTTGCAGCTGATTGAGCAGCATATGGAGTACTTTTTCTTGAACCTTTGAAGCCTAATTCTCCGGCACTTGACCATGCCAAAGCATTACCTGCAACGTCAGTTAAAGTAACAATTGTATTGTTAAAAGTAGAGCGAATATGCGCTTGTCCTTTTTCAATGTTTTTCTTAACTCTCTTTTTTCCTCTTCTAACTACTTTCTTTGCAGCCAATTTTAAATCCTCCTTAATTTGTGAGAATAATAATCTATCTATTTATTTATTTTTTTCTACTTACAGTTTTCTTAGGACCTTTTCTTGTTCTAGCGTTTGTTTTACTTTTTTGACCTCTAACAGGTAATCCTCTACGATGTCTAAGTCCTCTGTAACTACCAATTTCCATTAGTCTTTTTATGTTAAGTGAAACTTCTCTTCTTAAGTCACCTTCAACAGTTACTTCTTCATCAATAAGAGCACGAAGTTTGTTAACTTCATCTTCTGTTAAATCTTTAACTCTTGTATCAGGATTGATTCCTGCTTTTGCCAAAAGATTATTAGAAGTAGCTTGACCAATTCCGTAGATATAAGTTAAACCTATTTCTACTCTTTTATCTTTAGGTAAATCCACGCCGGCTATTCTCGCCATCAATCGCACCTCCGTATGATTTTTTAAGTTTAATGTTTAACTATTATTTTCTAAAAATTTATATATATAAAAGATTTTGTCAGATAAATTCCAGCCGCGACAAAATACTTTATACCAAATTAATTAACCTTGTTTTTGTTTGTGTTTAGGATTTTCACAAATAACCATTACTTTGCCTTTACGTTTAATAACTTTGCATTTTTCGCAAATAGGCTTAACACTAGGTCTTACTTTCATTATTTTTTCCTCCTACTATATAGTAATTTTATTTACCTTTTTCTCTCCAAATGATTCTACCTTTTGTTAAATCATATGGGGAAATTTCTAAAATTACTTTATCTCCCGGTAATATTTTAATGTAGTTCATTCTTAATTTTCCAGATATATGTGCTGTAATTTCGTGTCCGTTATCCAACTTTACTTTAAAAGTAGTATTAGGCATTGCTTCAACAACAATTCCTTCTGCTTCCACATAATCACTTTTACTCACTTAAAACACATCCTCCTACAATTCTTCTTTAATTCTCTCAATTTCTTTTCTAATAAGTGCATTGGGAATTTTTTCATTACATTTTATTTTATCACAAATTAATGTACTTTTTACATTTATTTTGGAAATATGTTTAATTTTTTTTAGTTTCGGCTTTTCTATTTTTCTTGATTTTCCATCAGCAAGAAAAACCATTTTATCATCCAAAACACCAACCACAATTAGAAAACTTGCTTTATCTCTTCCGGCTTTTGATAACACCAAATCGCCTATTTCATATTTCATATTTCACCTTATAATAAAGTTAAAATTATGGGTTCACCATCCGTAACAGCTACGGAATGCTCATAATGGGCAGAAAGTTTACCATCATCGGTAACAACTGTCCAACCATTATCCAAAACATGAACATCGTATGTTCCTTGATTAACCATTGGTTCAATGGCTATAGTCATACCTTTTTGAAGTCTTGGACCTTTTCTCATTCCAACATAATTTGGAACTGAAGGATCTTCATGCATGTTTTGTCCAACTCCATGACCTGTATAATCTCTGACCAAACTAAAACCATAACTTTCAGCGTAATCTTGAATAGCTCTTGATACATCACTTATTCTGTATCCTTCTTTTACGAATTTCAAACCTTCATAAAAGCTTTGTCTTGTTACTTCTACAAGTTTTTTTGCCTCTTCAGACACATTGCCTACCATAAAAGTTTTCGCTTGATCTCCAACATAACCTTCATAAGTCGCTCCGATATCAACACTAACTATATCTCCATCTTTAATGATAACATCTTTGCTTGGAATTCCATGTACAACTTCATTATTAACTGATGCACATATATTTCTTGGATAATCCATATAGCCTTTGAATGTTGGTATAGCATTATTAGATAAGATAACATCTTCAACTATCTTATCTAATTCAAGAGTGCTCATACCAGGTTTAATATATTTTTTTACAGCTTCATGAGCCTTTGCTGTTATCTTTCCGGCTTTTTTCATAAGCTCTATTTCATGATTTGATTTTAATATAATCATTATTTACACTCATCAAGAATTTTTGAAATATCTTCAAATACTTCTTCAACTGTTCTTGACCCATTTACTGTTTTTAGTATATTTTGTTTTTTATAATAATCTACTAGAGGTTGTGTCTTTTCTTCATATTCTTTCAATCTTTTTACTACAGTATCTTCTTTATCGTCGTCTCTTTGGTATAATTCTCCACCGCATTTATCGCAAATACCTGCAGTTTTTGGTGGTTGAAATTCTACATGATAAGTTGCACCGCATTTGCACATTCTTCTGCCAGTAATTCTCTTTGTAAGTAGTGAATAATCTGCTTCGATACAAAGGGCCAAATCTAATTTTTCACCATTTTTTTCAAGAATTTTATCCAAAGATTCTGCTTGAGAAATTGTTCTTGGGAAACCATCAAGCATATAGCTTCCTTCTATATCATCCCAAGATAATCTATCTTCAACCATTTCAACCGTTACATCATCAGGAACAAGCAAACCTTTATCCATATATTCTTTTGCTTTTTGACCAAGAGGAGTATTTTCACTTAAATTTTTTCTAAAAATATCTCCTGTAGAAATATGAACTAAATTATATTTATCAACAATCTTGCTTGCTTGTGTGCCCTTTCCAGCTCCTGGAGGGCCTAAAAGTATTAATTTCATTTTAATCACCTACTATTTTAAGAAACCTTTGTAGTTTCTCATAATCATTTGTTGTTCTAATTGATTTACAGTTTCAAGAGCAACACCTACAACGATAAGCAAACTTGTACCACCGAATTGTAAACTTAAATCCATTACATTACCTACGATAATAGGAAGTACAGCTATAACAACTAGGAATAAACTTCCGGCAACCATAAGTCTGTTTAATGTTCTTTTTAAATAAACAATCGTAGAATGACCGGGTCTGATACCTGGAATAAATCCACCGTATTGTTTTAAGTTTTTAGCAACATCATCAGGATTAAATGTAACAATAGTGTAAAAATATGTGAAGAATATTATTAACACTATATAAAGTATAGTAGAAGCTGTTCCTCCCCATGCTAAGGCTTTGCTTAGCCATGCTGAAAATCCCCAGTTAGGGAAGAAAGATGCAAGTGTTGATGGGAACATTGTAATTACACTGGCGAAGATAATAGGCATAACCCCTGATTGATTTATCTTTAGAGGAATATGTGTATTTTGTCCACCATACATTTTTCTACCAACAACTCTTTTTGCATATTGAACAGGAATTTTTCTAACTCCTTGATTTATTTCTACAACTCCCGCTACAACTAAAATAGCGAATACTAAGAATAGTATAAGCATTACTGAACTAATCGCACCAGAAGTTACTTGTTCATACAAGTAACCTAAAGCTGATGGAATATTAGCTATAATACCGGCAAAGATAAGAATTGATATACCATTACCGATACCATGTTCAGTTATATTTTCTCCAAGCCACATTAAGAATGTTGTACCAGCTGTTATTGCAAGTGCAACCATAACCATTGCAAGTGCTGAATCACTAGTTAAAATTTCTTTAAAACTAAATGAAATTCCAAGTGCTTGAATTAATGCCAAAACAACAGTCAAATATCTTGTATAAGAAGAGATTTTCTTTCTTCCTTCTTCTCCTTGGTGAGAAAGTCTCTCTAACGCCGGAATAGCTATTGTCAATAATTGCAAAATAATTGATGCATTGATGTAAGGTGTAATTGACATAGCAAAAATAGAAAATGTTCTAAAGTTATTACCAGAGATAATATTTAAAAGTCCGAACATTGAATTGTTATTTACCATTGAGTCTACTGCAGCTGTATCGATAAACGGAACGGTTATAAAACCGCCAAGTCTAAAGATACAAAGCATAGCAAGTGTAAATAAAATTCTTTTTCTTAATTCTGGGATATTCCAGGCATTTTTGATAGTTGTAAGCATTCTATTATACCTCTACTTTCCCGCCTGCTGCTTCTATTTTTTCTTTAGCTGATTTACTTACTTTATCAACTTTAACAGTTAAAGGAACAGTAATTTCTCCGTTTCCTAAAACTTTAACATATTCATATTTATTTTTAACCATACCTAGTTCTTTTAAAAGATCATTAGTTACAACGCTGTCTTTTTCAATTTCATTTAATCTGTCAAGATTAACAACAGCAAATTCTTTTTTGAAAGGATAGTTAGAGAAACCTCTTTTAGGAACTCTTCTTGTTAGTGGCATTTGACCACCTTCAAATCCAGGTCTTACTCCGCCGCCTGAACGTGATTTTTGTCCGTCTTGACCTCTACCTGCAGTTTTACCTCTGCCTGTAGCTGTACCTCTACCTTTTCTAATAGTCTTTCTTGTTGAACCTTCAGCAGGTTTTAGCTCGTGTAATCTCATTATTGCTAACCCCCTATTATATTTCTTCAACGTCTAACATGAAGTCCATTTTTTGACAAATACCTCTCATTTGAGGATTATCTTGTTTTACAACGCTTTGACCGATTTTTCTTAGTCCTAAAGCTTCAATACTTCTTCTTTGTTTTTCATTTCTACCTATTAAGCTTTTCTTAAGCGTAATCTTTAATTGTTTTTCTCCAGCCAATTCTCTCACGCTCCTTATCCTAAGATTTCTTCTACAGTCTTACCTCTTTTTTTAGCAACTTCTTCAACTGTTACTAAACCAGATAAACCTGCTAATGTGGCTTTTACCATGTTGCTTGCATTGTTTGAACCTAAAGATTTAATTCTGATATCTTTGATTCCAGCAAGTTCGATTACTGCACGGGCAGGACCACCAGCGATAACTCCTGTACCTTTAGCAGCCGGTTTCATTAACACTTTTCCGGCACCAAATCTTCCGATTGTTTCGTGAGGAATTGTTGTGCCTGATAAAGAAACTTCAATCATGTTCTTTTTAGCATCAGCAATACCTTTTCTGATTGCTTCAGGAATTTCAATGGCTTTACCAAGGCCTACACCTACGTGGCCGTTTTCATCGCCTACTACTACAAGAGTACTAAAACGGAAATTTCTACCACCTTTAACAACTTTTGTTACTCTGTTTATGGCAACAACTTTATCTTTTAAATCTAATTCTTCAGGATTAAAATTTTTATTCATTCTTCCCTTTAGCCTCCTTAAAATTCAAGTCCAGCTTCTCTTGCACCTTCAGCTAGAGCTTTTACTCTACCTTCATATACATATCCGCCTCTATCGAAAACGCATTCGCTAATGTTATTTTCTTTAGCATTTTTAGCGATTTCTTTACCAACCAATGTTGCACTTTCAAGTTTTGGTAACTTAGCGCATTCTTCTTTGATTGTAGCATCTAAGCTTGAAGCAGCTGCAAGAGTTACTCCGTTTACATCGTCAATAAGCTGAGCATAAATTTGCTTATTGCTTCTAAAAACATTTAGTCTTGGTCTTTCAGGAGTGCCGCTAATCTTATTTCTTACTCTAAGATGTCTTTTCTTTCTGATTTCATTTTTATTAACTTTTGATATCATCTATTCGCCCTCCTATTTACCTGATTTTCCTTCTTTAATTCTTACTCTTTCGTCAGCATATCTAACACCTTTACCTTTGTATGGTTCAGGACTTCTTTTAGCTCTGATATTAGCAGCATGTGCGCCAACGAATTGTTTATCAATACCTTTAACGATAACTGTGTTTTGTCCTTCAACAACAGTTTCGATGCCTTCTGGATCTTCCATTTCTACTGGATGAGAATATCCAAGGCTAAGTACTAATGTTTTACCTTGTTTTTGTGCTCTGTAACCAACACCAACAATTTCAAGTTTCTTTTCAAAACCATTAGTAACACCAATTACCATGTTTTGAATTAAAGCTCTTGATAAACCATGAAGTGAACGATGTCTTTTGTCGTCACTAGGTCTTTTTACTTCTAAAACATTATCATTAATTTCAATAATGATATCTTTATCTATAGCTTGTGTTAATTCACCTTTTGGGCCTTTTACTGTAACTACGTTATTTTCGTCAACTTTTACATCAACTCCAGCTGGTAAATTAACAGGTGCATTTCCTACTCTAGACATAATCTATTTCTTCCTCCTATTTTTTCTACCATACGTAGCATATTACTTCGCCGCCAACGTTATTTTTTCTAGCTAATTTATCTGTCATAACGCCTTTTGAAGTTGATATAATTGCTACCCCTAAACCATTTAAAACTTTTGGTAAGTCTTCATTTGAAGCATAAATTCTAAGACCTGGTTTAGAAATTCTCTTTAAGCCTGCGATTACTTTTTCACCGTTTTGACCGTATTTCAAAGTAATTTTAAGCATGCCTTGTTTATTATCTTCTATAAAATCTACTTTCTTTATATAACCTTCTTCTAATAAAATGTTTGCGATAGCTTTTTTAATATTAGAAGCTGGAACCATTACATCTTTGTGTCCTGCGTTATTTGCGTTTCTAATTCTAGTTAGCATATCCGCAATTGGATCTGTCATAGACATATTAGAAAACCTCCTTAATTACTTTCTTTAAAATTATTTCTACCAACTTGCTTTCTTTACGCCAGGGATTTCACCTTTGTAAGCAAGTTCTCTAAAACATATTCTACAAATACCATATTTTCTTAGGTAAGCATGAGGTCTTCCGCATATTTTACATCTTGTATATGCTCTTGTTGAATACTTTGGTGTTCTTTTTTGCTTTTCTACCATTGCTTTTTTAGCCATATCTTATCCTCCTATGCTTCTTTGAAAGGCATACCCATTAATTTAAGTAATTCATAGCCTTCTTCATCTGTATTTGCTGAAGAAACGAATGCGATATCCATTCCTCTTAATTTTTCAATTTTATCATAATCAATTTCAGGGAAGATAAGTTGTTCTTTAATACCTAAAGAATAATTTCCTCTTCCGTCAAAACTCTTTGGATTTACACCTCTGAAGTCTCTGATTCTTGGAATAGCAACATTTAGAAGTCTATCAGCGAATTCATACATTCTTTCACCTCTAAGTGTTACTTTCGCACCGATTGTCATACCTTCTCTTAATTTGAAGTTTGATACTGATTTTTTTGCTTTAATCATAACTGGTTTTTGTCCAGAAATTAAAGCAAGTTCGTTTGCAGCTGCTTCCATTTGTTTAGAGTTGTCTTTACAATCCCCAAATCTCATGTTAATAACGATTTTTTCAAGTCTTGGTACTTGCATTACGTTTGTATAGCCGAACTTTTCAGTAAGTGCATTTATAACTTCAGCTTTGTATTTTTCTCTTAATCTACTCATTAATTACTGCCCCCTACTATTTAAAAGTTGCATTGCATTTTTTGCAGTATCTTTCTTTTTTGCCGTCGTTAACTTTTACACCTGTTCTAACACCTTTTTTGCAAGTGTCACAGTATAATAAAACGTTTGAAGCATCAATAGGACATGCTTCTTCGACAATACCTGCTTGTTGCATTTGATTTGTTGCTTTTAAATGTTTTTTTCTTACATTTACATTTTCAACTATTACTCTGTTTTCTTTTGGAAAGCTTTTTATAACTTTGCCAATAGTTCCTTTATCTTTACCAGAAATAACAATTACTTTATCATCTTTCTTTACATGCATTATAAAAGCCTCCTTATAGTACTTCCGGAGCTAGTGAAACGATTTTCATAAATTTCTTACTTCTAAGTTCTCTAGCAACAGGTCCGAAAATACGTGTTCCTCTTGGTTGATTATCTTCTTTTAATATAACAGCAGCGTTTTGATCAAATTTGATATAAGTACCGTCTGGTCTTCTAACACCGCTTACTGTTCTAACGATAACAGCTTTTACAACATCACCTTTTTTTACCATTCCGCCTGGAGCAGCACTTTTAACACTTGCTACGATAACATCACCGATGTTAGCAGTTTTCTTTTTGCTTCCTCCAAGAACTCTGATACATAATAGTTCTTTTGCACCACTGTTATCAGCTACTTTTAATCTACTTTCTTGTTGTATCATTCTTTAAACCTCCTTAAAACGCCGAAAGGCTATTTAACCTTTTCTACGATTTCAACTAATCTATGACGTTTTGATTTGCTAAGTGGTCTTGTTTCCATAATTTTAACAATATCGCCAACATCACACATGTTTTGTTCATCATGAGCCATAAACTTAGTTGTTTTCTTTACACGCTTTTTATATAATGGATGGTTTACCATTGTTTCAATAGCAACAACGATGCTTTTATCACCTTTGTTTGAAACAACCTTACCAATTCTTACTTTTCTATTTCCTCTTTCCATATTATCCTACCTAAAAATTACTAAGCGTTAGCTTGTAATTCCCTTTCTCTAAGCACAGTTTTCACTCTAGCGTAGTCTTTCTTAACTTCCTTAATTTTTAAAGGATTATCAAGTTGTCCTGTTGCATGTTGAAAACGTAGATTGAATAATTCTTCTTTTAAAGAGATAAGTTGATTATTTAATTCTTGTTCACTCATATTTCTAATATCTTGCGCTTTCATTATGCTTCACCACCTACTAATTTTTCTTGTTCTGCTCTAGTGATAAATTTTGTCTTGATTGGTAGTTTATGTTGAGCAAGTCTCATAGCTTCTCTTGCTGTTTCTTCATTTACACCAGCAAGTTCAAACATAACTCTACCTGGTTTTACAACCGCTACCCAATATTCTGGAGCACCTTTACCTTTACCCATACGAGTTTCGGCTGGTTTCTTTGTTACAGACTTATCTGGGAAAATTTTAATCCAAACTTGTCCGCCTCTTTTGATATATCTTGTCATGGCGATACGGGCTGCTTCAATTTGATTTGAAGTAATCCAAGCTGGTTCTAATGCTTGAATAGCGTATTCACCGTAAGTTATTTTATTACCTCTCGTAGCTTTTCCTTTCATTCTGCCACGATGTACTTTTCTATGTTTTACTCTTTTAGGCATTAACATAACTGTTATTTATCCTCCTTAATTGAAATACTGATTATTCACCTTTAGTTGGAAGAACTTCGCCTTTGTTTATCCAAACTTTTACACCGAGTTTACCGTATGTTGTATCTGCTTCCGCAAAACCATAGTCGATGTCGGCTCTTAATGTTTGAAGTGGCACGTTTCCATCACTATATTGTTCAGTTCTAGCCATTTCAGCACCGTTTAATCTTCCTGAAACGCTTGTTTTAATACCTTCAGCGCCACCTCTTAAGGCTCTGCCGATAGCTTGTTTCATAGCTCTTCTGAAAGAAATTCTTCTTTCAAGTTGTGCTGCTATGTTTTCAGCAACTAATTGAGCGTCACAGTCAACATTTTTTACTTCGATAATGTTGATATAAACATTTTTGCCTGTCATTTTTTGAAGTTGTTTTCTTACAGCTTCAATACCTGAACCGGCTTTACCAATAATCTTTCCAGGTTTACCTGTATAGATAAAGATTTTAATTTTTTCACCGAATCTTTCGATTTCGATTCTTGAAATACCTGTATTGTATTGTGTTGTTTTAATATATTTTCTAATATTGTAATCTTCTACTAATAAGTCTCCAAAGTCTTTATCTTTAGCATACCATCTTGAAGACCAATCTTTGATTACGCCAACTCTTAAACCATGTGGATTTACTTTTTGACCCATTTAGATTTTCTCCTCCTTATGCTCTTTCTTTAAGAACTACACTAATGTGTGAGCTTCTTTTTAATATCATAGACGCTCTACCTTGAGAACCAGCTCTAAATCTTTTTAGTGTAGGTCCTTGATTAGCACTAATTTCAGAGATATATAGCTTTGTAACGTCCATATCATGATTATTTTCAGCATTTGCTGCTGCTGATTTTACTACTTTTTCGATTTCTCTTGCAGGTTTGTTACCTGTAAGTTTTAAAATATTAATAGCTTCGCCTAAATCTTTACCTCTTACTAAAGAAGCAACTCTTTTTACCTTAATAGGTGAAACTCTTAAATATTTTGCAGTTGCTTTTGCTTCCATTTACTTTTCCTCCTATTAAGCCTTATTTTTTAACTCCAGTTTTCTTTTCGCCTGCATGGCCTCTGAATGTTCTTGTTGGTGCAAATTCACCAAATTTATGTCCTACCATATCTTCAACAACAAAGATTGGAACATGTTTTCTACCGTCATGAACTGCTACGGTATGTCCTACCATTTGAGGGAAGATTGTACAATCACGAGACCAAGTTTTTACTACTTGTTTATCGCCGCTTTCATTCATTGCTTCTATTCTTTTTAGAAGTCTTTCATCCACGTAAGGGCCTTTTTTAGTTGATCTACTCATCTCCTACCTCCTATTTACCGTTTCTTCTTCTTACAATGTATTTATCAGAATGTTTATTTTTCTTACGAGTTTTATAACCAAGTGTTGGTTTACCCCAAGGAGTAACAGGACCACTTCTACCGATTGGAGCTTTACCTTCCCCACCACCGTGTGGATGGTCGTTAGGGTTCATAACAGAACCTCTTACTGTTGGTCTAATACCCATATGTCTTTTTCTACCAGCTTTACCGATAGTAATAATTTCATGTTCAAGATTTCCTACTTGACCGATTGTAGCTCTGCATTCTTTTCTTACAAGTCTCATTTCGCCAGAAGGAAGTCTTAATGTTGCATAGTTACCTTCTTTAGCCATTAATTGAACATAAGTTCCGGCACTTCTTGCCATTTGAGCACCTTTTCCTGCTTTAAGTTCAATATTGTGAAGAATTGTACCAACAGGAATATCTTCAAGATTTAATGCATTACCTACTTTAATATCAGCATCTTTACCTGACATTACTGTATCGCCAACTTTTAAGTTGTTAGGAGCGATAATATATCTTTTTTCGCCGTCAGCGTAGAATAATAATGCAATGTTTGCACTTCTGTTTGGATCGTATTCGATAGCATTTACTTTTGCTGGAATACCATCTTTATTTCTTTTAAAATCAATGATTCTATATTTTTGTTTAGCACCGCCACCATGATGTCTAACAGTGATTCTACCGTTGTTGTTTCTTCCGGCAGTTTTTGTTTTCTTAGAAACAAGTCTCTTTTCTGGAGAAGTCTTTGTGATTTCTTCAAAAGTAGAAACTGTCATACCTCTAAGACCTGGTGAGGTTGGTTTATATTTTTTAATACCCATCAGTAATAGCCTCCTTAGATATTTTCAAAGAACTTAATTTCTTTACTAGCTTCTGTTAAAGTAACAATAGCTTTTTTCCAATTAGCTCTTCTACCTTGTGTTCTACCCATTCTTTTAACTTTTCCGTTCATGTTCATAACATTAACTTGTTTAACATCAACATCGAAAATTGCTTCTACAGCATCTTTAATTTGATACTTGTTTGCATTTTTCATAACTTTGAATGTGTATTTTTTGTTTGCTGCATCAATCATACTTTGTTCTGTAACGATTGGTTTAATAATAATATCATGAGGATTCATTATTTATATACCTCCTCTATTTTGTTTAATGCATCTTTAGTTAAAACTAAATTGTTGTATTTTAACATTTCATATGCGTTTAATGTTCCAACTGTTGAACATTTAGCATCTTTAATGTTTCTTACTGAATTAACAACATTTACGTCATTTTCATCAATAACAACTAAAGTTTTGTCAATGTTTAAGTTTTTGAACATATCAACAACTACTTTAGTTTTTGGAGCTTCAAGCTTAAGTTCATCAATGATGAATAATTCTTTATCGCTTGCTTTAGCTGAGAATACAGATTTCATAGCTAATCTTCTCATTTTTTTGTTAATGCTTTGAGAATAATCTCTTGGTTTTGGAGCAAATGCTACCCCACCACCAGTCCAAACTGGGTTTCTTGAAGAACCAACTCTAGCTCTACCTGTACCTTTTTGTCTCCATGGTTTTCTTCCGCCTCCACGCACTTCTGCTCTTGTTTTAGCACTTTGAGTACCTTGTCTTTGATTAGCAAGGTAAGCTTTAACATATTGATGAACAACTGGCATGTTAGGCTCTATTTCAAAAATTTCAGCGTTTAAGTCAACGCTTCCAACTACTTCGCCTTTTATGTTTAATACATCTGCTTTCATTTCTATCCTCCTTACCTAGTACTCTCTATTTAGAAGCCTTGATACTATCAGTAATTGTTACGATAGAACCATTAGACCCTGGAACAGCACCTTTAACAAGGAGCATGTTATTTTCACTATCAGCTTTAACAACAGTTAAGTTTTGAACTGTTACTTTTTCGCTACCCATATGTCCGGCCATTTTCTTACCCTTCATAACTCTACCAGGGAAAGAAGCTCCACCCATAGCACCAACTACTCTATGAGATTTACTACCGTGCCCCATAGGACCTCTTGATTGACCGTGTCTTTTGATAGCACCTTGGTATCCTTTACCTTTGCTGATACCTGTAATATCAATTTTATCTCCGGCTTCAAATACATCAGCTTTGATTTCATTTCCAACTTCATAACCTGAACAATCTTCAAATCTGAATTCTTGGATTTTTCTTACAGGTTTAACACCTGCTTTTTCAAAGTGACCTTTCAAAGGTTTGTTTACATTTTTTTCGTTAATTTCACCGTAACCAAGCTGTACAGCTTCATAACCGTCCTTTTCGATTGTTTTAACTTGTAATACACAGCAAGGACCAGCTTGTAATACAGTTACTGGAATAACTCTTCCGTCTTCTGCAAAAACTTGAGTCATTCCGACTTTTTTAGCCATAATAGCTTTTTTCATGTTTTTACCTCCATTAGCGGACTACTTTTTGGTAGTCATAATTTTATAACTTGATTTCAATGTCAACACCAGCTGGTAAGTCTAATTTCATTAAAGCTTCAACAGTTTTTGGTGTTGGGTTAAGGATGTCTACAACTCTCTTATGAGTTCTCATTTCAAATTGTTCTCTAGAATCCTTATCTTTATGAACCGCTCTGATGATTGTAACTACTTCCTTTTGTGTTGGAAGTGGAATAGGACCAGATACTTCCGCTCCTGTTCTTTTTGCTGTGTCAACAATTTTAGCTGCTGACTTGTCAATCACTGCGTGATCATAGGCTTTTAGCTTAATTCTGATTTTTTGATTTGCCATACTTTCTTCCTCCTAATTATGATTCGACAGTACGACCATGCTTGATACACTGTTCCGTGTGTTTCACTTGTGAGTTAGACGCACAAAAACACCAAGCATGCCGCCCCATTCTAGATGGTGACATACTCCACGGAAAAACCCGTTCACACGGCAACCTCCCGCTTCAACGCATTTTCTTCTGTCATAGCTTACTAATAATACACTATAAAACCCTATAATGCAAGGCTTTTTTTACATTTTTTTTTATTTTTTTTATAAAAATTTTACGTAAAAAAATTGTAACATTTATCAATAATTTTTACCATATTTTTTATTAATAAACAAAATTTTTTTTAAAAATTTATTTTTTTTATTTTTTTATGTATAATAAAATATGAAATAAAATAAAAATATTATGGAGAAATTACAATGAAATATTTATTTTTAGAATACCCAAAATGTTCTACTTGCAAAAAAGCAAAAAAATGGCTTATTGAAAATGATATTGATTTTACATCAAGACATATAATCGAAAATAACCCTACAAAAGAAGAACTTACAGAGTGGATTAAAGAAAGTAATCTACCAATAAAAAGATTTTTTAATACAAGCGGCATGAAATACAGAGAACTTAACCTAAAGGATAAATTAAAGGAAATGAATGAAGATGAAATGATTTCTCTCTTGTCCACTGACGGCATGCTTGTAAAAAGACCTATAATAATAGGTAAAGATAAAATACTTACAGGATTTAAAGAAAAAGAATGGGAAGAATATATAAAATAAAAAAAGAGTATGCTCCTTTTTTTTATTTATAAACTTCTGCCATCATCTTTACCCCAAGTTTATATCCTTTTATATATGCATCTCTAAGCTCTAAAGGATATAAACTTATCCATCTTTCTATAATTTTATAAAATTCATTTTGCATATCTTCATCCAGCTTTTTTATAAAATTCTCTTCCGTTTTAGTCATCTCTCTAAGTTCTAAAGCATATTCATCCAAAGCAATTTTCATCTCTGCATAAGGATTTATATTGCCCTCATATAAATCTTTCAATATACTACTCATACCAATCCCTCATTTTTATCAATATTATTTTTTTATCATAAAATAATATGAATAAAATTTTATTCTGATTTTATTATATACACGAAAAACATTTAGACAATAATATGAAGCAAACAGGTCACATTTTAGTCACAAAAGTTACATTTGTCTTAAAAAAGTAAAATTTAATATTTTGAATAACATTATAAGTTTATTTCTGCTATAATAAAAATGCAGATTTATAAAACAGGAGTGAAACAATGAGCAAAATTTGGGGACATTTTTATACCATCACAAGACACAAAATTATAGTTTTAAAAACCTGTTTTAAAGCAGGATTATATAAACAAGGTTTGCTTCATGACCTTTCAAAATACAGCTTTATAGAATTTGGACGAGGCGTAAAATACTACCAAGGAGGCAAAAGAAGCCCAATAAACAAAGAAAAAGAAGTTAATGGATATGCTCTTGGCTGGCTTCACCATAAAGGAAGAAATAGACATCATTTTGAATATTGGATAGATTATAAACCTAATCCTCACGAAGGAATAACGGGCGTAAAAATGCCTAAAAGATATGTTGCAGAAATGGTAATTGATAGAATAAGCGCTTCAAAAAATTATTTAAACGGAAATTACAAAGAAGACGAACCTTTAAAATACTGGCTAAAAGGAAAAGACTTCTATATTATTGACGAAGACAGCAAGAAACTTACAGAATATCTTCTTATTATGTTAAGAGATAAAGGTGAAAAAGAACTTCTACATTTTATAAAACATACATTAATGAAAGAAAAAAATAAAGATTATAAGTTTGACGGAGATAAATTAGTATTATAAAAAAAGAGAATATTAATATTCTCTTTTTTATTCCCATTTATCTTTTATTGATTTACTAACCTTTCCCTCAGGCATACCTCTTTTTATTATATCTTTACCATAACTCTCTCTAAGTTTATCCATAACTTTCTCCACTTTTCCCATTTTATCATTTTCAGCATTATTTTCAATTAATGACAGCTGAGATACCGTATTTTCACTTACTCCGGATATACTAACACCAAGCAGTCTTACACTGTTTCCGTTCCATAATTCATCAAACAATAATAAAGCCTGCTTATAAATTGTATCAGTGGAGCTGGTATAAAATGACAAGGTCTTTCTATGTGAAAATACTTTAAAATTACTATATTTTATTGTAACAACAATAACATTTCCTTTTACATTTTTCTCTCTAAGCCTTGAACCTATGCTATCGCATAAAGCAAGAATAATTTTTCTTATTTTTAAAATATCAGAAGTATCTTCACTTAAGGTTGTACTATTTCCAACAGATTTTATTTTTCTTTCAATTTCTACTTTAGAATCATCTATGCCATGAGAATAATTATAAAGCATTATCCCCTGTGAATTTTTAAAGTGAGTAATAAGATACTGCAGGGAACAATTACTAAGTTCACCAATTGTATTTATTCCAAGCTTATTAAGTTTTTCTTTTGTTTTTTTACCGACCATAAATAGATTATCTATACCAAGGGGATATAATTTTTCTTCAAGCTCATCTGGGAAAAGAGTTATTACTTTATCGGGCTTTTCTAAATCCCCTGCCATCTTTGCAAGAAGTTTATTACAGGAAACTCCCACGTTCACACTAAATCCAAGCTCTTTTTTTATTCTTTCTTTTATTTTATATGCAACTTCAACAGGCTGACCAAATAGCTTTATACTCTCGCTCATATCCAAGAATCCTTCATCAATGGAAAACCTCTCTATTTTATCACTATACATTGAAAGAAGTTCAAACATTTTATTTGAATACATCCTATAAATTTTAAAGTCAGGTTTAGCTATTACAAGATTAGGACAAAGCCTCTTTGCTTCAAATAAACTTATTCCCGTTTTTATACCATACCTTTTCGCCTCTTCTGATTTTGCAAGAACAACACCTTTTCTTGCTTCTTCATCGCCACCTATCACAGAAGCAACTTTCCTTAAATCCAAAAATTCCGGATTGATTTTTTTATTATACGCACAGTGCCATGATAAAAACGCAGAATTAACATCAATGTGAAATATAATTTTCTCCATTTTTCTTACTCACCTTTCTTATAATAAAAATATACCACACAAATGGGAATAAAACAAACATTTGTTCATAGATGAAAATATTTTGTTAGTTTTCACTAATAACAATGCTCTTTCCCATTGACTTAAATATTATATTGAATGTATAATCAAAAACGGAACAAACGACATAAAAAAGAAGGGATAAAAAATGACTTTAGACAAACTTGAAATTGGTCAAAAAGCAGTAATAAAAAGTACAGGCGGAGAACCTGCCATAAGAAGAAGACTTTTAGATATAGGACTAATACCTAAAACAGTGGTATTTATCAGAAAAGTAGCCCCTCTTGGAGATCCGATAGAAATAAATCTAAGAGGTTTTGAACTTACTTTAAGAAAAGAAGACGCAAAAAAAATTGAAGTAGAGGTGCTTTAATATGAAAAGAACCTTTGCACTTGTAGGTAATCAAAACTGTGGTAAAACGACATTATTTAATGCCCTTACGGGAAGTAATGCTCATGTTGGAAATTTCCCAGGTGTTACAGTAGACAAAAAAGAAGGTCCAATAAAAGGACATGAAAACATAAACCTTGTAGACCTGCCGGGTATATATTCACTTTCACCTTATACAAGTGAAGAAATAGTTACAAGAGACTTTCTAATGGAAGAAAAACCTGATTTAATAATAAACATCATAGATGCTTCCAATATAGAAAGAAATTTATATCTTACACTTCAACTACTTGAATTAAATATTCCAATGGTTATTGCACTTAGCATGATGGATGAAGTGATAGCCTGCGGAAATAGTATAGATATTGATACAATCTCAAAAAGATTAAATGTAGAATGTATTCCTATACAAGCCGCAAAGAATCAAGGAACAGAAGAACTTATTGCCGTTGCAACGGACTTACTTGAAGAAAATGCGTATAGAGGCAAAATTGATTTTTGTAGCGGATATATTCATAAAGCAATACATTCAATATCTCATATAATAGAAGCAAATGCAGAAGAAAAAAATCTTCCTGTAAGATTTTGTGTTTCAAAAATAGTTGAAGGTGATTCCTTAATGGAAGATAAACTTGAACTTAGCGATGCGGACAAAGATATAATAATGCACATTGTAGACGAAATGGAAAAAGATGTAGGTCTTGACAGAGCCGCTGCAATTGCAGAAATGAGATATGATTTTATAGAAAACCTATGTAGTGACACTGTACATAAAGTCTCTCATACAAAAGAACATATTAAAAGCGTAAAAATAGATAATTTCCTTACAAACAAATACTTTGCAATACCTATTTTTATACTTATTATGGGAGCAATATTTTATCTAACCTTTGGAGTTATCGGCGCATTTTTAAGCGATGCATTTGAACTTTTACTTGAACACATAAAAGTTCTTTTAAACGGAGGACTTACAACACTTCAAATAAACCCAACACTTCGTTCATTAATAATAGACGGAGCATATAACGGAATATCATCTGTATTATCGTTCTTACCTATCATTATAACGTTATTCTTCTTCTTATCATTACTAGAAGACAGCGGATATATGGCAAGAATAGCATTTATCATGGACAAACCTTTAAGAAAAATAGGTTTAAGCGGTAAAAGCTTTGTTCCTATGCTAATAGGTTTTGGATGTTCTGTTCCGGGAATTATGGCAACAAGAACTCTTACAAGTTCAAGAGACAGAAAAATGACGGTGCTTTTAACACCTTTTATGTCATGCAGTGCAAAACTTCCTATATATACTGTATTTGCAGCAGCATTTTTTGGAGATAATCTTCCTCTTGTAATGATTTGTTTTTATCTGCTTGGAATATTAACAGCTGTATTTTCAGGATTTTTATTAAAAAATACAATTTACAAAGGAGAATCAATGCCTTTTGTAATGGAACTTCCTCCATACAGACTTCCATCAATCAAATCTCTTACAAGACTTAGTTATGAAAAAGCAAAAGATTTTGTAACAAGAGCATTTACTATAATATTTGTTGCCAGTGTACTTATATGGTTACTTGAAAACTTTGATTTTAGATTTAATATGGTGGACAACCCATCTTCAAGCATACTTGCTTCAATAGGAAACTATCTTGCAATAATTTTTAAACCTTTAGGTTTTGGAGATTGGAAATTCGTAACTTCACTTATTGCGGGATTTAGTGCAAAAGAGGTCGTTGTAAGCACACTTGCAGTGCTTACGGGAAGTACACTAAATACATTACCTCAAATTTTAAGCACAATGCTTACTCTTCCTGCTGCAATATCGTTTTTAACATTTACGCTTCTTTATATGCCTTGTGCAGCAGCATTTGCAGCAGCAAAAAGAGAAATAGGCTCATTTAAGGGGGCTGTTTTAACTGCTATGTACCAAACGGGAATAGCTTATGTAATTGCGTTAATAGTTTATAATATAGCAAAACTTATTTTATAGAAAACAAGCAATATGCTTGTTTTTTATTTATAAATAAACAAAAAACAAGTATATTATGTTTATTGTTAAAAAAAAAATATTATGATATAATTTATTATCAGTAAATTTTTAATCCCCAAAAGAGGTTTAACATGAAATTTAAAATAAATTCAAAAAGAAAAATTGCATTAATAATATTAATATTTTTATTTATAGCAGGATGTTTTACGCAACTATATTCAACAAATACATATTATAAAATGGATAAGGTAGAATTCTATAATCTGGATGAAGAAGAAATATCCGCAAGATATTATAAAGGTTCTACCAACATGGGTGTATTTATAGCAAATGATTTAAGCGCCAACGCAAAAGACACATGGTTTATGGTTGAAGAATTTGCAAAGCTTGGTTACAGCGTTTATGTTTTTGATTATCCAAGTCAAGGACATTCTGATGGACACATCGAATTTGGATATAAACAAAATGAATACTTGGCAGAACAATATTATTCGGCTATTGTAGCATTTTCGCAAATGGCAAAACTAAATGAAGAAAACATACATATTGTTGCCGTAGGTGAAAGTGCAAGAACAGCTCTTCAAACAGCAACTAAAAGATTTTTCAACCCTAAAGATCTAACATTAATTTCAACTAAAACAAATATACTTGGAAAAATCGATTTAGATGTAATTAACTTTGTAAAAGAAGAAAATGTTACGTTCATGAAAGAACTTAATGCTTCAAACCCCGGAGAAAATATTCACTTAATAACATCAAACTTAAATGATCAATCAAGTGTTAAAGAAAATGAAGCTTTAAAAACAAGACTAGAACAAGGAAAAACAGGAAGTCCAGAAGAAAATGAAGTAACTCTAACAGTTGCACAAAATGTTTTACCAACAAATGAAATTACAAGCAGCAAAATAATAAAAGAAACAGTAAGTTATATAGCTCAAAGAGATGGGTATGAATATACCCCAAGTAAATTCTTAACATTAAAAACAATGTTACCTGCTGTACTTTGCATAATTGCTTTCTTTATAATATTTCTTTCTTATAAAATAACTGCAAAAGATTATTATAAAGAAAAAGGAACAATACCTTTTAACAAGGAATTTGTAATATCAAAACTTTTAGCAGTAATCCCATCCTTAATCATGGTATTCTTGCTACCGGTAGCACTGTACTTTTTATTAAGTCCGATTATGTCAATTCCGTATTACACTTTAGTTAAATTATCATTGTTATCATGCTACGGAATGATAATATTCTATCTTTACTATAGAACAAATTTTGCCTGCGATATAGGAAGTCAGATATTTTATAAAGATCCTAAAAAGAATGTTAAAGGCGGTTTAATTGTTGCTATTGGTATAATTGCAATACTATACCTTCTTTCGGTAGCAGGATGCAATGTTGTTTTCAACATTACATCAATAAAAGTATTTTGGCTAATACTTTCAACAATACTATGTTATTTTATATTCTACATAGAAGAAAGAGAAAAAGAAGTTATGATTGCAACACAAATGCAAAGATTTATAATATCATGTTTTAACTTCCTTATTATTCCTATTGTTGCCATAGTAATGTTAATAATGGGTCAATTTTCGATTGCAATAAGTTTTATGGGACTTGTTTTCCTACTTGTGTTTGTACTTGCAGTTGGAAAACTATTAAAAGCCGTTGATTCACCAACGAGACTAAACGCATTTATACAAGCTTTAATATTAAATGCATTAATACTTGCACAAACAGTTTTATTCTTCTAAAACAAAAAGCCTCTTTATAGAGGCTTTTTTATTTCATATTTTTTTATTCTAATATTTTTTTTAAATCTTTAATAAATTGTTTCTGTTGTTTCTTTAAATATAATTTTACAAAAGGCTTCATAATTTTTTTCTTTACTGTTATATGTTCTGAAAAATCAACCTGAGTCTTATCTTCTTTTGACGTAAAAACGCCAATCCAATGACCTTTTATATTGCTGTTTTCCATATCAAATTCCCATCTTTTATAAGGCTGTAATAAAGTAACTGTAAAAATTGTATAATAACCTTTTTTCGTATATTCAACAAATTGATTTTGACTAACAATTTTTGTTTTACTTAGGTCACTTCGCCATGTATTATATTTACTAACATTTAAAGTCATTTCCCAAACTTTATGTATATCACTATCTATAACATCTTTTATATTAACAGTTATCATTTTTATACATCCTCTCATAACTTAAACTTTCATATACTCATAAAATACTACATTATAATTGTATCAATTTACATATTTTTCTATATATTATTTAAAATATTTTATACTTATTATAGTGTTATATTTTTTATCTTCAAAACCATATTTATTAATATATTTTATTTTTATAAAAAAAGAGTAATTTAAAATTACTCTTTTACATTAAATAAACTTCTGTTTAAATATAAATAATTTACTCCTGAAACTACAGTTAAAATTAATGCTATATACATAAGGCCTAAAGAAATATTAAAAATAATATTACTTAAAGCTGAAAAATGCATTAATACCAATGCTATCATTTGAGTAGTCGTTTTTAACTTACCTATTTTATCAGCTGCTATAACAACTCCCGCAGATGCAGCAAGAACTCTAAGCCCAGTTACAATAAACTCTCTTGCAAGAATTACAATTACAACCCATGAAGGAATAAAGTTTATTTCAACGAAGCAAAGCATCGCTGCCATTACAAGAAGTTTATCTGCAAGAGGGTCAACAAATTTTCCAAAATCTGTAACCATATTACATCTTCTTGCAATCTGACCATCAACAAAATCTGATATTGAAGCAATGATAAATATCGCTCCAGCAATCATATAATTATTTTGTATACCTGTAAGCATCATAAAAACAACATATACAGGTATCATAAAAACTCTGAATAACGTAATTTTATTTGCTAAATTCATTATATCGTCCTTCCTATTAAATCATATTCCATTGAATCTTCTATTAATATATCATAAAACCCACCTATTTCTAAAGGTTTATGGGCATAAATATAAACTTCTCCGTCAATTTCAGGACAATCCATATAGCTTCTTCCTATATAAACATTATCTTCTCCCTCTACTTCTTCTTCAACAAGAACCTCTAATGTCTTATCTAGATACATTTCCATAAGCTCTTCAGAAACTTCTTCCTGAGCTTGCATAAGTTCAATATATCTTTCTTCTTTAATTTCTTCATCAATTTGGTTATCCATATTGTAAGCAGGCGTTCCCTCTTCTCTGGAATATTTAAAGAACCCTACCCTGTCAAGTTGATATAATTTTATAAATTCTAAAAGTTCTTCATGCTGCTCTTTTGTTTCTGATGGGAAACCTGTAATGAATGTAGAACGGATTTTTATTCCTTCAACATTCTTTCTTAATTTCCTTATAATAGAAAGTATATCTTCTTTTGAAGTTCTTCTTCCCATTTTCTTTAATATATCGTTATTAATATGTTGAAGAGGCATATCTATATATTTTACAACTTTATCAAGTTTTGCAAGTTTATCGATAAGCTCATCTGAAATAGTTTCAGGATAAATATATAAAACTCTTATCCACTTTAAGCCCTCAATATTATTTAATTCCTCAAGCAAATCAGGAAGTCTTCTCTTACCATATAAATCAGTACCATATTCTCCAACGTCTTGAGCTATTAAGATTATTTCTTTAACTCCTCTTTGGGCAAGTCTTTTTGCCTCAGATACTATATCTTCAAGCTTTCTGCTTCTTTGTTTTCCTCTGATACTTGGAATGACACAATATGTACAATGTTTATCACATCCTTCACTTACCTTTAAATAAGCCGTATATGAAGGTGTAGACAATATTCTGTCTGTTTCAACAATAGGACAATTTATATTTTCAACATTAACTAAAGTACTTTCACTATCTTTATCAAGTTTTTCAAGAACTTTTGCCATATCATAAAATTCACCTGTTCCAACAAAAGCATCAACTTCAGGTATTTCCTTTAATAACTCTTCATGATATCTTTGAGCAAGACATCCAGTAACTATTATTTTTACTTCATTTCTGTCTTTTTTTACCAAAGTAGCTTCAAGTATCGAATTAATGCTTTCTTCCATTGCATCATGAATAAAAGTACAAGTATTGATTATTATATAATCGCTTATTGTTGCATCATCAACAATTTCATACCCTTGCTCTTTTAATAAATACATTATATTTTCACTATCTACGGTATTCTTTGGACATCCCAAAGTTAAAATAAATACTTTTTTCATATCTATCTCCATTACATTATTTCATCTTCTATATCCAGTGTTCCCTCAGGATAAACTTCATCACTTTCTACAACACTATTGGAGAAGAAATCTTCTCTCTTCTTTAAAACTTTTCTTGGTTTACTTCCATCTTTAGGAGAAATTATTCCCCTTTGTTCCAATTCATCAATAATACTCCCTGCCCTTGCATAACCTATTCTAAGTCTTCTTTGAAGCATTGACGTTGAAACTTCTCCAAGTTCAAATGCTAAGTTAAGTGCATCATTAAACTTTTCGTCAATGAAGTCTTCTTTGTGAAGATTTTCCTTACTTCCCGGCATATTTTCTTCAGCGGAAACTGTTTCAATACCTTTTATTGCATCTTCATCATAATTTGGTCTTTGTGTTTCCTTAATGAATTTTACAACCGACTCAACTTCTTCATCACTAATAAAAGCGCACTGTGCACGCATAGGAGCATTACTTCCCACAGGAGAATATAACATATCCCCTCTTCCTAAAAGTTTTTCTGCTCCTGCCATATCAAGAATCGTTCTTGAATCGATTTGCGATGATACAGCAAAGGATATACGAGAAGGTATATTTGCTTTAATAAGCCCCGTAATAACATCAACAGATGGACGCTGAGTTGCTAAAACCAAATGTATACCTGCAGCTCTTGCAAGCTGAGCAAGTCTACATATTGCCGATTCAACTTGAGAAGCACAAGTCATCATTAAATCCGCAAGCTCGTCTATAATGATAACCCACTGTGCCATTTTTTCTCCACCGGTCTTTTCCATTTTCTTATTATATCCGTTTATATCCCTTACTCTATTTTGAGCAAATAAATCGTATCTTATTTTCATCTGTTTTTCAGCCCACTTAAGAGCTCCTGCTGCATGATTTGGGTCTGTCTCTACTGGTACAAGCAAATGAGGAATGCCTTCGTATATATTAAGCTCAACCATTTTAGGATCTATTAAAATAAGCCTTACTTCGTTTGGATCTGCGTGGAATAAAATAGAATTTATTATTGCGTTAATGCAAACACTTTTTCCTGAACCTGTAGCACCGGCAATCAAAAGATGAGGAAGTTTGGCTATATCCATTATAACCATATCTCCCGTAACATTTTTACCAAGCGCAACAGATAATTTAGATTTTGCATTTTTGAATTTTTCATCTTCTACAATTTCTCTAAATCCTACAACAGATACTTCTTTATTAGGAACTTCTATACCTATTGCACTTTTTCCCGGAATAGGAGCTTCCATTCTAATTCCATTTGCTGCAAGAGCCATTGCCAAATTATCTTGAAGCCCTACAACTTTACTTACTTTTATACCAGGTTCAAGTTCCATTTCATATCTTGTAACTGTAGGTCCTATACTAACTTCAGTTACTCTTGCCCCAACTTTAAAGTTTGCAAGAGTTTCTTCAAGTATTCTTGTATTTTCTAAAACTCTATCTCTCTCCCCTTTATTATTTCTATTTTTATTTGGTTTTAAAAGAGAAGACTTAGGAAATACATAAGGTATCTGCTCTTTTTCTGTAACTAAAGGTTCTTTATTTTCTATTTCCGTAATTTTTGCAATACTTCCGTTATCCATTGCAACTCTTAATTTATCAAGCTGTTCTCTTTGAGCTTTATTGGCTCTGTCTATATCACTTATATCAATTCTTTCAATAGGTATTTCTTCCCCATCTTCAATAAAATCTTCTTTATTTATAGGTTTATGATTTACAAAGTCTTTTGTTCTTTCAATTTGTTTATTTGTTTCATCTTGCTTTTCCTGAGTTTCTTTTATTATCTCATCAAAGCCTTGTTCTTCTCTTACTTTGTTTTTTATCTCTTCTTTACTTAGTCTTTCATTTTGAATAATTTCTTCTTTTGGTTTTTCTTCGTTAACTTCTTTTTTAAAGTCTCCGTTTTCGTTTCTGTAATAAGTCCTTATTATAGGTTCTTCTTTCTTTACTTCTTGTTTTCCTTCTTCAATATTATCTTTTTTCTTAAATGGATTCTTGCTTTTCTTATATTCATCTTCCCATTTATTTAAAACTTCTTCTTTATCTTTACTTGTTTTTATCGCGTCCTTTTCATCATATGGATTTTTTATAAGTTTGCTTTTAAAAGAAGGAAAGAAAGATGTTCTTACAGGTTGTCTCTCTGCTTTTGTTCTTAACTGATCTTCTCTGTCTTGTATTTTCTTTGTTAATCTTTGAGCTTTTATCTCTTTTTTTACTTCTCTTTCTTTTTGTCTTATTGCTTTTCTATCTTCTTTATAACTTGCAATATTGTCTTTGAATATTAATATTAAACAAACTATAATGCAGGCAAAAATAAATATATATGAACCTGTTTCACCAAGGAAAGTTGTATACAATCCTCCAAGCCATATACCTATTATGCCGCCTTTTGTTACAACATTTAGCACAGCATTAAAAAGCTGATTTGTAAAAGCACCATATTTTAAAAGGTCTCCTCCAACATTAAAAAATGCCATTATGTTAAATATAATAAAAACAATACAAGTTAAGGTAAGTGTTTCATTAAAAGGCTTTAATTTGGATGTTATATAAACACCAAGCCCCAAAAAGGATATTCCTATTAAAAAAGCTCCTACACTACCAAATAGAAACATAGAAATATTATGCAAATTATTTCCAAAAACACCACTGTCTTTTGACCATATAGAATAAAGCATAAAAACACCAAAAAAGAAAATAATAACGCCTATTATTTCATTTTGAATTATTTTCTTTTTAAACATTTCTTGTTCAAGCTGCTTTTTTGTAGTTCTTCTTGATGATGTTTGAGTTCTTTTCCTTGCCGTTGTTTTTTTTCTTGCCAAGTTCATACCTCACATATGTAAATTTAATATTATTCTTTATTTATGTATCAGTATATTTTATCATATTTTCATTTTAATTCATAGGATAATATATCTTATAATTTATAAATAAAATATAATAAATTGTAATAAAATATAAAATTTATATTTTATGAATTAATTAAGTTGCATTTTAATATTAATACATTTTCATTTCCATATGTATTTTTAAATTAATAATAATTTATCAAAATTTTTTTAATCCAGTTAAAACAAATCCTTTTTTTATTTTGTCATATTAAGAAAATAACACAATATAAATATATTATAACATTTATTGGAGGAAGCAATGGCTTATTCGGACAGAGAACTTTTAGCAAGATTAATTGAGTGCGAAGCGGGAGGCGAAGGCAATGAAGGTATGGCCGCAGTAGCAAGTGTAGTCATGAACAGAGTTTATACTCCATATGGAGAATATTCAAGAGTTTCAAACGGAGGAAGTATCAGAAACATAATATATCAAAAAGGACAATTTACCTGTGCCATGGAAACCGTAAACGGAGAATATAATCCACAAAACATATACAATATGAATCCTACAAATATTCATTATCAAATAGCAGACTGGGCAATATCGGGAGGACGGCTTTATAATCTTGGATACGCACTTTGGTTTTATAACCCTTTTCAAAATGACTGCAGAGATTTTTTCCCAAGTGAAGTCGGAAGTTTAATAACCAAAATAGGAAGACATTGCTTCTATAATCCTACTGAAAAATATTTACAAACTTAAAAGAGAGGTAAAAATGGATAGAGAAGATAATTTGGGCAGAATCTTCAGAGGTCAAAACTATAATAAACACCTTGATAATCAAATGGATAATAATTTTGAACCGGAAAAAGACAGTGACGGTTCCAATGTACCTTCTGTATTTACAGTAGGTACTACTCCTGATATACTAAACAGAATTAAAGGCGAATACTGCGTATGCGAATTTGTTATAGGCAGTGATACATTAATAACAAAATCCGGAATAATGTATAATGTTGGACTTAGCTATTTTACTCTTTTTAATATTTCTAATAATGAATATATAGTTTGCGATATATATTCGGTTAAATTCATAACAGTTTCAAGATCAGATGTAATGTCTCAAAGAAACATTTCTTCAAATCAAAGAAGAAACAGACGATAGTCTTTTATAGAAAGAATTTCAAAGTTTCTATTACATAATTCCTATAAAAATGGTATAATATATTTATGGCAAACAGCTTAATCGTAGACATCATGACTGCTATTAGGCTGTTTTATTATAACATTTTATAAAAAAGGGGTTGTTGTAATGTTTAGTTTAAATGAAATAATTCAATATGATAACGAAGGACTATGCAAAATCAGTGAAATTGTAGAAAAAGATTTTGCAGGAGCTAAAGCAAAATTTTACGTTCTGACTCCTATAAATAAAGATAGCCTTACAATATTTGTTCCTGTTAACAATAAAAAACAAACACAAAAAATGAGAAAAATTCTTACTCCAAAAGAAATTGAAGATTTAATAGACAATATAAAAGATGATGATTTAATATGGATTAATGATGACAACGAAAGGAAACAAACATACAAACAAATTATACATTCAGGAGACAGAAAAAATATAATCAAGTTAATAAGAACATTATATTTACATAAAAAAGAACAAATAAAGAATGGAAAAAAACTGCATATGAGCGATGAAGAGATATTAAAAAATGCAACAAGACTTCTACATGAAGAGTTTTCTCATGTATTAAATATAGAGCCGGAAGAAGTTGCTCCTTTTATATCAGAGCATATTAAAGTTAAAGAAAAAATAAACGTATAATTATTTTTCCCGGGAAATAAGGAACCGATTTACTTGAAGTAAATCGGTTCTTTTTACATTGAATTTAAAATATTATCAAGCTCATTCATATATTTATTATATGCTTTGCTATCTCCTTTTGCCTGTGCATCTTTCATTTTATTCATTAGATCTCTTGCTTTATCCTCAAGAGAGGATTCAGTATCTTCCTGCCTACCTTCTTTCAAATTAAATATAGCATTTATTCCTTCACTTAAAGAATCTTCCATTACGATTTGTTCTCCATAAGCAACTATAACTTTTTTTACTTCAGGCAGTGCCATCTGATCTGTTTTTGATTTAACATATATTGGCTCAACATAAAGTATACTGTCTTCTATAGGTATAGTAAGCATATTACCTCTTGAAACCTCGCTGCTTGCCTGTGAAAGCAAGTTTAATTTAGGAGCAATGTTCGTATCCTGATCAATTCTTTGCTCTATCTGCATCGGTCCATAAACAAGTTTTTGTTTCGGGAATGTATATACTTTCAATTTACCATAATCTTCACCATCACATATACCTGCCATCCATGCAACCATATTATTTTTGTTATTTGGCGTAAAAGGTGCCATAATCATAAACTCCTCTTTGTCACTGTCAGGAAGTTTCATCATCATATAAGCACTGTTTACATTTACAGCTTCTTTTGCTGTTCCATAAAATTGTTTTGCAGTCTGCCATTGATCTTCTTTGTTATAAAAAACCTGTGGATTTGTCATATGATAAGTTTCATACATACTGCTTTGAATGTTAAACAAAACTTCTGAATATCTCAAATGCTCTTTTAATATCGGATCCATTTCTTCAAGTGGTTTAATAAATCCAGGATACATTTTAGAGTAAAGAGTTGCTATAGGATCGTTTTTATCTACCTGATAAAATTCAACTGTTCCGTTATATGCATCAACAACAACTTTAACAGAGTTTCTTATATAATTGAAGTTTTGCCCATCTTGAAATTTAGAAGGTGTTGAACAAGGATATTTGCTGCTTAAAGTAAAAGCATCTATTATCCAATATAATCTGCCATTTGCATTTACAATATAAGGATCTTCATCATATTCCAAAAATGGAGCTATAATACTTACTCTTTCTTTTATTTCTCTTCTAATAAGAACCTTACTATCAGAGGTTATATCTGATGAGAATATAAATCTGCTATTCATATTATTTATTGAAAAAGCAATTCTATTTAAGAAATTTAATTGTATCCCTCCACTTCCGCCATATCTGTTTTCAACATTATTATCACCTTCAGGATAATCAAATTCGTCACTTTTACAATTTACAATGGCATAATCAGTAGTCATTTCTCCATAATATATTCTAGGTTCGGTTATTTTTAAATCATCATATATAGTAGTTGCAGGTATATCCTTTTGAATCAAAACGGGCTGACCTGATGAATTTATTTGGTTAACAGGAGCAACTACACTTCCATAGCCATGAGTATATTTTTGATGTTTATTTACAAAACTTCTTACATTTTCTTTACTGCTTGGTTGCATTTCTCTTACAGAAATAAATACTTGTGTGGGATCTCCATCAAGATTATATCTGTCAACATCAACATCTTTAAAAGAATAATAAGACCTAAACCCTTGAAGAGAGTTAAAAGTATCAAGGGTAGGAAGGAAATCATTTATAGGAATATTACTTATTGTTACAGAGTTATTTTTAATATCTTCTTTTGTTAAGTTGTTATCTGCTTTAAAATCTTTAACCTCTACGTCTGCAATATTGTATGCATCTCTTGTCATATCAATATTATTATTAATGTATTTTTCCTCTTTAGCATATTCATTTGGAACTACTATATAATTTTGTATTACAAACTTTAAGCCGACTAAACCAACTACAAATAAAGGAACTATTATAATGCATATAATAACAGGTTTAACTTTATTTTTAAAACAGCATATCCAAAGAATAACGGCAAATAAAATCATAAATATACTTAATATTTTATATTTGTTAACATCAATTAACATATCTGCATAAGTAGCTCCGTAGACAATCCCCGAAGAATCATAGCATACATTAAAAATATTAAGATAAAAATGAATACTTAAACATAAACAAAGTATACTTATAAAAATACAAAAAGGAAGTTTAAAATTTTCCCATAAATACTTTATTACACCTTCTTTTTTGTTTCTTAAACCTTTTGATTTAAAAACGATAAACAAAATAACTGTTATTATAAATATTGTTAAAATAAACATAAATAAAAGTCTGTTTAATGAAGTATAAAAGGGAAGTTTAAAAACATAAAAAGATATATCCTTATTAAACAAACCATCATTTTTATTAAAAGGAACAGCATTTATAAACTCAAGAAATTTATACCATAATCTTGAAGTAATGATAAAAGAAAATATAAAAGAAAAAAATACTGATGTTAAAACAGATATTTTTTTCCAATATTTATTTAAAACATTATTTTCTTGATCAAATGATTTCTTTAAGAATTTTATATATACCATAAAAAAAATAAATAATATTAAAAATAGAGGCACAAACATATAAATCTTTGTCTTTAATTCTTTGAAGAATATATTTAAGTACCCTACTTCTTTAAACCATAAATAATCTATATAAAATCCGTTTATCAAATATAAAAATAGTCCAATAAAAAACAAAACAAAAATTAAAGGAAGAACTACTTTTCTTATTTTCATTTTGGGTAATTTTAACTTTCTTTTTACCTTATTATTTTTAAAACTGCTTTTTACTTCTTCAAATTCTCCGTCAACTACATTTTTAAATTCCATAATAAACACCTATAACTTTTTTTATATTATATAAAAAAAGCACCAATAAAGATACCCTTATTGATGCTTTTATTTAATTAGAATTTAACTTCGTAGTCTTTTAAGAAGTCTAAAATTTCTTTCTTAATGTTTTCAACTCCGCCTTCGTTTTCTGATTCGATATTTATTGGAAGTACAGGATCATGTAGAGATAATCTTAAAAGTACCCAACCTTTTATTCCGTCTCTTTCAACATTTACTCTAACACCTTCAAAGTTTGGTTCTTCAAAACTAGCGCCTTCCATTTTTTCTTTAACATATACCTTAAAGTCTTCAAGAAGATTTGCACCATATTCTTTAAAATCTTCAACCAAGAATGTAGCTCTAAGTTCAGCTTCTTCTTTAGCTTCTTTTAATGAACCTATAAGGTCATCAAATGTTTTGTTTTCTTTGCTAAGTTCAAAGAATTTAACAAGAATTTTTACAACCATATAAGCACCGTCATCTAAGAAGTAGTTTTCTTTTAAAGCACAGTGTCCGCTTGTTTCAATTGCAAGAAGACATTCTTTTCCTTCTTTGTTAAGTCTTATACCTTCGTTTATTACATTCTTGTATCCTCTTTTAAATCTGTGGTGAACTCCGCCTTTTTCTTCTATAAATTCTTTTAATCCGCTGCTTGTTACGCTGTCAGTTACTATATAGCTTCCTGCAGCTTCTTCAAGACAAATGCTTGCCATTAAAGCAACAAGTTTATTTCTGCTTATTTCTTCTCCGCTTTTATCTACTGCGGCAGCTCTGTCAACGTCTGTATCAAAGATAATTCCAAGATCAGCATTTTCTTTTTTTACTATTTCAGAGAAGCTGTCCATAACATCTTTAAGTTCAGGATTTGGAACATGATTTGGGAAACTTCCGTCAGGATCTAAATATACACTACCTGAAGTATCAGCTCCTAAAACTTCCAAAACCTTGCTTGCAAAGAATCCACCTGAACCGTTTCCTGCATCAACGATAATTTTTTTACCACTGAAAGGTTTTTCTTCTCCGGTTCTTTGCTTGATTTTCTTTACTAAATCAGCAGCATACATACTTAAGAAATCAAGAGTTTCATATTTTGCTTCAACATCTTCTAATTCCATTTCATTTGCAATTGTAAGAATATCTATAATATCTTCTTTTTCTGCTCCGCCGTCTTTTGTAAAGAATTTAAGACCATTTCTGTTGAATGGTAAATGACTTGCTGTAATCATAATAGCGCCATCAGCATTAACTTCTTCATTCACACAGCTCATAAACATTGCAGGTGTTGTACATAAATTAAAGTAAACAACTTCAACATTTTCTTCACTGCTTAAACCTTTCATTACATTTTCAGCAAGAGCAGGACCTGAAAGTCTTGAGTCCCTACCAAGTGTTATCTTTACACTGTCTTTATTTAGTCTTTTCTTTAACCATATTGAAAAAGCTTTTGCTATTTTATAACTGGCTTCGTTTGTTAAGTTAACTTCTTCACCTTTTACGCCTTCTAAGGCAATACCTCTGACATCAGAACCATTTTGTAATTTTTTTAAATCCATTTCGTCCTCCCTAAAATAAGTTATCTTACTTTAAATATACCATAAATTTATAAATTTTTATATATCTAATATTAATAATTTCAAACATGCACACAAAGTCTTTCTCATTAATATTATAAATTATGACTATAAAAGGGAGGAACAAGAATGATAAAAATCATTATTTTAATATTGGCCCTTAGTATGGATACTTTTCTAATAAGTGCAAATTTTGGAAGTAATAAAATAAAAATTAATATACCTACATCAATTATAATTTCTCTTTCAAGTGCATTTTCTCTTTGTTTGTCTATCTCTTTATCAAATATTCTTTCAAAGATAATACCGATATATTTATTTAACATACTTTCGTTTTTTCTTTTAATAACAATAGGCAGCTACAATATTTTTGCCTTTGCAATAAAAACATATCTTAAAAATATGCAAATAATTAATAGAAATATTAATAAAAAAATTAAAAAAGAAAATTTATTTTTTAACATATTTATTGATGAAACAAAAGCGGATGTAAATAATTCAAATAATTTAGATATAAAAGAATCATTTTTAATCGGCATTCTCGGGTCAATAGACTCAATATGCGCAGGACTGTCTTTCCCTTATACAAACATTTTTATAGTCTTTATACTTACCTTTTGCATTTGTTTTTCACTTATAATTGCAGGATTTAAAACGGGAAATATCTTCAGTGAAGCATCAAAAATAAACTTAAGCTGGTTTAGCGGAATACTTTTAATAATTCTTGCTTTTACAAAAATAATGTAAAGGGTAACCAAAATTATAATTTATCATATTATATATCGAAAACAGTAATATTATAAAGGTGGTAAGATAAATGAATTACTCAAATAGAACATCATGTGGATGTAACAATTCTTCTATAAGAACAAATCAAGAAAGATGCGGATGTTACGATAATGAAATTGAATATCAAAACGAACAAAGAAATAATTCTTGCTCAAAATGCAACTGCAATAATCAAAACTCATCAAATTGTGCATGCAAAAAAGAAAGTCATTGCATAAATACAAATCATAGTAGCTGTTGTAATAATAATTGTTGTAAATGTAAAAATAAATGTAACTGCAGAATAATAAAAACATGTGATGGAATATTAATTTATTTTTTTGATGATATAAGAAAATAACAAAGGAGGAGTATTTCCTCCTTCTTTACATAGAAAAGCAAAACACCCTTAAATAAGGCTTAAACGTTACTTTTAATTACTTTTCATATTATAATATGCTTTCAATTTATGATTTTTAAATATATTACAATATATGATTTTAAAATTTTCCTATTGCAATAAATTATTAAAAATGTTATATTAATACAAACAAACAAATAATATGGAGGTATCAAACATGGCTCATGTAATTACTGATGAATGTATCGCTTGTGGCGCTTGTGCTGGTGAATGCCCAGTAGGTGCTATTTCTGAAGGCGATGGAAAATACGAAATTGATGCTGCTACATGCATCGATTGTGGAGCTTGTGCAGGCGCTTGCCCAACAGGAGCAGCTCAACCTGAATAAGATTTATTTATTCGTACGAAAAAAGGAGGTATCCCCTCCTTTTTTTATTTACTTAAATTATATTCTTTTCCTATTACAATACATTTAGAATCGCTCCCATGACCTATTTCATTTGTTTTTACAATCGGAATGTTATATTCTTTTGTTATATCAAGGGCAATTTCTTTTATATTAGGACAACTATTTTCTCTTTCCATTTGAGTAAATGTTCCAAGAATAATACCTCTAATATCTTCAAATACATTCATTTGCTTTAATTGATTAAAAAATGATATCATCAAAGAACTTTTCCCGCTCCTGCTTTCAAGAAATAAAATTTTATCTTTAAAGTCAGGGATATAACTTGTTCCGGCAAGTTTTAAAAAGCACCTTATATTACCTCCGATAACAACACCTTTCATACTATCTCCTCTTAGAAACTCATAATCAAATTTGAAAATATCATCTTTCCCCTTAAAGAAACTTTCATTAAAATTACGTATCTGTTTTTCTTTATTATCTAAAATTATATTTTTTATTTGATATAAATAATAAAGGTTTTTTGTATTAGAATAAATAGCATTTATAACAGTTGTCAAATCACTATATCCAAAGAAAGGCTTATAATTATTTTTTATTATTTCAAAATCAATAAAAGGTAATATTTCATTTGCCAAATTTCCTCCGGAAATATCAAATATAGCTTTTATATCCTTATTTTTATAAAAATCCATTAAAACTTTAGCTTTTTTTTGTGCTATTAACAGGCAATGATTTTCTTCACTGTAAATATATTCTCCAATTATAGGAACAAGTCCTAAATTTTTTATTTCAACAATTAATTGTTTAACTTGTTCTTTTTTATTTTTATCAATACCATTTGAAAGAACAACAATTCCTATTTTATCTCCCTTTTTAAACATAATCATTCTCCTTTAAAATAAAAAGCAATAAACAAAAGTTTATTGCTTTATTTTTACTGTGCATTTTCAGAATCTTGAGGTGTCTCTTGGATACCCATTTCTTCCTGTTCTTTTTTAATTTCTTCTTGGTTTTTCTCAATTGTTTCATTTAAGTTAGGAAGTGTACTTAAACCTTCTTGAACCTTTATTGCCTTATCATATATATCAAATAAAATATAAACTTTATTATTTGTTAAATATGATTTATCAATTTCAAAAACATCTACATCATCTCTAGTTGAAGATGCAGCTAGGGGATCTAAATCATCCCTAAGATCAAGCCCCATTACATATGAATATTCTCTTAAAGCATCTTTATTGATACTATCATTATCCAATATTTTTATTGATTTTGAACCAATATCATCACTATCAAAAATACCAAGAGTAATATAAGGAAAATCTTCCCATTTTATTTCATTACCTGAAATATTCGTAAATTCATAATAAATACATACAAAAGTTTTACCTTCACTGGCTTTTATTGTAGATATAGTATCAGTAACAACAATATCTTCAACAACACATTCAACTTTACCATTTGATAATGTATCATTCAAATTTACAATACCACTAAAAGTTTTTCCTCCCGGGAATAACTTATAAAGCCCAAAACCCAACGCAGAAGCGGCAATAATAATACCTAAGAATATTAAAATTGTCTTTTTTGTTATTTTAAAATTCAAGGCTTCTTTTAAAGATACTCTTTCTTCATTATCCTCTTCTTGATATTCAAAATATTCCTCATCGTCTTTTTCTATATTTTCTTTTTGAATTTCATCCTCAAAATAATTATCTTCTATAACATTTTCATCTCCAGGCTTTACTCTTGATTCAAAATCCGTATTTACGAAAATATCTTCCATATCTAAATCATCAATATTAAAATTATCTATTTCTATTTCTGGTTCTTGTTTTTCTATTTCATTTTCAATTTCAAATTGCTCTTTATCTATTTTATGGGTTGGTCTGCTTTTTTTTATTTTTTTTACTCTTCTTACTCTTTTTTCCATAACAAAATAAGTCTATTTAATGACTTCTAATCCTCCAAGATAGTTTCTTAATACTTTAGGAACAGTTACACTGCCGTCTTCATTTTGATAATTTTCTAAAACTGCCGCAAAAGTTCTTCCAACAGCCAAGGCAGAACCGTTAAGTGTATGAACAAACTTAACATTACCGTCTTTATCCCTATATCTTATATTTGCTCTTCTTGCTTGATAATCCTCAAAATTTGAACATGATGATATTTCTACATATCTGTTATAACTTGGAAGCCATACTTCAATATCATAAGTTTTTGCAGCTGAAAAACCTAAGTCACCTGTGCATAATTCTATAACTCTATATGGAATTTCTAATAAATCAAGAATTTTTCTTGCTTCTAAAGTTAAATCTTCTAACTCATCATATGAATTTTCTGGTTTTGAAAGTTTTACAAGTTCAACTTTATCAAATTGGTGGTTTCTAATTAAACCTCTTGTATCTCTTCCTGCACTTCCTGCTTCAGCTCTGAAACATGGTGTATATGCAGTAAAATATTTAGGAAGATCTTCTTCTTTTAAAATTTCACCTCTATGGATATTTGTAACAGGAACTTCTGCTGTTGGAATTAAGAAGTAATCATTATTTTTAATGTTAAATGCATCTTCTTCAAATTTTGGAAGTTGACCAGTTCCTGTCATTGATGTTCTGTTTACCATGAAAGGAGGAGAAATCTCAATATAGTCATTATCTATTGTATGAGTATCAAGCATAAAAGCAATTAATGCTCTTTCAAGTTTAGCCCCCATTCCTGTAAACATTGAAAATCTTGCTCCAGAAATTTTTACAGCTCTTTCAAAATCAAGTAATCCTAAATCAACACCTAAATCCCAATGAGCTTTAGCTTCAAAATCGAATTTTCTTGGTGTACCGACCTTAATTAATTCTTTATTGCTATTTTCATCTTTACCTATAACAATATCTTTGTTTGGTGTATTTGGAATAGAAAGAATAAGTGAATTTATTTTTTCTTCCAATTCACTGATTTGTGCATTGTATTCTTTAACTTCACTTGAAAGTTCTTTCATCTCTTTTAATAATTCGCTTACGTCTTTGCCTTCCTTTTTCATCATAGGAATTTGCTTTGACACTTTGTTTTGTTTTGCCTTTCCTTCTTCGGCTTTAGATAACAATTCTCTTCTTTTTGTATCTAATTCTAAAACTTCGTTAACACTGTAATCCCCTCTTCTTGCAAGAAGTTCGTTTACTTCATCTGTATTATTTCTTATTCTTTTTATATCTAACATAATATCTCCTAACAGTACACAATTTTTATTTTTTATTATAATATTTTTTTTTAACTTTTGTCAACTCAATCACCTTTATATATAAAAAGATTATATATTTTTATATTTTATTAAATATCATTTTGGTATTATATAAATTTATGTTATAATGTATAAACAATTTAAAAAGGTGATTATATTGAATAAAGAAAAAACAATTAAGACAGTATCCTTAGTTTTTATTGATATATTTTTCATGGCTATTACATATATTGTAGCCAATTTAATTTTTAATAAAGCAAATTTAACAATTGATCCTAATTTCCCTAAATTTATACCTCTTCTAATTTTAATTAAAATTGGTATTTATTTTCTTGCCGGTTTATATAAAGAAGAAACGAGAGGTATGGTATTTGAAATTTCTTGTGTTACTCTCGCTAATATCATTGTTTTTATTTTAGTTCGATTTATTCTAAAAGTAGGCGTTTCTACCTATCTTCAACTTATTGCTTTAACCGTTGATATTATTGTTGAAACAATATCTCGTTCTCTATTACTAAGCATAAGCGAAGAAGAACTTCAAGAAGAAGAAAATGTACAAGTTTTTGATGATCCTTATGACTATAGTGAAGAATTAAGACTTAATAAAATGAAAAAAGAACTTATAGAAATCAAAAACCAAGAGCAGCAACAACAAGAAGAAACAAAGCAAGCTTTGGAAGAATTAAAAGAAAAAGAAAATCAATTAAAACAAAAAGAAGAACAATTAAAAACATTTGAACATACGCTTTCTTTAAAAGAATTAAATATTCAAAAAGAACTTGAAAAACTTGAGAAAGAAAAAGAAGAAAAGATCAAAATTGAACAAGAAATAAAAAAACAGGAACAACTAAGAAAACAAAGACTTCAACAGCAAGAAATATTGGATGGAGTTTTAGATAACATTAAAACAATTCATACATCCTTAAATGAACGCTCGAAAGTAGTTGACTTACAAGAACATAATTTAATGATGAAAATGTATGATATTACCCAAAAGGAAATAGAGCAAAAAACATCTAAGGAACAAGTAAAGAAAAGAAAACATCTAAGCGATAAAGAACTACTTGAAGAAACATATAAAAAAATAGGACAAAAAAGAAAAAGAGTAAATCCTTATGCAAAAAGCAAATCAATGCAATCACAAAAACAAACAGAAGATAATAAAAAATTAAAAAATAAAGATAAAAATTTATCCGAAGCTTTAAAAAACAGTACACTTCTAAATACATCAAAAGAAGAAAAAGAAAATGATGAATTTATGGAGTTTTTATTTAACAGCTCAAACTTAAAAGAAGAAAACGATGTTATAAAGATAGAAACAACCAAAAAAGAAAAAAACAAAGCAAATAAATCTAACAAAAAAGCAAATGTTTTAAAAAACAAAAATATAACAAAAAACAACTCAAAAATAAAAACTTCATTAGATAAGAACGAAACAACTAAAACCTCATCAAAACAAAATAATATAAATAATGATAAAAAAACAAATAAAAACATTAAACCTACAAAACAAGACCAAATTGATTTAATGTTTTCAGAAGATGACTTTGATAAGATTGCAGACTTAATTGATAAAATGTAAACTAACCCACAAAATATTGCATTTTGTGGGTTTATTAAAATATAGAATAAATATATGAGAATTAAAATATCCAAAAATTTATTTTTATGTTTTTTAATTTTTATACTTATTCTGCTTTTTACAATTAATATAAAAAACAAAAATAATTATGTAATATTGCTTGATCCGGGGCACGGTGGAAAACTTTCGGCTGATAAAGGTGCAATTGGTGTAGACAGTGAAAAAACAAATGAATATACGCTTAATGACCAAGTTACAATCAAGCTTGCAAATGCACTAAAAAAAGAAGGCTATATTGTTAAATTCACAAGACAGCCCTACAAAGATGAAAAAGAAGTCACATTAACAAACAGAACAATAATTGCAAATAAAATTAAGCCTGATTTACTAATAAGCATACACCATGATTCAACAGGCACCAAAAACAATAAAAGCGGTTATACAATTTACTATTCATCTTTTAAAGCCAATTTAGACTTTAATGATATATATGTTGAAGAAAACGGAAAAACTTACCCATTTATTAAAGAAGAGATTAATAACGGTATAACAACAGTATATTATACAAATGGAATAAATATACTTTCATCAACAGGAAGAAGTAATGTAATAGTAAAAGACATAACACTATGCAAAGAGGCAAAACAAAGTTTAAAGTTCGCTAATATTTTAAACGAGGAACTTTCTAGGCTTGATTATATTGCGCCTCTTCTCGCAAATAAAAATAGTGCAGTAAAAGATAATAATTTTAGAATATTAAGAATGACAAACTACCCAAGCGTATTAATTGAATGTGGTTTCATTTCCAACAAAAATGAAATAGAACAATTAAAAAATGAGAAAAATCAAAACAAACTTGTAAATGCAATTGTAAAAAGTATAAATAAATATTTTTAGAAAAGGAATATAACATGAGAAAAACACTGGGATGTATCAGAAAAGCAGTAAAAGATTATAACATGATAAATGACGGAGACCATATATGTGTAGCTGTATCAGGAGGAAAAGACAGTATGCTCCTTTTAAAAGCCTTAAAAACATATATGTATTTTTCCCCCGAGAAATTTAAACTGACCGCAATTTGTATAGATGTTGGATTTGATAATATGAAACTTGATAAGCTTGAATCATTTTGTGATGAAATTCAAGTCCCTCTTGAAATTGTTCATACGGATATAAAGAAAATTGTATTCGATGAAAGAAAAGAAAAAAATCCTTGTTCTTTATGCTCAAAAATGAAAAGAGCGGCTTTAAACGAAACGGCGTTAAAACTTGGCAGTAATAAAATTGCTTTTGGACACCATAGAGATGATTTTATAGAATCTTTTTTACTAAGCCTTTTTTACGAAGGAAGAATACACACTTTTAAGCCTGTAACTTATCTTGATAGAACAGGTGTTTATTCCCTTAGACCTCTTTTATATGCTAAAGAAAACGATGTAATTCATGCTGTTAAAACTGAAAATATTCCTATAATAAAAAGTGAATGCCCTGCCGATGGATTTACAAAACGAGAAGAAATGAAAAACTTAGTAAAGTATTTAAAAAAGCAAATACCAAATGCAGATGAAAGAATGTTTACCGCAATAAAAAATAATCTAGAAAATATGAAATAACTTTAAACAAATATCTACATTTTACTTATACCCTATTATATATAATTAGGGTATATTTTTTTTGGAGAATGAATATGCAAAAAACATTTAACTATTTACAAAAAAATGCTGCAAAATTGCTTGCAGAAGAAATCATAAAATTAACATCTAAAGATTGTATTTTGCTTTTTATAGGAACTGATAAATGTATCGGAGATGCATTTGCTCCAATTGTAGGAAGCTTGCTTGAAAGTTATAATTTTTTAAATAATCCTATTTTTGGAACAATCAAACATCCTGTTCATGCCCTTAACATAAATAAAACCCTTTCTTATATTGAAGCTTTATATCCTGGTAAAGAAATTTTCGTTATTGACTCAATGATTTCACAAAAAGGAAATGTAGGAGACATTATTTTATTTAATGAAGGTATATTCCCCGGAAAAGCTACAGGGAAAATATTACCCAAAACAGGAGATACGTCCCTTACTTTAGTTGTAAGCAACAATGAAAAAGATGCAATAAATTCTCTTACAACGCTGCGTTTAAATAATATTTATGAAATGGCAAAAGTAGTTTCTGATGCACTTACTTATGCCTTTTCAGATTCCGTTTATTCTGTTACAAGCGATGTATTACAATAAAAAAGACAGCAAATTGCTGTCTTTTATGGTTTTAAAACTACTTTTAAGGCTTCTCCGCTTTTTAACATTTTTACACCTTTTTCCATATCTTTTAAAGGTAAAATATGAGAAACTAAATTTGCATTTATCATTCCGTTTGCAACAACGTCAAAGGCTTTTCTAAAACTATCAGGAGTTGTTGAAAATCCTCCAATAACTTGAACTTCACTGTAATGAAGCAAATTACCATCTAAACTTACATTTGGATTGTCTTTTGGAAGACCACCAAAAATTAATAATTTACCTTGTTTTCTTAGTAAATGTATACCTTCTTCAATAGGTTTTGTTGCAGGAGTTGAATTTATTACTACATCTGCTCCTCTTCCATCAGTAATATCCATTACTACTTCTTTTAAGTTCTCTTTAGATGTATTTACAAAATGTGTTCCGCTGAAAGCTTTACTTTTTTCAAGTCTTGCTTCACTTCTATTTGCCATTATAATATTTTTAGCGCCTCTAAGCCTTGCAATTTCACTATGTAAACATCCAAGTGGACCTGCCCCAATTATTACAACAGTATCTCCAAGAGTTACATTAATTAAATCTTGAGAATTTACAACGCTTGACAATAGTTCAACTACAACCATATCTTCACTTTTTACGCCTTCAGGTATTTTTAGAATTTGTCCACGTTGTACCCCAATACCCGGAATTAACATATATTCAGCAAAACCACCATGCAAATGATGCCCATATGTAAGTCTTGTTTCACATAAATTTTGCATACCTTTTTCGCAGTAATAACAGTTACCACAAGGTATAACAGGATTTACAATTACTCTTTCTCCAACACTATATCCTTTTACTTCTTCACCTATTTCTTCGATTATACCTATATTTTCGTGTCCTAAAATAAAAGGAAAATCCAAGCCATTTACACCTGACGAATATGTTCTTACGTCTGAACCGCAAAGTCCAACAGCGTCAATTTTTAAGAGTATTCCATCTTTTGTGCATTCAGGTTTTGGAACATCTTTATAAACAACTTTTTCTTTATCTTCTAATACGATAGCTTTCATTTTTGCCTCCTAAATATTTATTATTTATATTTTAACATAAAATATAAATAAAGAAAGAGAGTCTTTTCAGACTCTCCTTCTTTTACTAGTTTTACCTAGTATCTCGATTCTTGTGACTCAGAATTTGGTTTCACAGTACTATCATTTTTTTGCAATATCTTCAGTTTAATTTTTTATCTTTTTTTTTATTTTTCTTTTTTTATTATTTAAACTTACTTCCCAATTGCTTATATAAACTTCCTGTTCTATTTTTCCTTAATATAGTTTACCCTTAACGTTTCATTTTCTTCTTTTTTATTTATTATTTTTATCTATTTTAAATTTCAGAGGTTTACTCGCCTCTTGCTTATCAGCAATCTATTCTTATTTTATTGCTTTTTTTTTACTATATTAAGTTTTCTTTTCCTCCTTCTGTTTCACAATCTCTTAATTTCCTTAATGTACCTTTTCTTAAAAGATTTTTTATAATGTACTTTGACATTTTATTTTTTCTTTTTGATACATTTGGAATTTTATAGCTTCAACGTTTAACAAACTTTAATTTATTTAATCGAATTTTCAAAAGATATATATTTCTGTTTAAATATACTTTTCATCTTTTTACACTTTCTTTTTTTGATGTACTTTTGCATCTTTTCTTTTCATTATTCTTTTTTGTGTAGTTTCGATTCTCTCTTTTTCAAATTCTTTTCTAACTATTATGTTAGCTTTTTTAAATAACTTAAATGCAATTTATATATCTTTCAATATATTTTCTTGCTTCCATTTTGTTTTGGATTTGTTAACGTTTTCTATGGTTATATTATATGCATAATATATATAAAATTCAATACTTTATAAAATTTTGGTAAAAAAAAATTTATTGAAATCTTTTTTTTATAAAATATATACGTTTTCATTTTTTTTTTTTACTAAAAGATTACTTTTATAAGTATTTTTTTATCAATATAAAAAAAGAAGAAGTTAAACTTCTTCTAATAATGAACTACTATAGGATAATTTGCCTGTATTGTTTCATATGTTTTTTTTGCATTTTTCTTAGGCATATTTATACAGCCGTGACTTCCGTTATTTTTATATATTGTTCCTCCGAACTTACTTCTCCATGTTGCATCATGCATTCCAATCCCTCCGTTAAAAGGCATCCAATAGGAAACAGGTGAATTATATGTACTTCCATCAGCATTACTTCCACTTAAAGTAGTATCTCTTTGTTTATATTTTAAGTAATATATTCCTGCAGGTGTTGAGTATCCACCAGCTTCATCTCCTGTTACAATATCTGATGTAACAATTTTTTTACCATCTTTATAAACCCAAAGTTTTTGATTTGTTAAATCTATTTCAACATATGAATCGCCTACTTCATCGGATGTATCATAAGGGATTTGTGAATAGCAAGGTTTTCTGTTTATATTTTTTTTCTTATTTAATTCTGATGTTAACTTTGTTATTTCTTTATCTTTATTTATGACATACCCGTAATCGCCACCGGTTATAGATATAGTACCACTTAAAGTTGATTTAAATTCTCTCATTCTTCCGCTTGTATTGTATTTTGCGGCTAAGTCATTTACAAAACTTTTTACTGCACTTTTATCTACTCTTAATTTATTTTCTTTCATTTTTGTTTCAATTGTTTTATTTGTTATTCCATATAACTTTAGCACTTGTTCTTGCTCTATTTTTACATCTTTATTTGCCATTTTATATGTGATAGAAGGCAAATCTAAATTTTTCAAATATTCTTGTTCTTGTTTTAAAATTGTGCTTGTTGATATAATTTCAGGTTTATCATAATAATTTTTTTCGTTATAGCTAAGAGTAAATTCTCCCTTTGCAACGAACTTTAATATATCTTTTTTTAACAAATAGGAATCAATATTCGTTCCATATACTTCTTTAATTATTTCATACTCTTCGCTATTTAAATTTATATAAGCATTTTTTGTTTTAGTTGTATCTTCACCATCTTCTAATACTGATAATTTTTTTAACGATTCATTAAATTCATCGCTTGTTTCCTTAATAGTCATAGAAATTGTATATTTGTTATCTTTTAAATGTGTCTTATGCATGACATATGAAAAATATCCAGGATTTACAATATCGTTTAATTGTTCATCAATATTATATGTAACATTTGATAAAGATATAGTTTCGGTTTTTCCATTTCCTTCATTAATAATAAACTCTTTTTTATTCCAATCTTTAACAATTTTTTCTTTTGCCTGACTCACAGTAAGTCCGGAACAATCTATCCCATTTATATATGTATTTTTTAAATATTTTTCTCCTTTGTTTAAATACATAAAAATAAAAACCATATTTACTATAAATAAAATTAAAAGAACTAATAATATATATAATTTATTTTTTTTCAAGAATTTTTTCATTATTTTTCCTCTTTTAATATATAACTTCAACAAATTTTGACACTTATTATAACACATCAATATGTTAAATTTAATACTTTTAATAAAAATGTTAAATAATTATCTCTTTTATTTTATATAGTAAAAAAATTTATTCTTAATATTTTAGATTAATAAAATAATTATATTAAGAAAAATAACATTTAAATGAATTAAATATTAGTCTTTCCCTAAAAAGTAAACTAATAATCAAAAAAATATAAACAATATAAAGTCAGTAACAAAGTTTAAATAGAATAAAAACTAAGAAAGACCTAAAGGCCTCTTTTTTGTTGTTAGGAAATATAAGAAAGTAAGTAAATATCATTCTATTATAATACTTCATAAAAGTATAAAAATTATAAAAAAAAGAACCTAAAAAGCAGGTTCAAAGGAATAAAAAAACCCCGCGACTACCTACCCTCCCAGTCCGTCTCCAGACAAGTACTCTAGGCGTGGACGGGCTTAACTTCTGTGTTCGGAATGTTTACAGGTGTTACACCGTCGCTATCGT
>NZ_JAMYJV010000007.1:0-110911 GCF_024135845.1 Anaerofustis sp. NSJ-163
CTTCCGGGCTTATAAATGATAAAGATAAGATAATTGAATACAGCACGACAATAAAAAGAGAAGCCATAAGGATGGATACAATGGTAGAAGAAATACTTAAGTTATCCAGCCTTGAAGATATAGATGAAAATGAAATGCCTCTTGAAAAATTAAATGTTGCAGAAATTATAAAAGAAGCAGTTGAAGTTCTTGATTATAAGTTATACGAAAAGAAAATCATAACAAATGTAGATGTGCATGATGTATATATCGAAAGTGTGCATGAAGATATATTAAGAGTTTTTACAAATCTTATTGAAAACGGCATTAAGTATAATAAAGATAACGGAAAGATATATATTTCTTTACGTAAAGTAAAAAATAAAGCTGTTATTACTATTAAAGATACCGGAATAGGAATAAAAGAAGAAGATCTTCCTCACATTTTTGAAAGATTTTATCGTGTTGATAAAAGCAGAAATAGAAAGGTTGAAGGGACGGGTCTTGGGCTTTCTATAGTTAAAAGAATAGTTATGAAATACAAAGGTGAAATAAGTGTTAAATCTACCTATAACGTTGGTACGGAATTTATTATAAAATTTGATGCAGTAACAAAATAGACAAAGCAAAATGCTTTGTCTATTTTTTAATTTTTTGAGTTTTTTTATAAAAATCACATAAGTCTTTTAACATACATTCACTACATTTTGGATTTCTTGCACTACATACTTTTCTTCCGTGCCATATAATCCAGTGATGTGCATCAGACCAATATTCTTTAGGGATTTTCTTCATTAAAGATTGTTCAGTCTTTAATACATCGTCGCTTTTTGCAAGACCTAATCTATTAGATACCCTTTGAACGTGAGTATCAACAGCTATTGCAGGAATTCCAAAAGCATTAGACATTACAACATTTGCTGTTTTTCTGCCTACACCGTTTAATTTTATAAGTTCTTCCATTGTGCTTGGAACTTCTTCATTGTATTTATCGCAAAGAGTAAAGCAAGTTTTCATTATGTTTTTTGCTTTTGTGTTTGAAAGACCACAACTTTTTATGTATTCATGAAGTTTCTCTTCGCCAAGCTCTAAAATTTCTCCCGGAGTGTTTGCGGCTTTAAATAATTCTTTTGTAACTATATTAACTCTTTCATCTGTGCACTGAGCAGAGAGAATTGTTGCGATTAAAAGTTCAAAAGGAGAATTAAAATTAAGCCCGCATTTATATTCTCCGTATTCTTTACTTAATATATCTATTATTTCTAATGTTTCTTTTTTTGTTTTCATAAAAATTACCTTAACTTTTATTACCTTTTTTAATTTTTTATTTATTGTATCATAGAGTAAAAAAATTGGAACAATAAATATGAAATAAATAAGAAAGGAAAATAAAAATGAGAAGAAATACAATGACAATGCTTACGAGCTTAACTACCGGTATGATAGCGGGGATAGGGCTTGCTTCTTATGTTTCATCTAACAAAGAACTTAAAAAGCCCGTAAGGAAAATGAAAAATGCAGTTGAAAAGGCTGCAAAAGAGGCAGTAAACGAAATACAGGATATGACAATGAAAAACTAATGATAAAAGAGTTTTAATATTTATATTAAAACTCTTTTAAATATTATATAAGTTAATTAAAGATTTTGTGTATTCCATTAAATCAATTGTATATTTTTCAAATTGTAATTCATCTATGTTATTATTTATTTTTAAATTAAAAAATGAATTAAGAATATTTTTATCTTCATTTTCTATTTTTTCCATTAAATCAATATTTTTATGTATGTATTTATTGGTTTTTAAATAATATTTAGCTTTTATGCAAAAAGACATTGATTTATAAAGTGAAAGTAAAATGTCACTGCTTTTTTCATATAAAAAATTATGAACTGTCATGTGATAGGTATTACAAGCATTTAGTAACACTGCACGTTTTATATCTTCATTTTTTATAAGAGGTTTTAAAAATTCTAAACTTTTGTATATTGGAAGTGTATCAAAATAAAACTGAAAAAGGTCTGATTTTTCCCAGTTTTTTATTTCTTCAATTCCTGAGATAAAACCGCAAAATAAATTATTATGTTCTAATGAAGATATTATTTCTTTATAAGTTTTTAAATCATTTATTGATAATTTATCTAAAATCACAACAATGTCAATATCACTGTTTTCATTTGCTTCTTTTCTTGCTCTGCTTCCTTGAAGTCCCAAAAATATAAGTCTATTTTTAAATTCTTCTATAAGTTTATTTTTTAATGTTTTTAAAACTACATTTACATCAATCATTCTTAACCTCCTTATATCAGTGTTATATTATTATATTATAAAATAATTATAATAAATAAAAAAATGTTTACTTTTTATAGTCATAGTGCTATTATTTATGCGGATGGTATTCTTTTGAAACTATACCGAGAAAAATATTAATAGTCTTCAATCTACCTAATTGCTATAAAGCTTTTATCGAAAGAAAGAGACTTTTGACTATCAAAAGGAAGAAAAGAAGAATGAAAATCGGATTTATTGGTGCCGGCAAAGTAGGCGTAAGTCTTGGAAAATATTTTGCTATGCACGAAAAAAAAGTAATGGGGTATTATAGTAATACTCCCTCTTCTGCAGTTGATGCTGCAAATTTTACAAATACTAATTATTTTAATTCTTTGGAAGATATTATATCTTTCTGTGATATTTTATTTTTGACTGTTCCTGATTCAAAGATAAAAGAAGTATGGGAACAAATATGTAAATTTGATATAGAAAATAAAATATTTTCTCATTGTAGCGGAGCTATGTCTTCTGCTGTCTTTCAAAAGTGTGACCAAGACATTCTTGGTTTTTCCATTCATCCAATGTATGCTTTCAGCGATAAGTATACTTCTTACAAAGATCTTTCAAAGGCTTACTTTACAATTGAAGGAAACGAAAAGAGAATTAATGTTATTAAGGATTTTTTTGAAAGCCTTGGAAATCATGTAAAAATCATTCCAAAAGACAATAAAACCAAATATCATTTATCTTGCGTTTTTGCGAGTAATTTAGTTGTAGCTTTGTTTTATAAGAGTATAAAAATTCTTATGGAAACAGGGTTTACTTTTGATGAAGCTAAAAATGCACTACTTCCTCTTTTTATGAATAATGCAGAGAATATTGCTTCAAAAGGTGTAATAAATGCATTAAGCGGTCCAATTGAAAGGAACGATGTAAAAACAGTAAAAGAGCATTTATCTGTTATAAACGGAAGTGAAAAGGATATTTATAAATTGTTGTCCAAGGAGCTTATTGATGTTGCAATGAAAAAAGATAATACAAAAGATTATTGCAATATGAAAAAAATTATTAAAGAGGAATAAGAGGATGAAAAACACAGTAACAACATTCAAAAAACAAAAAGAAGAAAATAGTAAGATTTCCATGCTTACGGCTTATGATTATTCAATGGCAAAATTAATCGATCAGGCAGGTATTAACGGGATTTTAGTAGGGGATTCACTTGGTAATGTAATCCTTGGTTATGAAGATACAATACCTGTCACTATGGAAGATATGATCCACCACGGAAGAGCCGTTGCAAGAGGGGCAAAAGATGCATTGGTTGTTATAGATATGCCTTTCATGTCATATCAAACAAGTGTATATGATGCAGTTAAAAATGCAGGAAGACTTATGAAAGAAGGGCTTGGAGATGCCGTTAAACTTGAAGGCGGCAGGGAAGTATGTGAACAGATAAAAGCAATAACTTCTGCCGGTATACCTGTAATGGCACATCTTGGATTAACACCACAAAGCATTAATGCATTCGGTGGATTTAAGATACAAGGAAGAGATGAACAAAGAGCAAAACAAATTCTTGAAGATGCTTTATTGGTTGAAGAAGCTGGAGCATTTGCAATTGTTCTTGAATGTGTTCCGGAAAAATTAGCAAAACTTATTACAGAAAAAGTAAATATTCCAACAATTGGAATAGGTGCAGGAAAATACTGCGACGGACAAATTTTGGTTTATCAAGATATGCTTGGAATGTTTTCTGACTTTACACCAAAGTTTGTAAAAAAATACGCAAACATAGGCGAAATAATGCAGGATGCATTTAGAACTTATCATAAAGAAATAAATGAGGGTAAATTCCCTATGGAAGAAAATACATATAAAATTGATGATGAAGTTATAGAAAAATTATATTAATTATGGAGAGAAATATGAAAGTAGTACATAAAATCAGTGAAGTAAGAGAAATTGTAAATAAATGGAAAAGAGAAGGGCTTAGCGTTGGGCTTGTTCCTACAATGGGTTATCTTCATGAAGGACATCAAAGCTTAATTAAAAAAGCCGTAGAACAAAATGACAGAGTAGTTGTAAGCGTGTTTGTAAATCCTATGCAATTTGGTGAAAACGAAGATTTAGCAAGCTACCCAAGAGATCTTGAAAAAGATACAAAACTATGCGAAGAAACAAGAGCAGATTTGATTTTTAATCCAACACCTGAAGAAATGTATCCTGAAGGTTTTTGTTCGTATGTCGATATGAACTCACTTACAAAAGAGCTTTGCGGAAAAAGCAGACCTATTCATTTTAGAGGTGTTATGACTGTTGTAAGTAAGCTGTTTAATATCGTTACACCTAATAAAGCATACTTTGGAATGAAAGATGCACAACAACTTCTTATAATAAAAAGAATGGTAAAAGATTTAAGTTTTGGCATAGAAATAGTAGGATGTCCAATAGTAAGAGAAGAAGATGGGCTTGCAAAGAGTTCAAGAAACACTTATTTAAGTGAAGAAGAAAGAAAAGCAGCTTTGATATTATATAAAACAATTAATTTAGGTAAGAAACTTCTTGAAGAAGGTGAAAGAGACAGCGCTGTTTTACTTTCAAAGATGAAAGAAAACATAAATAAAGAACCACTTGCGAAAATTGATTATGTTGAAGCAGTAGATATTGAAAAGGTAGAAAAAGTAGATAAAATCGAAGGTACGGTTCTTGTTGCAATGGCTGTATATATTGGCAAAACTAGATTAATTGACAACTTTGTGTTTGAGTGTTAGGAGGAATATAAAAATATGTTACTGAATATGTTAAAAGGAAAAATTCACAGAGCAACAGTTGTTCAAGCAGAGCTTGATTATGTAGGAAGCATTACAGTTGATGAAGAACTTCTTGAAAAAGCCGGAATATATGAATATGAAAAGGTTCAAATTGTAGATGTAAATAACGGAAGCAGATTTGAAACTTACACAATTTCTGGAAAAAGAGGCAGTGGTATGATATGCTTAAATGGAGCCGCAGCAAGAGAAGTTCAAGTAGGGGATAAAATTATAATAATGGCTTATGCAAATATGACTCCTGAAGAGGTAAAAGATAATCCACCGAAAGTGCTTTTTGTTGATGAAGATAATAAAATAAAAAGAATAACAAGATATGAAAAACACGGGCTCTTAACGGAGGATATGATTGATGAATAAAATTTTAGAGGGTAAAGTAGTAACCCTTGGTATAACGGGCAGTATTGCTGCTTATAAAATGGCAAACGTAGCCAGTATGCTTATAAAATTAGGTGCTGAAGTTCATGTAATAATGACTAAAAATGCAACTAATTTTATAAATCCAATAACATTTGAAACTTTAACAAATACAAAATGCCTTGTTGATACATTCGATAGAAATTTTGAATTTCATGTGTCTCATGTAAATCTTGGTCAAAAATCAGATGTAATGCTTATTGCACCTGCAAGTGCAAATATTATTGCAAAAATGGCTTATGGAATAGCAGATGATATGTTATCAACTACTGTTTTGGCAGCTACTTGCAAAAAGATAGTATCTCCTGCAATGAATACACATATGTACCATAATAAAATAGTTCAAGATAACATAGAAAAATTAAAAGAATATGGTTTTGAAATAATAGAGCCTGCAAAAGGCATGCTAGCGTGTAGAGACATTGGAGACGGTAAACTTCCTGATGAACAGACTCTTGTAAATTATGTATTAAAAGAAATAGCTCATGAAAAAGATTTACAAGGTATGAATGTTATGGTTACGGCAGGAGCTACAATGGAAGCTATAGACCCTGTAAGATACATAACAAATCATTCAAGCGGTAAAATGGGATATGCAATTGCAAGAAATGCAATGTTAAGAGGTGCAAAGGTAACTTTAGTAAGTGCCAATAGCAGTGAAGAAGTTCCTCCTTTTGTTGAATTAATTAAAGTCAAAAGCGCAAAAGATATGTTTGAAGCTGTAAAAGAAAAGAGCAGTGATATGGATTTTATCATTAAGGCTGCTGCTGTTTCTGATTATACGCCTATTGATGTAAGCGATGAAAAAATAAAGAAAAAAGATGGAGATCTTTCAATAAAACTAAAAAGAACAGATGACATTTTAATGTATCTTGGAGAAAATAAAAAAGAAAATCAAGTTTTATGCGGTTTTGCAATGGAAACTCAAAACTTAATAGATAATGCAAAAGCTAAATTAAAAAAGAAAAATGCTGATATTATAGTGGCTAACTGCTTAAAAGAAGAGGGAGCAGGTTTTAAGGGTGATACAAATAAAGTGACATTCATTACAAAAGACAATATTGAGAAAAAAGAGCTTATGAGTAAATATGAAGTAAGCGAGATTTTACTTGATAAATTAATTGAAATAAAAAATAAAAAGACCGATTAATCGGTCTTTTTTAAATATGCATCAATAAATAAATCAATATCTCCATCCATTACTGATTGAACGTTTGATGTTTCGGCTTTAGTCCTATGGTCTTTTACCATGCTGTATGGGTGGAAAACGTATGAGCGAATTTGATTTCCCCATGCTATTTGTCCATAGTCGCCTTTTATTTCATCAAGTTTTTCTTTATGTTCTTCCATTAATATTTTGTATAGTTTACCCTTTAAAATCTTCATCGCTGTTTCTTTGTTTTGGAACTGGCTTCTTTCGTTTTGGCATGATACAACGATTTTTGTAGGAAGATGAGTTATTCTAACAGCTGAGTCGGTTTTGTTTACATGTTGTCCTCCTGCTCCTCCTGAGCGGTAAGTATCTATTTTTAAATCACTTGGATTGATTTCAAGGTTTATATCTTCTTTTATTTCCGGTTCTACATCTACTGATGCAAAAGAAGTATGTCTTCTGTTGTTGCTGTCAAAAGGTGAGATTCTTACAAGTCGATGTACCCCTTTTTCGCTTTTTAAATATCCGTAAGCATTTTCTCCCTTAATAAGAATCGTAACACTTTTTATTCCTGCAACATCCCCCGATAACTCTTCGAGAATTTTTATTTTAAAATTTCTCTTTTCTGCAAATCTTGTAAACATTCTATATAACATTTCTGCCCAGTCTTGGCTTTCTGTTCCTCCTGCTCCGGGGTGAATTGAAAGAATGGCATTGTTTGAATCGTATTCTCCTGATAAAAGAGTTGTTAGTGCAAAATTATTTACATCTTTTTTTAGCATGTTTAATTCTTTTAAGGTATTATCTGCTTCTGTTTCTATGAATTCTTCACTTAACATTTCCATTATAATGCTGATATCTTCTTTTTTGTTTTCAAGAGATGTAAATGATGTTATTTGTGATTTTAAAGTTTTAACGTCCTTTAAAATTTGATTTGCATTTTCGCTGTCATTCCAAAAATTTTCATCATTCATTAAGCTTTCTTTTTCTTTTAGATTTTGTTGTAAACTTTCAATGTTAATGGAGTTTGATAAATCATTAAGTTCCTTTGATATATCATTAAGTAAATTTTTTAATTCAATTAATTCAGTCATTTTATTACTTCCTTTTAAATATTAAATTCATTATATATTATATGACGATATTAAACAATACTATCGTTAAAATGCTTTAATGCAATTAAAGTTTAATTATTGTTTCCTTTTATAAAAAACAGCTGTTAATAAATAATTTGTAACATGATTACAATTGTTTATTAGTTGAATATGTAAAGGTTACACATTTAAAAAGATAATCATGTTTGTTTAAAAGATGTAAATTTTTATGACCTTTTTTTTTCTTTTTTTATGAAAGTACTTGTAATTATATTTTTTATCATATATAATTTTTTTAGTAAAAATCAAGTGTTATATAAAACAAGGAGAGATTACAAATGTTATATTTAATCGATGATGCTAATATCGAAAGCATTAAAACAATTACTCAATATTTCCCAATTACAGGGGTAACAACAAATCCAAGCATTATTGCTGCAAACGGAGAAAATGTTTATAAAAAAATTAAAGAAATAAGAGACGTTATTGGTCCTGACTGTGAACTTCATGCTCAAGTTTTAGCTTCAACTTGTGATGAAATCGTACAAGAAGCAATTAGACTTAGAGATGCTGTAGGCGGAAAATTCTTTGTAAAAGTTCCTGTAACAGGTGAAGGTTTAAAATCAATCAGCGTTCTTAAAGAACTTGGCTTTGGTGTAACAGCTACAGCTATCTTTACAGCTCAACAAGCTTTACTTGCTGCTACAGCAGGTGCTGACTATGTAGCTCCATATGTAAACAGAATAGATAATTTCTCTTCTGACGGTATCGGAGTTGTTGCTGACATCGTTGAATTATTCGATATGTACGGAAAAGATACAAAAGTATTAGCTGCAAGCTTCAAAAATACACAACAAGTTCACAATGTAGCTATGGCTGGTTCTCATGCTGCAACAATCAGCTGTGATTTATTTGAAAAATTAATCTATCATCCACTTACAACAGCTGCAATTATGGAATTTGAAGAAAAAGGTGCAGAATTCTATACATACGAAGAAAAATAGTATGTTAAATAAAAAAATCAGGCGGATTTTTATCCGCCTTTTTTATTTGCAAAATTACAAAAAATAATGTATATTTAAGATTTCTTACTTTAGGGTAGAAAAGTGAGAAAAATATTGTATAATGGTTTAAATGGAAAGTGGAGGAGAAAAATGAAGAGTAATTTAAAAGTAAGTTTAGTTAGATACACTCCTGAACCTGTAAAGACTGTGGCAATGGCTGCTAAGCTTTGTTATTCAAAGGTTGGGGTTGAAGATATAAGTGAAAAAATGAGTAATGAAGATGCTGAAAAATTTGTAAAGATGCTTATGGGATTTTCTCATATGTCACCCCTTGAACATATAAGCTTTTCTTTTGCAATAGAAGGAGTAAGCAGAACTTTAACTCATCAACTTGTTAGACATAGAATTGCAAGTTATTCGCAGCAGTCACAAAGATATGTTGACGAAAATGAGTTTGATTATATAATACCTCCTCAAATCGAAAAAGACGAAGAAGCCTTAAAAGTATTTGAGGAAAGTATGAGTATGATTCAATCTTCATACGAAAAGCTACGAGATGTTCTAACAAAAAATGTTACAAAACAAATTATGGACGAAGACGGACTTGAAGAAAGCGAAGCTAGAAAAAAAGCCGTTAAACTTGCAAATGAAGATGCAAGATTTGTTTTGCCTGGAGCTTGTGAAACAAAGATTATAACTACAATGAACGCAAGACAACTTCTTCATTTCTTTGAAGAGAGAACATGTGTAAGAGCTCAATGGGAAATAAGAGAACTTGCGACACAGATGTTAAAACTTGTTAAAGAAGTTTGTCCTGTTATTTTTGAAAGTGCAGGCCCTGGATGCGTAAAAGGCGGCTGTCCGGAAGGAAAGATGACTTGCGGAAAAGCAAAAGAAATAAGAGAAAAATTTAAAAATTTATAGAGGTAAGATATGAGTAATTATGAAAGAGTAAGCGGACGTAATGCCGTAAGAGAAACTTTAAAATCAGGAAGAAACATAAATAAATTATATATTAGCGAAAACCATGATTCTGGACTTGTTAACATAATTAAAATGGCAAAAAGCAAAGGTATTTCAATACAAAAAACAAACAGACATAAACTCGATAGCATTGCAGGGAACCCTCATCATCAAGGAGTTATTGCTCTTTGCTCTCCTGTTGAAACAGTATCTTTAAGAGAGCTTACAGATAAGCTTAATAAAAAAGAAGGAAAACCTCTTGTTGTAATTCTTGATAATATAACAGACCCTCATAATGCAGGGGCAATAATCAGAAGTGCGTACTGCGCAGGTGCTGACGGTGTAATTATGCAAAACAGAAGAAGTGCCTCAATAGGAGAAGGTATGTATAAATCTTCTGCAGGTGCTTTAGAATATATCGATATATGCGAAGTGTCAAATATATCGCAGACAATAGATGCATTAAAAAAGGAAGGACTTTTTGTTGTAGGTCTTGATATGGACGGAGAAAATTATTACGATATCGATTATGATATGCCTCTTGCCATAGTTGTAGGTGCAGAGGGTAAGGGACTTGGAAGACTTGTTAAAGAAAAATGCGACTTTATAAGTTCTATTCCACTAAAAAATAATTTTGACTCGTTAAATGCTTCTGTTGCAGCGGGAATTGTTTTATTTGAAGCGGTAAAATGCAGATAGAAAACAGCACTTTTAAGGTGCTGTTTTTTTATAATATATTGCTAACTTATGGACTTAAACAATATAAAATGATAGAATAGTCTAAATATAATTATGAAAGGAGAATAGAATCAAAAATGAACGATGACGATAGTGACGCGGCGAACAAACCGATACCTCTGATAGTGCGTTTTATATATTTTAGATATAAAAAAGAATGATAGAAATAAATATCGAATAAAAAAACGTATTTAGGAGGTAAGATTATGAAAAGTTCGATAATATTAATGATTTTATTACAAATTGTTTTAATTGCGTTAAATGCTGTATTTGCCTGTGCTGAAATTGCCGTTATATCCATGAACGATAACAAGCTTGAAAAAATGGCGGCAAAAGGAGATAAAAGGGCAATAAGACTTTCAAAATTAACCGAGCAGCCTGCAAGATTTTTAGCAACAATTCAAGTTGCAATTACTCTTTCCGGATTTTTGGGCAGTGCTTTTGCTGCGGAAAACTTTTCTGATGGGTTGGTTAATTTAGCTGTGAAATTAGGGGTGCCAGTTTCCCCAAGCGTTTTAGATTCTATCTCTGTAATTTTGATTACAATTATATTATCTTATGTAACTCTTATTTTTGGTGAGCTTGTTCCAAAAAGAGTTGCCATGAAAAAAGCAGAATCTTTGGCTCTTGGTATGTCAGGGCTTACATATTCTATTTCAAAGATATTTGCGCCTTTGGTAAGTATGCTTACTGCGTCAACAAACTTTGTTTTAAGGCTTATAGGTATTGATCCTGAGGAAGAAGACGAAGATGTCAGCGAAGAAGAAATAAGAATGATGGTTGATGTGGGAAGCGAAAAGGGGACTATTGACCATGAAGAAAGAGAATTCATTCAAAATGTTTTTGAATTTGATGATTTATCTGCCGATGAAATATTAACACATAGAACTGATGTTATTACTCTTGATATGGAAGAAAGTCTTGAAAAGTGGAAAGAGATTATATTTAATACAAAGCATACTCTTTATCCTGTTTGTGACGGTTCAATAGATAAAATTATTGGAGTTCTTGATTCAAAGAAATATTTTCGTTTGGAAGATAAAAATATTGAAACTATAATAGAAAATACCATGTCAAAAGCATATTATGTTCCTGATACAATAAAAGCAGATGATTTATTCAGAAATATGAGAAAAACAGGCAATACAATGGCTGTTGTTTTAGATGAGTACGGTGGAACTGCCGGGATAATTACAATAAATGACTTGGTAGAACAGCTTGTTGGAGACCTTGAAGAAGATAATGAGATTGTAAAAATAGATGATGTAACATGTAAAGTAAAGGGGATTGCTTCTTTAGATGAGCTTTCAAAACAAATGGGTGTATCATTATCTACCGAAGAATACGACACAATCGGAGGGCTGATATTCCATGTTCTTCAAAGTATTCCGGAAAAAGGAGAAAATATTGAATTTGATTTTGAAGGAATAAAAGTAATGAATGTTAAAATATATGACCATAAAGTAGTAAGTGCGGTTGTAAAGAAAAATTCACCGAATGAAGAAGATAAAGATAATGAATAAATTAAAGACTCTAAAAAATTTAGAGTCTTTTTAAATTATATAATTTGTCATTCCTTCATAGTTAAAGGAAGCATTAATCACTTTTTTATATATTGCATTATTATTTATTTCACTGGTTAGTGCATTTTTAATTAAACTCATTATTTCTTTTTCGTTAATAGGTGAGATAATCATTGCATTAAGATATTCATTTTTAGGAATTTTATCCCATCTTACAATAACATTTAATTTTTCTTTAAGCATAAAATCAAGCCATATTCTCATTGCTCTGCCGTTTCCGTCTCTAAAAGGATGTGCGATATTCATTTCTATATATTTTTTTATTATTTTTTCATAAGAATCAATAGGCATATTATCAATAATTCTTAAACTTTCATTTAAAAATTTTACAGGTGCAAATTTAAAATTTCCTTTAGATAAATCTACACTGCGTATTTTTCCCGCAAAAGAAAATACATCCATAAACAGATATCTATGGATTTGAATTAATTCGATGGTTTTACCGTTTATTTGATTTATTTTTAATGTGTTTTCATAAAGTTGTAATGCTCTTTGTTTTGAAAAAATTTCTTCTTTTTCTATGTTCATTTTTACCTCTGTTTTATTATATCATTAAAATTTATGTTAGAAATAAATATCAAAAAAATACATTTAATTTTGTAAGAAAAAAATTTTTTTAAGATAAAAAAAGAAATAAAAATTAATATAATTAAAACGTTATTATATGTTAAATTAAACGCATATTTCGTTGACTTTATTAGTGTAATTTTATATAATAAACAAAAATACTTTTAACTTAGCACGAGAGGCTAAAAAGGTTATATCCGATTTATGAGTAGCTTGATGGACAAGCTATGCATTTTTTGCGAATACCTGGCCTAAGTGCAGGTATTTTTTTATAAATATCGGAGGTATAAAACAATGTTAAAAGGTCGCAATTTGATTGAGCCAACGAATTTTACTGTAGAAGAATTAGATGAAATATTTGAGCTTGCTAATGATATTCTTAAAGACGAAAAGAAGTATGTTAATGTATGTCATGGGAAATTATTGGCAAGCCTTTTTTATGAGCCGTCAACAAGAACAAAATTTTCTTTTGACGCAGCCATGTATAGATTAGGCGGAAATGTGCTTGGTTTTTCTGATCCGAATACATCAAGTACATCAAAAGGTGAATCTCTTGCAGATACAACAGTTGTAATTTCAAATTATGTTGATATTATCGTTGCAAGACACCCAAGAGAAGGTACTGCAAAGCTTATGAGCGAACATTCAAGTGTTCCGGTAATTAACGCAGGAGACGGTGGACATCAACATCCGACACAAACATTAACAGACCTTCTTACAATTCAGTACTATAAACATAGATTTAATAATTTAAAAATCGGTGTTTGTGGAGACTTGATGTTTGGAAGAACAATTCACTCTTTGGTAAAAGCAATGTCAAGATATGAAAATATAGAGTTTGTATTTATTTCTCCAAAAGAACTTGCTATGCCTGAATATATTAAAGAGGAAATCGAAGGAAAAGTTAAATATTCTGAAACAAATTCTCTTGATGAAGTAATAGGTGATTTAGACGTACTTTATATGTCAAGAGTACAAAGAGAAAGATTTGTAAACGAAGAAGAATATTTAAGACTTAAAGATTACTTCATACTTACAAAAGAAAAACTTGAAAATGCAAAAGAAGATATGATAGTTATGCATCCACTTCCAAGAGTAAATGAAATTTCAACAGATGTAGATAGCGATAAAAGAGCAGTTTACTTTATGCAAGGAAGACTTGGAATGTATGTAAGAATGGCTCTTATAATGAAATTATTGGGGGTAAGTTTAGATGATTAATGTTTCAATGTTAAAACAAGGTATTGTTATTGACCATATAAAAGTAAATCATGGTTATGAAGTTTTTAAACAACTTAAACTTGATGAAATAGATGATGTTATTGTTCTTATGAGAAATATTCCAAGTCATAAAATGGGAAGAAAAGACATTATTAAAATAGAAACAGACTTAAAACTTGACCTTACAATACTTGGATTAATTGACCCAAACATTACAGTAAGCTACATTAAAGACGGAAAGAGAATAAAAAAAGTTCAACCTAAATTACCTGAAGTTGTAGAAGGTATTTTAAAATGCAAAAACCCAAGATGTATTACTCAATATGAAAAGGTAGAAAATATTAAATTCTATCTTGCAAATGCAGAAAAAAGAGAATATAGATGTTCATACTGTGATTCAAAAACAACATTGGTTGAACATAAATAAGGAGAGATATGAAAACATTATTTACTGGCGGTGTACTAATTGATGCAATCAAAACAGTAAAAGAAGATGTTTTGGTTGAAGATGGAAAAATAATAAAAGTTGGAAAAGATATTGACAAAACGGGCTGCGAAGTAATTGATTTAAAAGGAAAAGCATTACTTCCTGCATTTATAGATATGCATTCTCATTTTAGAGATCCTGGATATACCTATAAAGAAGATATTGAAACCGGTATGAAAGCAAGCGTTAAAGGTGGATATAGCGTTGTTTGCACTATGGCAAATACAAAACCTATTTGTGATAATACCGAAGTTTTACAATATGTTAAAGAAAAATCAGAAAAAGTAGGTTTAAATAAAGTAATCCAAATTAGTGCAATCGGAAAAGACCTTGAAGATAAAGAGTTTGTAGATATAAAAGAAAATATGAAATACACAAACCTTTTCTCAAATGACGGAAAAACAATTTTCAGCGATGAATTTATGGAAGAGGCTTTGAAAAAATCCACAGAATATGGTTTCCATTTACTAACTCATTGCCAGCCTGAAGAAGAAATAATCGAAAGAGATATGAAACTTCTTGAAAAGGTTGGAGGAAATCTTCATGTATGCCATATCAGTACAAAGAAATCTTTAGAGCTTATAAAAGCAGCAAAGGAAAAAGGATTAACGGTAACTTGTGAGGTTGCACCACATCATTTATTTGCCGATAGCCTTTCTTATAGAGTAAATCCTTCTTTTGCAACACCTAAAGACAGAATGGCACTTATAGAAGGAGTAAGGAATAACGACATAGATATTCTTGCAATAGACCATGCTCCTCATTCAAAAGAAGATAAAGAAAAAGGAGCTCCGGGAATTGATAATATTGAAGTTGCTTTTTCTATGTACTATAAAGTATTCTTTGATAATGATATTAGCATAAATAAATTAAGCGAAATGATAAGTTTAAATCCGGCAAAAAAAATAGGTTTAAACAAAGGTTTAATCAAAGAAGGTTATGATGCAGATTTGGTGGTTGTTGATACTGAATATGAAGGAGTTATAAACAAAGATGAATTTATTTCAAAATCAAACAACACACCTTTTGATAAAGAAAAAATTAAGGGCAAAGTTTTAATGACATTTGCCAAGGGAGAAAAGAAATATGAAGCTGATAGATAAATTATATGAAAGAAGCAAGAAAAACATGGCTGTATGTTTGGGGCTTGATACAAAAGAAGCATTTTTACCTGAATATATAAGCAAAATGGATATATCTTTAGGAGAAAAGTATTTTTTGTTTAATAAAGCTATAATAGATGCCACAAAAGATATTGTAGCTTGTTATAAAGTTCAAATTGCTTGTTATGAAGCTCTTGGAATGGACGGTCTTAACGCATATCAAAAAACACTTAAATATATAAGAGAAAATGATGGAATTGTAATTGCAGACATAAAAAGAGGGGATATTTCTTCTACTGCTGCAATGTATGCCGACGGTCATTTTAAAGGAGACTTTGAAGCTGACTTTATTACTATAAACACATATATGGGGCTTGATGCAATCAGCCCATATTTTGACTATATGAAAGACGGAAATAAAGGGCTTTTCGTTTTAGTAAAGACATCTAATCCAAACGGACATCAAATTCAAGACTTGGAAGTAAAAGATGGCGAAAAAGTTTATGAAAAGATGGCTAAATACGTTGATGAATGGGGAAGCGACTTTGTAGGAGAATGTGGATACAGCAGTGTCGGAGCTGTTGTAGGTCTAACTTATCCTAAAGAATTTATAGAAGTAAAGAAATTTATGCCAAAAGCATTCTTCTTAATTCCTGGATATGGCGCTCAAGGTGGAACAGGAAAAGATATTGCGGAAATCTTCAAAGACGATATTTGCGGAGTTGTTAATTCATCAAGAGGAATTATATCTGCACACAAAGGTAAAATTGAAGATGAAAACTTTACCGAACTTACTGTAAAAGCAGTAAAAGATATGCAAGAGGATATAGGACAATGGCTATAGTATTATTTAATGAAAAAGTAAAAGATGATATCTATATGATGAAACTTGAAGGAAAGTTTGAAGGAAAAGAAGGGCAGTTTTATATGCTTCGCTCTTTAAATACATTCCTTGCAAAACCTATAAGTATTCATGATATAGATGAAGAAGGTATAACTTTCTTATATCAAATAAAGGGAGAGGGTACAAAGTACTTTAAAACTCTTCAAAAAGGAATGGAACTTGACTTATTTGGACCAAGAGGAAATGGATTTGATATAGAAAATATCGAAAAAGACGTTACTTTAATAGGTGGAGGTATCGGAACTGCTCCGCTATATTATCTATGTAAGCAAATAAGAAAAAAATATCCTAATAAAAAAATAAGAGTATATCTTGGTTTTACTAAAGAAGATTATCTTGTAGATGATTTTAAGAAAATTGCATATGAAGTTATAGTTGATGTAGGCGGAATAATAACGCATAAAGTTGATTTTACAAAGGATGATATTTACTTTACTTGTGGTCCTGATATTATGATGAGAAGTGCATATGACCTTGCAAAAAAAGCAGGAAGAGAAATATATGTGTCCCTTGAAAACAGAATGGCCTGCGGCGTAGGTGCTTGTCTTGGATGTAATGTTGAGACTCCAAATGGAAATAAAAAAGTATGTAAAGACGGTCCTGTATTTAAAGGAAGCGAGGTATACTAAAATGGATAGATTAAAAGTAAATTTTTTAGGTAAAGAATTTAGTAATCCTTTAGTTGCCGCAAGCGGAACTTTTGGTTTTGGAAGAGAATACAGCGAGTTTTTTGATGTAAAAGAAATTGGCGGTATATGTTCAAAAGGACTTACATTAAATCCTCAACCCGGTAATACCGGAGTTAGAATTTGGGAAACTCCAAGCGGGGTAATAAATAGTATCGGGCTTGAAAATCCCGGTGTTAAAAGTTTTATAGAAAACGAACTTGGATATATGAATTCTACCGGCAGCAGGGTTATAGTAAACTTTGGGGCTCACAGCAAGGAAGATTTTCTTGATGGAATAGAGCTTTTAAATGAACAAGAACTTGATTTTATAGAGCTTAACATTTCATGCCCAAATGTTAAGGAAGGCGGAATGGCTTTTTGTATGCATTCAGCAAGTGCTTATGATATTACAAAGTCCGTAAAGGAAAAATCAAAACATCCTATTATTGTTAAATTATCGCCAAATGCACCAAGTGTTACAGATGTTGCAAAAGCAGTAGAAGATGGAGGAGCTGATGCTGTAAGCTTAACAAATACATTTCTTGCAATGGCTATTGATATAAATAAAAAGAAACCTGTGTTTGATAATGTATATGCAGGTTTGTCAGGAAGTGCAATAAAACCTATTGCTCTTAGAATGGTACATCAAGTTGCTAAGGAAATAAAAATTCCTATATTGGCTTACGGAGGAGTAAGCAATTATAAAGATGCTCTTGAATTTGTAATGGCAGGAGCAACTTTGGTAGGAGTTGGAAGTGCAATTTTTGCAAATCCTATGGTAATGCTTGAAATAAGAGATGATTTAGATAAATATTTAAAAAATAATAATATAAACAATATAAGTGAACTTATAGGTATAGTATAAAGGAGAGTATGTAATGAGTGAACAAAGAGTAAAAGAAATTTTAAAAGAAACTGAAGCATTTTTAGAAGGTCATTTTCTACTTTCATCAGGAAGACATTCAAATCAATATGTACAATGTGCAAAACTTTTAAGATTTCCTGATAAAGCAGCAGAAGTATTAAAAGATGTTGCTGAACAAGTAAAAGATTTAGGTATTACAAAAATATGCGGACCTGCAATGGGCGGTGTTATAGTTTCTTACGAACTTGGAAGACAACTTGGAATAGAAAGTATCTTTACAGAAAGAAAAGACGGTAACATGGAACTTAGAAGAGGGTTCACTGTAGGAAAAGGCGATAAAGTCTTAATAAGTGAAGATGTTATTACAACAGGTAAAAGTACACTTGAAACAGTAAAAGTTTTAGAAGATATGGGAGCTGAAGTTGTTGGGGTATGTTCAATAGTAAATAGAACAAGTGATGATCTTAATTTCCCACTTCCTATTTATTCTGCAATAAGACTTAACATTGTTTCTTATGATAGTGAAGAATGTCCACTTTGCAAAGAAGGAAAAATTGAACTTGTAAAACCGGGCAGCAGAGATTTTAAAAAAACTAAATAAAGAGGTTAGAAGATGAAAGGATACTTACAACTTGAAAATGGAATGACTTTTGAAGGTGAACTTTTCGGTAAGATAGAAGAAAAAGTAATAGGTGAAGTTGTATTTAACACATCTATGACAGGTTATCAAGAAATCCTTACAGATCCTTCATATTATGGTCAAATAGTAACAATGACATATCCTTTAATCGGTAATTATGGGGTTAATTTTGATTATGAACAATCTGCTTGTTGTAAGGCAAGAGGATTTATTGTAAAGGAAGTAAGCAATAAACCAAACAATTTCAATAATGAAATGACTCTTCCCGATTATTTGGAAAGTGAAGATATTACAGCAATAAGCGGTGTTGATACAAGAATGCTTACAAAGGTTCTTAGAAATGAAGGTGTTATGAGAGGTATGATTACAACTCATATGATGCCAAAAACAAAACTTATTGAAATACTTGATGAATTTGATAATTCAAAAAGTGTATTCAGCGTTTCAACTTCTGCTCCTTTTGAAGTTGAAGGTGATAAGGATGGAAAACATATTGTTGCAATAGATTATGGTATAAAAGCAAATATTATCAATATGTTTAAACAAAGAGGTGTAAATTTAACTGTAGTTCCTTTTGATACAAAGGCGGAAGATATATTAAAAATGAATCCTGATGCCGTATTTTTATCAAACGGACCTGGAGACCCTGCTGATTTACCTGAATGTGTTGAAGAAATTAAAAAATTAATAGGAAAACTTCCTATAATAGGAATTTGTCTTGGACATCAGTTAGCATCTCTTGCTCTTGGAGGAAAGACTTCAAAACTTAAATTTGGTCACAGAGGTGGAAACCATCCTGTAAAAAATTTAGATAATGAAAAAGTATTTATGACAAGTCAAAACCATGGTTATGTAGTAGATGAATTACCTGAAGGTGTAGAAGTTACTTATAGAAATATAAATGACGGAAGCATAGAAGGAATGAGATGTAAGGATAAGAAGATATATACAATTCAATTCCATCCTGAAGCTTGTCCTGGACCTTACGAAGGCGTTCATATTTTTGACGAATTTTTAAAGGTGATAGAATAGGAGGAATGTACAAATGCCAAAAAGAGATGATATAAAGAAAGTATTGGTTATAGGTTCTGGTCCTATTATTATCGGTCAAGCTGCAGAATTTGACTATTCAGGAACACAGGCCTGTGAAGCATTAAAAGAAGAAGGGGTTGAAGTTGTACTTGTAAACTCTAACCCTGCAACAATAATGACAGATAAACAAACTGCTGATAAAGTATATATTGAACCTTTGAATGTAGAATCTTTGGAAAAAATTATTGCGAAAGAAAGACCGGATTCAATCATTGGAGGTATGGGTGGTCAAACTGCTCTTAATATGACAATGGAGCTTCACAATAAAGGTATTCTTGATAAATACGGAGTAAAAGTAATAGGTACAAGTATTGAAGGAATTATCAAAGGCGAAGATAGGGATGAGTTCAGAAAGTTAATGAAAGAAATTGGACAACCTATTATTGAAAGTAGAATTGTAAATACTTTGGAAGATGCGAAAAAAGCAGCTTTAGAAATAGGTTATCCGGTTGTTGTAAGACCTGCTTATACACTTGGCGGTACAGGCGGCGGTATCGTTAATAATGAAGAAGAGCTTTTAAAAATTGCAGAAAGCGGTCTTGCTTTATCAATGACTACTCAGGTTTTAATTGAAAAGAGTATTAAAAACTGGAAAGAAATTGAATACGAAGTAATGAGAGACGCAAAAGGTACTTGTATTACAATTTGTAATATGGAAAATATCGACCCTGTAGGTATCCATACAGGAGACAGTATTGTTGTTGCTCCAAGTCAAACCCTTTCAGATAAAGAATATCAAATGCTAAGAACAGCATCTATAGATATAATTAATGCAGTAGGTATTGAAGGTGGATGTAACGTACAAATTGCCCTTCATCCAGACAGTATGGAATATGCAATTATTGAAATTAACCCAAGAGTTTCTCGTTCTTCAGCTCTTGCATCAAAAGCTGCAGGTTATCCTATTGCTAAAGTTTCAGCTAAAATTGCTCTAGGATATTATCTTGATGAAATTAAAAATGCAGTTACAAAAGAAACTTATGCATGTTTTGAACCTGCTCTTGACTATGTTGTAGTAAAAATTCCTAAATGGCCTTTTGATAAGTTTTTAAATGCAAAAAGAGATTTAGGTACAAAAATGATGGCTACAGGAGAAGTAATGGCTATAGGTAGAACTTTTGAAGAAGCATTCTTAAAAGCTATACGTTCTCTTGAAATTAAAAAACATACTTTAGTACATGATAAAGTAAATGATATTCCAATCAAAGAACTTAGACATAAAGTATTTAAAGCAGATGATGAAAGGATTTTTGTTCTTGCTCAAATGCTTAGAATGAAATATTCTGTAACACAAGTAAGTAAAATAACAGGTATTGATTTATTCTTTGTAAATAAGATAAACGAAATTGTAAAAAGAGAAGAACATTTAAAAACTCTAACTTTAGAAACTTTAACAAAAGATGAACTTCTTGATTTAAAGAAAAAAGGTTTCTCTGATAAAGGTATTAGTTTCTTAATGGGCGTTAGAGAAAAAGATATATATGAAATGAGACAAATGTGGAATATTAATCCTGTATATAAAATGGTTGATACATGTGCAGGGGAATTTGAAGCAAATACTCCATATTATTATTCAACATATGACACTGAAGACGAAGTAGTAGTAACAGATAAAAAGAAAGTTATGGTTATCGGTTCAGGTCCTATTAGAATCGGTCAAGGTATAGAGTTTGACTACAGTTCAGTACACTGTGTATATGCTCTAAAACAACTTGGAATAGAAACAATTGTTGTAAACAATAACCCTGAAACAGTAAGTACAGACTTTGATATATCTGATAAACTTTATTTTGAACCTTTAACAGATGAAGATGTTCTTAATATTTATAATAAAGAAAAACCTGATGGAGTTATTTTACAATTTGGTGGACAAACAGCTATCAAGCTTGCAGAAATGTGTGTAAGAGAAAATATTCCAATTCTTGGAACTTCTCCTGACAGTATCGATAAAGCTGAAGATAGAGAAAGATTTGAAGAAATGCTTACAAAGCTTGGTGTAAAACAACCAACAGGAAAAGGTGTATTTACAGTTGAAGAAGGTATTGAAACAGCTAATAGAATCGAATACCCTGTACTTGTAAGGCCTTCATATGTTCTTGGTGGTAGAGGTATGATGATTTGCCATGATGAAGAAAGTCTTGTAAAATATCTAACAAATGCAATTAAAGAAGACCCTAAAAATCCAGTTCTAATTGATAAATATTTATATGGTCTTGAACTTGAAGTTGATGCTGTGTGCGATGGTGAAGAAGTTTTTGTTCCTGGTATCATGGAACATCTTGACAGAGCAGGGGTTCACTCAGGAGATAGTGTAACAATTTATCCAACAATTCATGTAAGTGATAAAATTAAAGAAACATTATATGACTATACAAGAAAAATTGCTCTTGAGCTTGATGTTAGAGGTATGATAAATATTCAATTTATCGTATTTAGAGATGAGTTATATGTTATCGAAGTTAATCCTCGTTCAAGTAGAACAGTTCCATATATTACAAAGATTACAAATGTTCCAATTCTTGAAATGGCAGTTAGATCTATGTTTGGACCTTGCATTAAAGAAATGGGATATGGAAGTTATATAAATGAAGACAGCGAATATTATGGAATTAAAGTTCCGGTATTCTCAACAGAAAAACTTCCTAATGTAGAAGTAAGTCTTGGACCTGAAATGCGTTCAACTGGTGAAGTACTTGGTGTAAGCAAAAATTATCTTGAAGCACTTTATAAAGGATTCCTTGCTGCCGGATTTGATTTAAGCAGAAGAAAGAGAAAACTTCTTATTTCTCTAAATGACGAAAGTAAAGATGAACTTATAGACTCACTAAAAAATATGTCAGATATTGGATATGAATTCTTTGCAACAGGAAATACAAAGAAATACATGGAAGAACATGGTGTAGAAAATGTTACTGAAGTGTATAAGATTGGTTACGAAGGAGAACATAAAGAACTTGGTATTCTTGATGTAATTAAAAATCATAAAATTGATTTAATAATCAATACTCCTCAAAGCTCTTCTGATTCTGAAACAGACGGATTCAAAATAAGAAGATGTGCTGTTGAATGTGGAGTAAGCATAGTTACTTCAATAGATAGTGCAATGGCTCTTGCTAAATTATTCTGTGAAGATTTAGACTATGATAAATTTGATATTACAGATGTAGCAAATTATTAATAAAAGTAAAAAGACGGCTTGTTGCCGTCTTTTTTATTTGCTTTCATGGGATTCTTTTTGTAAAAGTTCTCTTCTTCTCTTTTTAGAAAATCGTTCTTCTTCGCTAAAAATACATCCGCAGTAGTTTTGTCTGTATAAACCGAGTTCTATGGCTTTTTCCTGTCCTTCGTTAAAATAAGGTCTAAAATCTCTATATAGAAATTTAACATCATATTTTTTTGCTGCAGCTTTTGCAATGGAGCAAATCAAATTATGGTCTTGAAAAGGACTAATTAACAAAGTTGTAGAAAAGGCATCAAATCCATTTTCTTTTGCGTATCTTGCTGTTTCAAAAAGACGCATATTATAGCATACACCACATCTGTTATCAAAATTAGGGTAAATATTATCAATGAACTCTCTAAGTCCATATTCATTTTCTATAATAAGTTTTATATTAATGCTTTCAGTATAATCAATAAGTGTTTTTTTTCTTTTTTTATATTCATTAAAAGGATGAATATTTGGATTATACCAAAAACAAGTTGGTTCTATATTTTCTTTTCTAAGTGTATCAATGCACATTATTGAACATGGGGCACAGCATGAATGTAATAATACTTTCAAAATAAATCTCCTTTATGTATAATAATATATTATAAAATAAAATTGGTTAATTGCAACAAGATAAGGAAATAATAATATGGTAAATATAATAGCTTTGGGGATTGTTTTAATTTTAGTTTTAATATTTGTTATAATTGGCATTTCAATGATGAAATCAAAAAAGCCAATTCAATATTTGGCTAATACGGATAAAATACCAAATGTAAAAGACATAAAAGGGTATAACAAAACACTAGGTAAAATTTTTATTATTTTTGCACTGCTTCTTTTACCTATTTTATCACCTATAGTTTTATTTGCTCAAAATTCAAAGTATTCGTTTTTATCAATTTTATTAATGCCCTTTTGGGTGATAGGACTTATTATTTCTTGTGTATTTACGGAAGGGAAATATAAAAAATAAATTAGATATTATAATAGATTTTATGTGTATTAATGTTATAAAAAAAGAAACATCTAATATTTAGATGTTTCTTTTTATTTTAAATATTATTTTTTAGCTTCTTTTCTTGCATTTGCTTCTTCGATTATTTTAGCGCTTGCCATTTGAGGAACTTCATCATATCTTTCAAATTCCATTGTGAAAGATCCTCTTGCTTGAGTCATTGAACGAAGTTCTGTAGCATATTTGAACATTTCTCCTAAAGGAACTTCAGCAGTAATCATTGTTTTACCGTTTCCTACAGGATCCATTCCAAGAACTCTGCCTCTCTTCTTGTTTAAGTCTCCCATTACATCTCCTGTGTTATCATCAGGAATTGTAATTTCAACTTTATAAATAGGTTCAAGAAGTACAGGATCAGCAGCTGCCATACCTTGCTTATAAGCTATGCTTGCAGCCATTTTAAAGCTCATTTCGTCTGAATCTACAGGATGGAATTTTCCGTCAAACAATGTAGCTTTAAGACCAACAACAGGATATCCTGCTAGAACACCATGTTCTATACATTCTCTTAATCCTTTTTCTACAGCAGGAATGAAGTTTCTTGGAACTGCACCGCCTACGACAGCATCTACAAATACTAAATCATCTTCAAGATTATATGTAGGTTCAAAATCAATGTTTACAACACCAAATTGACCTCTACCACCTGATTGTTTTTTATGTTTACCTTCAGCAGTTGCTTTTTTCTTTATTGTTTCTCTGTAAGGTATAATAGGTGGAGTTAATACAACTTCTATGCCAAATTTATTTTTAAGTTTTTCTTTAACAACTTCAAGATGTGTTTCTCCCATACCGTAAAGTACGTTTTGATGTGTTTCATCATCTCTTTTAACAACAATTGTTGGGTCTTCTTCTCTTAGTTTATTAAGACCTGTTGAAAGTTTATCTTCATCTCCTCTTGATTTAGGTTCAATACCTGTAAAGATAATAGATTGAGGGAAGTTGATTGGGTTAAACTTAATATGGTCTTTAGGATCGCATAATGTATCTGATGTTTTAGTATATGCAAGTTTTGCAAGTGCACCGATATCTCCAGGATGCATTTCCATAACTTCTTCTTGTTTTTTACCAATTAATGTATATACTTTTGCAATTTTTTCTTTCTTATCTTGTGTTGTGTTATTTACTTCCATACCAGGTTTTAGAATACCACTTTTAACTTTGAATAAAGAAAGTTTTCCAACAAATGGGTCAGCAATTGTTTTAAATACGAAAGCACTAAGTGGAGCATCATCTTCATAATGTCTTTGTGCTTCTTTTCCATCTTGATCAACTTTTGCAGCTTTTGCTTCTATTGGTGTTGGGAAGTTATATACAATTGCATCTAAGAATTTATCGATAGCTATATCATTTAAAGCACTTACGCAGAATACTGGTATAAGTTCTTCGTTTGCTATTGCTGTTTTAACACCTGAATGTAATTCTGCCTCTGTTAACGTTCCATCTTCATCTTCAAAATATTTTTCCATTAATTCTTCATCTGTTGTTGCAGCAATTTCAAAAATAATGTCTTTATATTTTGTTGATTTTTCAATTGTAGAGTCAGGTACATCCGTAATTGTCATTTTGCCTTTTTCGTATGTATAAGCCTTATTATCAAAAATATCAGCTACGCTGTTAAAACCAACTCCTTCGTTGATAGGGATTTGGAATGGAACAATTTTAGGTCCTGTAAGGGCTCTTAATTCTTCCATAACTTTATGTGTATCTACATTTTCTCTGTCTAGTTTATTGATTACAAAGGCAATTGGTATTCCTCTTTCAACAGCCATTTCATAAGCTTTTTCTGTTCCTACTTGAACTCCGCTTACAGCATCAACTACTATTACTGCAGTATCAGCAACTCTTAGAGCCGAGCATTGTTCTCCTATGTAATCAAAATATCCCGGAATATCTAGAACATTAATTTTAACGCCACCGTGTTCTATAGGGATAAGTGATGTAGATATGGAACTATGTTTACTTTGTTCGCACGAATCATAATCTGAAATTGTTGTTCCATCTTCTGTTCTTCCAAGTCTTTCTATTAGACCTGCTTTAAGAGCCATAGCCTCTGCAAGCAAGGTCTTACCTGAGCCTCCATGGCCAAGTAGTGCAATGTTTCTTATGTCCTTGGTTTTATACGTTTTCATTTGTCTTTCTCCTTTTGCTTTTATTTTTGATGATAATATTCAAAAAGGCCGCAGCAATCTCACGAGATTATTTAGCTACAACCTTATGTCAACGATATTATTTACTTTTTCTTTTTTTTCTTTTTTTCATGTGGAAAAAATCCTTAACAACCATTACAGCAAACATTACGTTTTTTGCGGTGGAATAATATTGTTTTATTTTCATCGTACTATGCATTATTCCATTTGGATCATCAAGCGGTGTTTTAAGTGCTGTTTCAATTCCTTTTACAGAGTTATTTACTTTGTTTGTCAGCTCCTTTGCATCGCTTGTTATTCCCTCAACATTTTCAATTATTGAATTAATTTTGTTTGTATTTGCACTGGTAAGTGTTTGCACGTCTCTTAGTACATCGTTAAGTTTAGTCATTGTTTTTGATAGTTTGCTAACGGTTACAATTAAATATAAAATTAATACGACCAAAACAACGCATACAATTATTAAGGCTATATCTAAGGGACTAAGGTTTATAATCATTTAATTTTATTCTCCATTATAAAAGTTCTTCGTCAAATTTTAATTCGAAATCATCAAGATTTTCTTTTTTAGTTTCTTCTTTAGCTTCTTGAACCATATCTTTTAAGTCATCGATTTGTTCATCTGCATAATTAGCAACATCATCAATTCTTTCTTTAGCTGTGTTTAAAGCTAAATCAGCACTTGCTTTTGCTTGTTTAGAAAGTTTTTCTGCTTTTTCAAGTGAATGTTGCGCAAATGTGCAAAGTTCATCTTTTGCAATATAATAATTATCAATGGCAATATCCATTAATTCTTCTTTATTGTCGTAAGCATATTTTGCAGCTATACCTGCAGCTATTCCAACTATTAATCCTGCTAAAAATTTTCCGTTTGACATAATTTCCATCCTCCTTAATACATCTAATAATATATTATCACATTTTATACAAAAAATACATAGAAATTTAATGCTAAATTTTTTATGGTACTTTTAAACTTTAAAATCTACTTAAAATTATAATTTTTCATTCTATTTATTAATAAACTTAACATAAAAGCAATAAATGTTGGTGTTATCCACGCAAATCCAATACCATAAAAAGGTAATTTAATGCTTATGTCTGAAAATAAAGGTATGTTTATTATAATACTTGTTATTAAACAGACTGTTGTAGTAAGTTTATATACAATATTATTGTTACTTATTTGTTTATTTATACATGCAAGTATAATTAATACAATTGAAACGGGATATAAAATATTAAGTACAGGAACCGAATATTTTAAAATTGGTGTAAGACCTATTATTGAAATTAAGAAAGAAACAAGGGCAAAAATTATAACCCAGCTTCTATAACTAAGCTTTGGAAATGTTTCATTAAAATAAGTTCCGCAGCAGCTAAAAAGCCCTATGCAAGTATTTAAACATGCTATAACAAATATCATTGCAAGAATTATTAATCCTACTTTACCGTAAATCAAAGAAACTACATAAGTTAAAGTTTGGGCTCCGTTTTCTGTCATTTGTCCGCTTATTCCCGTAAAAAGTCCTGTTATTCCAAGCATAAAATATATGATTAAAAGAAATATTCCTGCTAAAAATCCAGCTTTAATCGTATATTTTGTAACTTTGTTACTATCTTTTATTCCTTTTTCGATTATATTCATTGAAATAATCATGCCGAAGTTTAATGCCGCAAGGGTGTCCATTGTTTGATATCCATCAATAAAACCTTTTACATATGAAAGATTTTTATATGTATCTGTTGGCTGCGTTATATTGCCAAACAAAGTAAAACATGCACCTATAAAAACTATAAAAATTAGAAAGAGCAGGCAAGGTGTAAGTTTTTTACCTAAATATTCCGTTAGTTTTTCCGGTTTTTGTGCAATAATGCCTGCAATTAGGAAAAAAATAAAGGAATAAATTATACTTGGTATAATGCTGTTTACATTAAAAAAAGGTAAGACAGCCATTTCAAATGAAGTACTTGCAGTTCTTGGAATTGCAAGGCAAGGACCAATTGCAAGGTATAGAACTAGAATAAAAACAAAAGAAAAAATAGGATGAACCCTATTAGTTAATTGTTTTAATCCTCCTGATTTTGTAACTGCGTATACCGCCAGTACAGGAAGCCCTATTGCACTTAAGGAAAACCCAATAAAAGCAGGTATAAAATTTGTCCCTGCGTTTGTTCCAAGGTATGGCGGAAATATTAAATTTCCTGCTCCGAAGAACATTGAAAATAATGTAAGTCCTATTAATATTGTGTCTTTCTTATTTAATTTGTTCATGATATGTCCCTCTTAAAAAATGTTTGAGTTATTTTACCATAAAATTACTTTTTTGTAAAAATAAAAAAAGCATACCAAAAGGTATGCTTTTAATTTTTAATTATTATTCAGCTGTATATGGTAATAAAGCAGCATTTCTTGCAATATTAACAGCTTGAGTAACGCCTCTTTGATGTTTTGCACAAGTTCCTGTTACTCTTCTAGGTAAAATTTTGTATCTTTCAGATACGTATTTCTTTAATACTTTTGTATCTTTATAATCAATGTGTTCAATTTTGTTTTCACAGAAGTAGCAAACTTTTTTTCTTCTTCTGAAACCGCCATTAGAACCACCTTGTCTTTGCATAGCCATAGCTTTTCTCCTTTTTTAATATTTAATTAAAATGGCATATCGTCATCATCCATTTCACTGAATCCATCCATAGGAACACCGAATTCATTGTCAGGGGATGAGAAGTTATTGTTATTTCTGCTCATGCCGTCATTTTTAGAGCCTAAAAATGTAACTTCTTCGGCAACAACTTCCGTAACATATCTTTTTGAGCCATCATTGGCGTCATAACTTCTTGTTTGAATTCTGCCTGCAACGGCTGTTTGTCTGCCTTTGCTTAAATATTGTCCGCAAAGTTCCGCAGTTTTTCCCCATGCAACGATAGGAATGAAGTCTGTTCCTCTTTCTCCGTCTCTTGATTTAAATGTTCTATCAACTGCTAACGTAAATGTGCTAACACTTGAACCTGAAGATAAAACTCTTGTTTCAGGATCTCTTGTTAGACGACCGATTAATACTACTTTGTTTAGCATTTTATTCTCCTAATTAATATCTTTTAACGATAATGTCTCTTAAGATATCTTCTGTAATTCTGAATGTGTGATTTAATTCATCAAGACATGCTTTTTCAGCTTCAAAATTAATTAATGTATAATATGCATCACGATATTTATTTTTAATTTTGTAAGCAAGTTTTCTCATGCCCCATTCTTCAACTTCTTCAACGTTACCACCGTTGTTTTTGATTACGTTTTGAATTCTTTCTATTATTCCTTTGATTTCTTCTTCAGTCATGTCAGGTCTAATAGCGAAAAGTGTTTCATATTTTCTCATATCTTTCACCTCCTTGTGGACTTATGGGGAAAACATCATGTTTTCCCAAGGATGCGACTTTTCGTCACAGTTTACTAATTATAGCATTATAAAAGGATTCTTGTAAAGTTTTTTTTGAAAAAAAAATAAAAAAAGAGCAGTATTCTGCTCCTTTTTTGTATAAATTTTTTATTTCGTATAAACTTTTGAATCTATTGCATATTTTGTTACATATAATGTTTTTTCTTCATAAGCACTGTTTCTTTCTTCAACTGTTGGAGAAACCGTATAGTCGCTTCCGTAAATCATTTTATGAAGATATTCTACATTTGATTTAAGTGTATCAAATACAAGGCACCATGCTCCGTTTATTGTTGCTGATTTTACTATGTTTTCATCAGTAAGGGATTGTGATTTTGGTCCTTCTTCACTTTTAAAATATGCTAAAATTATTGGCCACATATCGTTTGATTCAAGTGATGTTGTAATATAAGGAAGTACTGATTCCATCGCTTTTTTTTGTGTTAATAAGTCACTGTTTTTAAGCTTTTCATATATTTTATTCATTACTATTCTTTGTCTTGCGGTTCTTTGGTAATCTCCGTTTCCTGCATATCTTATTCTGCAATATGATAAAGCTTGTTTTCCGTCAAGAACCTGTTCACCTGATTTTGTAAGTTCTTTTGAAGGTGTTCCTCCAAGGAGTTTATTGTTTTCTCTTATAAATTTATTTAAGTTTTCTATTTCATCTTCTTTTACATCTAAAGTTATGCCACCTAAAGCATCTACAATATCCGCAACTGCTTCAAAATTTACCTCAACGTAATCAGTTATGTTTAAATCGAAATTTTCGTTTAATGTCTTAACTGTCATTAGTGGTCCGCCGTAAGAGTGCGCAGCATTGATTTTATCAAAGCCATAGTCTTGACCGTCTGTTTGTGCAATTTGAATATAGGAGTCTCTTAGTATTGATGTAAGAGAAATTTCGCCTGTTTTACTGTTTACAGAACATATCATCAAAGAGTCAGTTCTTCCGCTTTCTTCTCCTCTTGAGTCTACACCAAATAAAGCATAATTTTTAATATATTTACTTTGTGCACCATAATAATCTTCCACATAAGAAGAAATTCCTAGTTCTTCATTGCTTGTAGGGAAATCTACAGTATTCATCTTAGCAAATATTTGATTTACTTGATAATATGCAAAAGCAGCACCTATTATTAAAAATACTAAAATGAAGATTGCTATTTTCTTAAGTCTTCTTCTCCATTTTTTTTGCGGTTTTTTTCTTCTTTTTCTTCTTTTTTGATCAACCGGGATTCTGTTTTTAGGATCGTTATTTCTATTGGTTGTTTTCCTTTGTTTTCTTTTTGGACGGCTTGGCCTTTTTTTGTTATGGCTTCTTTGTTCCTTATCTCTTATTTTTCTAAGTTCACCCAAAGCTTCGTTCTCATCAATTTTAATGATTTCGCCGTCAGCTCTTTTTACTACAATTTTACCCATTATAAACCTCAGCTCATTATAAAATATTGTAAATATTCTAACGTAATAATATTACGAAAATATTATGACCTAATTAATTTTTTATTAAGAAAAAGGTTTCTCGAATTTAATATTTTAACAAAAAAATTGTTAATTACAATAATATAATAAATTTTTAATCATAATATAATAAATTTTTTTATAAATATATTTATAATACATATTGTTTAAAATAATTTGTAAATAAATATCTAAAATTATATTTTTTTTAAGTATATCATAAAAACTTATAATAGTATAATATTTATTGATTTAACCTTGATAATTGGGGAGTACTTGTTTAAAATACTATTATGGAATTATCTAAGAGAATAGAAAATAAAGTAAAACAATTTATCATTGATAACAATTTAATAAAGAAAAATGAAAGAGTAATGATTGCGTTGTCAGGTGGAAGCGATTCTGTCTGTCTTTTTCATATTTTAAATAAACTTAAATTATCTTTGTCTTTTGAACTTTTTGCTTTTCATTTGAATCATAATATTAGAAAAGAAGCTAAAGATGATGAAATGTTTGTCAGAAAATTATGTGACAATTATGGCGTAACATTATTTTTAAAGAGCGTAGATATACCAAGCATACAAAAGGAAGAAAATTTAGGACTTGAAGAATTAAGCAGAAATATTCGTTATAATTTAATAAATGAGGTTTCTAAAGAAAACAAAATAGATAAAACCGCAACCGCACATCATTTGCTTGATCATAGCGAAAGCATTATTTTAAATATGGTAAGAGGAAGCGGTATAAGAGGTCTTAGAGGGATTGGCGTAAAAAACGGTAATATAATAAGACCTATGCTTATTTTATCAAAAGATGAAATTCTTTCTTATATTGAGGAAAATAATTTAAAATACGTAACGGATAAAACGAATTTTGATACAGACTATAGCAGAAATAATATAAGACATAATGTTTTACCACACTTAAAAGAAATAAACAATAAAGCCTTTATGCATTTTTTTGAGCTCTCTTTAGTTGCTGAAGAAATTGAAGATCTTCTTAATGAACTCAGCAGTAATGTAGATATTTATCATGAAAAAAATTTGGTTTATGTTTATGTAAATGAATTTAAAAAGTTAAATAGAGCTGTAAAAAAACAGGTATTGTTTAATATGTTAAGGTCAATAAAGGTTACAAAAGATATAAGCAGTAAACATGTTAATAAAATTATAGAACTTATACAAAAAAATAAAACTACATTTGATCTTAATATATCAAATGATATAGTTGTTAAGAGAAGATATGAAAAACTTTATTTTGAATATAAAATAAAAGAAAATAACATACAAAATGAAGATAAAAAAATAAATATTAAGGTTGATAATTTAGATAATTTTAAAGCACAAATAAATAATTACAAAATTAATTTAAAAAAAATTAAATTTTTAGAAAAAAATACTGAAGATAAATACGTCGATTATGATAAAATAAAAAATAACCTTATTATAAGAACAAGAAAAGAAGGAGACGTGTTTTATCCTTTTGGATTAGAGGGAAGTAAGAAATTAAAAAAATATTTCATAGATAAAAAAATTCCAAGAGAAAAAAGAGATGAAATTCCTCTTTTAGTTGACGGAGAAAATATAGTTGCTGTAATAGGATATGAAATAAGTGATAAATATAAAACAGATAAAAATACAAAAAATATATTAAACATACATTATAATATTGAGAGGTAAAAAATGAAGGAAGATATTAAAAAGGTTTTAATTACTGAAGAAGAAATAAAAGCAAAGGTAGAAGAGCTTGGAAAAGTTTTGACTAAAGATTATAAAGATAAGAATCCTCTTGTCATTTGTGTTTTAAGAGGAGCTGTTATGTTCTTAAGTGATTTACTAAGAGAAATAGATACTTTTGTTGATATGGACTTTATGGCTGTATCCAGTTATGAAGGAACAACCTCTTCGGGGGTTGTAAATATTGTTAAAGATTTGTCAACAAATGTAGAGGGAAGAGATCTTCTTATTGTTGAAGATATTTTGGATACAGGAAGAACACTTGATTATTTAATAAGAATATTAAAAGAAAGAAATCCAAAAAGCGTAAAAGTATGTTCTTTACTTATTAAAAAAGGAAGAGAAGAAATAAAAGTTCCTGTGGATTACTATGGATTCTATATTCCAAATGAATTTGTTGTAGGCTATGGACTTGATTATAATGACAAATATAGAAACTTAAAATATATTGGTATATTAAAAGAAGAAGTATATTCTTAAAAGGTTTAATATCTGTTTAAATTATTGTTAATAATGAATAAGTATGATAAAATATAAAATTAATTTAAAAGGAAAGGATTGGAAGAGAAAATTTGAACAATAAAAAATTTAGAACCATAATTATATATGTTGTGCTGATATTTGGCGTATATTTTCTTATAAGCATGGTCACAGGTTCTGTAAATCCTCTTTCAGCTGCAAAAGTTGAAAAAGCTTCATACAGTAAGCTTGTTCAGAATTTAGAGGCCGATAACGTAAAAAGCATAACCATAAACAGAAATAAACAAAGTGCCGAAACTACATTAAAAAGCGGAGATACGATTTTGGTATCAAATGTTGCATTGTCGGAATTAGATAGTCTTTTGACAGATTATATCAAAGCTAATCCCGGAGAAATTGATGTAACTTATGAGATATCAAATTCAACAGGATGGACAAATATTTTAATGGTTCTTGTATCTCTTGGATTAATGGGCTTTTTAATCTTTGTTTTCTTCTCTCAACAAGGTGGAGGCGGAAGCAAAGTTATGTCTTTTGGTAAGAGTAAAGCAAAATTATATACAAAAAGCGACAAACAATATACATTTGATGATGTTGCAGGTGCAGATGAAGAAAAAGAAGAACTTGCAGAAGTTGTTGACTTTTTAAGATCACCAAAAAGATACATTGATTTGGGAGCGAGAATTCCAAAAGGTGTGCTTCTTGTAGGACCTCCCGGAACAGGTAAAACATTACTTGCAAAAGCAACTGCAGGGGAAGCAAAAGTTCCGTTTTTCAGTATAAGCGGTTCTGATTTCGTTGAAATGTTTGTAGGTGTTGGTGCCAGCAGAGTAAGAGATTTATTTGAAACAGCAAAGAAAAATGCACCATGTATTGTATTCATAGACGAAATTGATGCCGTTGGACGTCACAGAGGTGCCGGACTAGGCGGTGGGAATGATGAAAGAGAACAAACTCTTAACCAATTATTGGTTGAAATGGATGGATTCTCAAATCAAGAAGGAATAATCATAATAGCAGCGACAAATAGAGCTGATATATTAGACCCTGCTATATTAAGACCTGGAAGATTTGACAGACAAATTCTTGTAGCTCCTCCTGATGTAAAAGGTAGAGAAGATATCTTAAAAGTTCATGCAAAAGGCAAACCATTAGAAGATGATATTGATTTAAGCATTATTGCAAAAAGCACTGCCGGATTTACAGGTGCAGACCTTGAAAATGTAATGAATGAAGCAAGTTTGCTTGCTGCAAGAAAAAGAGAAAAGAAAGTTTCTATGAAAGACATAGAAGAAGCTATAAAAAGAGTTATTGCAGGGCCTGAAAAGAAAAGTAAGGTTATTACTGATGAAGATAAAAAAATTACAGCTGCGCATGAAGCTGGTCATGCAATTGTAATGAAGAGTCTTCCTCAATGTGATGAAGTAAGAGAAATTTCAATCATTCCAAGAGGAATGGCTGCAGGGTATACAATTTCGCTTCCTGACAATGATAATTCTCATATGCCAAAAGGTAAACTTCTTGATATGATTTGCGGTTTACTTGGTGGTAGAGCAGCAGAAGAAGTTATGCTTGATGATATTTGCACAGGTGCTTCAAATGATATTGAAAGAGCAAGTAAAATTGCAAGAAGCATGGTAACCGAATGGGGTATGTCAGATTTACTTGGACCTTTATGCTTAGGCAGCGGACAAGATGATGTATTTATTGGAAGAGACTTCTTAAGAAGTAAAAACTACGGAGAAGAAGTTGCGAGTGCAATAGATAAAGAAGTAAGAGACATTATAAACGAATGTCATGAAAAAGCTATTAATATTTTAGCTGAAAATAAAGATAAGCTTGAACTTATCACAAACGAATTAATCAAAAAAGAAACTCTAACCGGAGAAGAATTTGCAAGTTTATTTGAAACAGGGAAATATCCGGGAGAAGGAGAAAAAAACAATGAAGAAGAGGACAATATAAATGAATAAAGAATTAACTGTCGGATTAAAAAATGAAAGAGAAATGGTTGTAAAAGAAGAACATCTTGCATGTTCAAAAGGGAGCGGAGCCGCAAAGGTTTTTTCAACTCCTGATTTACTTTTACTTATGGAAGGAACTTGCTTTAAACTTGCTGAAGGATATCTGAGTGAAGAGGAATCAACTGTTGGAACTTTAGCAAACTTTAAACATCTTGCTGCAACACCACTTGGAATGAAAGTAAGATGTGAATGTGAGCTTATAGAAATTGACAGAAGAAGATTAGTATTTAAAGTCGAAGCTTATGACGAAAAGGAGAAAGTCGGTGAAGGAATTCACGAAAGATTTATCATAAACAAAGAGAAGTTTGAAGCAAAGGCTGAAAGTAAAAAATAAAATATAAAATATAAAATATAAAATATAAAATATATTGTAATAATGCTGATACTTATGGTATACTTTTTATGACATATTAAAATAGAACATGTAAAAAGTATAATATACGAATAAAGAGAAAAAAAATAAACATTAATACATAAAATGATTAATATGTATTAATGTTTATATGTTCCTAAATCTATACTTTTTATGACAAAGATTATTTATCAATTGTTATTAGTGTAAGTTTATTAATATGGTAATAAATATAGTTAAAATGTATTAAATGATTAGACAAGTATATTATTTTATTATTATTGAAATATAGAATGAAAAAGAGGTGTTAATGAAAGAAACAATAGAAAAGTATCAAGATATATTTACAGAACATTTTTTATTGATTTTATTATTATTTTCTCTTGTTGCATTGACAATTACGGGAATAGGAAGCCGGGAAATGGTTGGTTTAATTGGATGTATTCTATGCGTAGTAGCATTGACAAAGGATTCAGTTTTTATTGATCCATGGATTTTATTTCCGTTATTAATTTATGAGATTTTTAGCGCGTTATCTTCCATAAGTATTTTCGGTGATGTTTTTCATGGTTTTTTTAATACTCAAATCATATATCCGGTCATATATGTCTTTTTGTCACTCTTAAAAGACAGTGAACGTTTATGGATGCGCAGATTATGTGTTTTATGGGCAGGACTTATTTCGTGTTATGGAATTTTAGATTTTATATATTCTTCTTTTAACGGAGAGATTTTTAGACTTGAAACAATGTTAGGGAATCCAAATGCTTTAGGATGTTTTTTGGTTGTTGCATGGTTTTCGTTAAAGGTTAGTGAAATAAATGAGATAGAAATAAATATTGTAAGCAACATTATAAGCAGGTTGGAACCTTTAATACTTACAGCTTTAGCTTTGACGTTATCCATGGGAAGTTTTCTTTCAATGATATTGGCTACAATTATATTATTAATTCAAAAAGCTCGCATTTATAATAGGAAAGAATTAATTTCATTTGCTTTATTGACGATAGCTAAAAATATTTGTGGGATATCTGCAGGTATTATAATCTATTTTTCCGTAACTTTTGCGAATACTTTTTGGATTGCTTGTCTGACGATAATATATGTTTTTTTATTATCATTTTATTGGTATTTAATGGACGATTTTCTTAGAAAATATAAAAAAATTTCTTTATTAATATTTGCCAGTGGTTTGTTTTTTGTAATAGCTGCTATATTCATACGTACAAACGCCGTAGCAACTTTTATTGAAAGATTTAAGATGATGGAAAATGGGTTAGGATATATTTTAAAAAATCCAATTATAGGGGTCGGACCATATCAGTGGAGATATTTAAATTTGTATGATAGTGATATGTATTTTAATACATGGCATATTCATAATTCGCTTATTCATATAGGTGTTGAATTGGGTTTGGTTGCCTTATTAATGATGGTAATAATTATAATTCGTATATATATGAAAGGAGGAGATGGTATTGTTGGTTTTTCTGCATTTTTCTTTCATAATATGATTGATGTGAGTTTTTTTTATCCATGTATTACGGTTTTAACCATATTAACTACTGTAGGTTCTAATAAAGAAAAATATGAAATGGGTCGTTGTAGTAAAAATATTTTTTTTCTTGTTTTTTTTACTGTTTTTCTTTGTACAGGTTTTCATGATATTTTTTAGAAAGGGATAGATATGATACAAAAAGAGAAAAAATTTTTTCCGATATGGTGTATTTTGTGTTTTTTCTGTTTGTTGTGTGTAGCTTCGATAATAGAATGGAGAATGAATGTACATGGGCTTCCTGATAATGTAGGGCATAAACTGACTTTAGAAGAACAAGTTGAAATCATTGCTGATAACAGCTCCATGATTAAATATGTTTACTTAAGCCCGAATGCAACATTCCCGAGAGAAAAAAAGATAAAAAAAATTACAATACATCATATGGCAGGAACGATTTCTTTAGAAAGATTAGGAGAAGTTTTTGCGGACCCAAGCAGACATGCTTCTTCAAATTATGCCATAGATATAAATGGTAATGTCGGACTTTATGTTGAAGAGAAAAATCGTGCATGGACATCGTCAAGTCCTCAAAATGATAATCAAGCAGTTACCATAGAAGTTGCAAATGACGAGAATGGTGGAGAATGGCATGTTAGTGATGAATCTTATCAAGCACTCATTGAATTATGCGAAGATATATGCCGTCGAAATGAAATAAAAGAATTAATATGGACGGGCGATGAAACAGGGACGCTTACTATTCATAAATTTTTTAATACAGAAACAGAATGTCCGGGACCTTATTTGGAAAGTCTTATGGATAATATTGCAAATGAGGTTACAAAGCGGTTAAATGAATCGTAATATAATAAAATATGATTTATGTAAGTTTTTAATAAAAGTGGGAGGAATTTAGTTATTATGCAAAATAAAATTAAAAAAATTTCTGGAATATTATTGGTTGCAATAATTTTGTGTTTGCCCAACTTTGTATTCGCAAATTCGATTATCAAAGAAAAGGTCAAAACATTGAGTAACGATAATGTGTTTGCTTATTATAATTATTATGGTACAGAAAATCCAAAAGATCCGTATAGCAATGAGGATCCGAAAGATCCATATAGCAATGAAGATCCGAAAGATCCATATAGCAATGAGGATCCGAAAGATCCGTATAGCAATGAGGATCCGAAAGATCCGTATAGCAATGAGAATTCAAATGATGTTTATGACAATTCAGAACATAATTATAGAAAATCCGAAACGCCTAAGACGGGAGATAAGATAAGTATTAACACATACATAATTATTTCATTATTAAGTATTATTGCTTTGAGCGTAGCTGGAGAAATGGCAAAAAGAAATATAATTAAATAAGAAAACGAGTGTTATACTCGTTTTCTTATTCATATAATTCTTCTCTTACTTTAACTACAATTATACTTACATCGTCTTTAAGCTTTCCAAGACTTCTTGCATAAGCTTCATTAAACAGTTCATCAGCAATCTTTTGAGGATTTCTATATTCCATGTTAAGGATTTTTTCTTTTATAAGTTCTCTATCGTTCATAAATGCTTCTAAAAAGCCGTCACTTACCATATAAATATAATCATTGTTTTTTAATTTTATGGTCTCTTTTGCTATATCTATATTTTCTATTATTCCTATTGGAAGAGCTTGGGCAGAAAGACTGGTTACTTCACCCTCTCTTTTTAAGTAGCTTTCAGTTGCTCCTGCTTTTATAAATTCAGCTTTTGCTGTAAATAAATCAAAAAGTATAATATCGAGTGTAGAAAAAACTTCTTTTTCTTCAAGAGATAAAATTGTATTTATAGTGTTTATGCTGTCAATTTCTTCGCTTTCACATCCAAGCATTTCTTCCAGAAGATTTAACACTCTTTCACTTTGCATATTTGCTTTTTCTCCCGTTCCCATTCCATCGGCAAGGGCAATTAAATGTTTGTTTGTAGGAAGAATTATATTTGAGTAATTATCTCCGCATTTCTCTTTATCGTTTCTTTTCCCTCTTTTAATTCCAACGCTTAAAGAGAAAGGCATTCTTTCCGTAAAAGTATATTCAAAAGCTTCAAGAGAGGATTCCGTGAAAGAATCATAATCATACATGATGTTTTTATCTAATATCTCACTTAAAAGTAAAGGTACGGTTATTCTATATTCTTCGGAGGATAGTCGTTTGCTTGTTTTAATGTATATTCTCATTTTTCCCTGAAAATCTTCCAAGACTACACTTTCTTTTACTATAATTCCCATAGCAAAAAGGCTTTCTCTTATATTTTCTTCATCTTTTGAAAAGTAATTTAATCCCTTTTTTATGTTTGTATAAATATTGTCTAAAGTTTTATTTATGCTTTTGAATTCTATTTTCATAAGTTCTTTGAATTTAGAAAGTTTATTTTTGTAATCTTTTTTTATTTTGAGATTGTCACACAAGTAAGATGCGCTTTTAAAAATAAAGAAGTTATATTTGCATTTATTTACAAAACTTTTTGGTAAATCTTTTTTTGATGTTATTTTACCATTATATGTATCAAGTATTACTTGAGAAAAGTTTACAAAGGTTTCTTTTCCGTCTTCATTCCAACACTTAGCAAAGTTTTCGCAGTTTGTGCATATGTCGGCAGTTAGAACTTTGCAAATGCTTTTTGTTATATTCTCATTTTTTTCTTCTTCCTCTAAGGTTATGTTATAACTTACTTCGTTTATCATGTTTTTCTTATTTTCAATTTCTTCTTTTATTGCTTTTTTTATGGCACTATTAAATATATTTCCGTGAAAATCTTTTTGTTTTATATTTACCAAATTTAAAATTTTTTGATTAAAAGTTGTTGATACAATAAGAAAAATAATACCTGCAATTAATACATCAATTACCGGGATAGTAAACATAATACTTTTATTTACATAGCAAGAAAGGGTAAGAGTAGTAAATATAAATACCAAGGTGCTTATTCCTCTTGATAAATTTTTTGTCATTGAAGAAAATAAAGTAGCTACTGTAAAAATTAAAATTATATCAGTGCTGTATCCACCTTTTAGAGTAAGTAGAATACTTCCTATAAGTGAAAAACTAAGGCAAAGGCTTAATGAAAAGTAGGTAGATACAAAAAGCAACATAAAAGAGGTTATAATAAGAGCAATGGAAACTGTAAATATTTTTATATCACTTAACCCCAGTACTATTATTGAAAAAATAATAGACAGGCTTATTGCTTCAAAAGAGGAGAATTCTTTTTTTAAATCAAAATTTTCTATAAGATTATAAGAGGTATTAAAAACAAAAAATACCAATATTAAACTTAAACTTTCAATTAATGAATAAACATTGTTAATGGGTGGGTTTTTAAAAATATAATTAACAAAGAAACCGCTTAACAAAGTAATAAGGGCACATATAACGGAATATGTGCTTTTATTTTCATTTACTATATAATTTTGATTTACCATAAGCATAAAGCAAAATGCAATAATTAACCTAAAAGCTGAGGATATATTTAAATTGAAAGCTGTTAACACTGTCATAATGATTAAAGGTAAATTATTTAATTCCTTTTTATAAATTATAAAAGCACCAAATCCAAAGACAAACGGCAAAGTATAAGAAAAGAAAATACAAAAGCTATTTAATATTGACATAACAAGCATAAAAACATTGCGATAAGTTAAAAATTTGTTTTCTTTTCTTTTGTTTTTTAAATTTTCAGCGTATGTATTGTTGATTTTTAGTATACCTTCTCTACTTATCATATTAAAGCCTCCCATAAGTTATATAAAAATTATAAAAAGCCTCGTTGGTGAAATTTGATGAAAAAAAGAATAAAACTAAAAAAAATAAAAAACCCTTTAAGTATTTGTATTTAATTTGCTAATATTATATACTTACAGTGTAAATTAACTTAGAGGATAAAATCATGTTAGTAAATGGAAATGAAATAGAAATTTTAGCACCTGCCGGTAATTTTGAAAATTTAAAAACAGCAGTATTAAGTGGTGCGGATAGTGTATATTTTGGACTTGGTAATTTTAATGCAAGAAGAAACGCAAAGAATTTTTCAACATTTGAAGAGGTAAAAGAAGCGGTTGATTTTTGCCATTTAAGAGGTAAAAAAGCTCATGTAACTTTAAATACTCTTGTTTATGATAATGAAATAGAAAAGTTAATCGAAGAAGTTGAAATGATTAATAAAGCCGGCTTTGATGCTATTATAGTTCAAGATCTTGGAGTAATAAATATATTAAAGCAAATATCTCATGTGCCTCTTCATGCTTCAACTCAGCTTAGCGTTCATAATGTAAGTGATGCGAAAAAGCTAAAGGAAATGGGTTTTGACAGGGTTGTGTTATCAAGAGAATTATCTCTTGTGGAAATTCAAAGAATACTTGATGAAGTAGATGTTGAAGTTGAAATTTTTATGCACGGAGCTTTATGTATGAGTGTTTCCGGACAGTGTTATTTTTCTTCCGCACTTGGAGAAAGAAGCGGAAACAGAGGTTTATGTGCAGGGGTATGCAGGCTTCCTTTTTATGTTAATGATAAAAACAGGTATAATCTATCTTTGAAAGACGCATGTTATATAGACTATATTGATACTTTTGCAAAAATGGGTATTGCTTCTTTAAAAATAGAAGGAAGAATGAAAAGCAATGAGTATGTTAAAAGTGTTGTTTGTGCTGTTAAAGATAAAGTTGAAAAAGGATATTATAATAAAAAACAACTTGAAAATGTATTCTCAAGAAGCGGTTTTACAGATGGATATATAACAGGAAAAAGAAATGATATGTTTGGTATAAGAAGCGAAGAAGATAAATCTTATACTAAACAAATAAGTGAAGAAATTAAAAATATGGATATTGAAGAAGAAAAAGTTAAAGTTAATGTGACTTATGACTTTTCTTTAGGTGAAAAAGCATATGTTAAAGTAACCGATGAAGAAGGGGTATCGGTAGAACAGTTTGGTCCTATAATAGAGCAGGCGAAAAATAAACCTACTTTAAAAGAAAATATAGAAAAGAATTTAAGTAAGTTTGGTGAAAGTATATATTACGTAGATAAAATGGATGGAAATACTGATGATAATATTTTTATTCCGGTATCAGCTATTAATGAAATGAGAAGAAATGCCATAAAAGAAATGGACAGTATAAGACTAAACAGGTTTAAAACTTATGATATAGATACGTTAACGAAGATTAATAAGAAAGATATTGTAAGAGAACATAAAAATATTGCTGTATTAAGTAATATAAATTTATTAACAAATAAAGTTTTAAATTACTTTGATATTATATTTGTTCCATTATTTCAAGTTAAAAATATATCTAAAGATGTAATAGAAAAGTATAGTGAAAAGCTTGGGGTAGAAATACCAAGAATTTATTTTGACAGGGAAGATAATATAGAGTCAATGCTTGATACTGTAGAAGAGATTGGAATAAACAAAGCCTTATCTCATACCATAGGTAAAATATACTTAGCCGATGAAAAAGGATTTGATGTATATAGTGGGTTTGGCAGTAATATAACAAATTCATACAGCATAGATATACTTGAGAAAAATATTAACAATTTAAAAAATATTACTTTATCTTTTGAAAATACCGTAAATAATATAAATAAAATAAAAACAAATACTCCTTTATCTGTAATAGTTTATGGATATTTACCTCTAATGACTGTAAGAAACTGTCCCGTTAATGAAGAAGTAGGATGTAAGAATTGCAATAAAAATAAAAGCCTTACGGATAGAATGGGTAAAAAATTTAAAGTTAAATGTAACGGACAAACCAGTGAAATTTTCAACACATATCCCGTATGTATATTTGACAAATTAGATAAACTAAAGGATAATATTGATAGAGTATTCTTATTTACAAACGAGAATAGTAAAGAAGTTGATATTGTAATTGATAAATATTTGAAAAAAGAAAGATTAGCAGAAAGTACTAAAGGTTGTTATTTTAGGAAGTTATTATAGGAGGTAACTATGGAAAAAGTTGATTTTCATATTCATACTAACGCATCTGACGGGAGTTGGGATAGCGAAGAAGCTGTAATAAATATAAAAAAAGCAGGAGTTAAATACTGTGCTATATCGGATCATGACAGTATCTCAAACGTTAAATTAGCAGAATATCTTGCAAAACAAGAAGGAATAAATTTAATCAGGGCAACTGAAATATGCTCTAAGTCTTATGATAAAGAAGTTCATATTTTAGGTTATGATATTGATATAGATGATATAGATCTTACTTATACAATGACAAGAACAAAAAGAGTAAGACAAAACAGAGATACAAGAATAATAAATTGGTGCGCAAAGAGATATGATAATGTAAGTTTGGAAGAATACAATATATATAAAATGCAGGAAATGGCAGGTCTTCCAATTATGAATTATCTTGCAGAGAAAAACGTATGTAAGGGAATAGAACCTTTTAATGCAATTAAAGCTCAAGTTCCCGTTCCAAAAGAAGAAGATTTGCTATCTTCAGAAGAAATTATAGCAGCAATTAAAAAGGCGGGAGGTGTAGCAGTTCTTGCTCATCCATCATATTATTTCCCGGGAAATGTAATGCCAAAGGATATGCTTGAAAATTATCTTTCAATGGGAATTGACGGTATCGAGTGTTACAGCACTTATAATCCTTTAAAGGAACAAAATGAATATTATTTTGATTTTTGTAAAAAACATGATTTAATAGTAAGTGGAGGCTCCGATTGTCACGGAAGTGTTTATACAACAAGATTTGTAGGAACTCCTACGGTAGATTTATCACAAACAAACTTACTTTCAAGAACAAGAAACTATGCAAAATTGCAGCCTAACCCATGTTTTTAGTTGGTTTTTAGCTATTAGTCTTTATTTTTAAAGTAAATTTTAGTATAATACTAAAGTTAAAGTAAAAAGAATTTAAAGGATGAAAATAGAATGGAAAAAATTATTATAAAAGGCGGAAACAGATTATCTGGAGAAGTTACAATTACAGGTGCAAAAAATGCGGCTCTTGGAATTCTTCCGGCAACAGTTCTTGCCAGCGATAAATTTATTATTGAGAATTTACCTGATATTCAAGATATCAGAAACTATATAAGTATTATGAAAAAACTTGGTGCAAAAATCAGAAAGACATCAAAAGGTTTAAGTGTAGACACAACAAATATTGCAGATTGCACAAGTGATGAAATTGCAGAAGAAAGCACAAAAATGAGAGCAAGTTACTATTTGCTTGGTGCATTACTAGGAAGAAACGGAAGCGTTGAACTTCCACCTCCTGGAGGATGTGATATCGGTGCTAGACCAATTGATCAACATATTAAAGGCTTTGAAGCGTTAGGGGCAAAAGTTGATGTTAAAGGTTCAATAAAAATAGAAGCTCCAAACGGACTTAAAGGTACAAACATTTATATGGATGTTGTAAGCGTAGGGGCAACAATTAATATAATGCTTGCAGCAGTAAAGGCAAATGGTCTAACGGTTATTGAAAATGCCGCAAAAGAACCTCATGTTGTTGACATTGCTAACTTCTTAAATTTAATGGGAGCAAACATAAAAGGTGCCGGTACTGATGTAATAAGAATAAATGGGGTAGAAGAACTTCATGGTTGTGAATACTCTGTTGTTCCTGATCAAATAACAGCAGGAACTTATATGATTGCTGCTGCTGCAACAAAGGGGGACGTTTTAATTAAAAATGTTATCCCACCTCATCTTGATTCAATAACAGCTAAATTAATAGAAATGGGTGCTGAAGTTACGGTTGATGAAGATGATAATATTAGAGTAGTAGGAAGAGAATACATTAAACCTTGTAATGTTAAAACTCTACCATATCCTGGATTTCCAACAGATTTACAACAACCTATGGGACTGTTTATGTGTTTGGCAAACGGAGTAAGTACTATTACTGAAAGCATATTTGAAAATCGTTTTAGATATGTAACAGAACTGCAAAAAATGGGCGCAAACATAAGGGTAAATGGTAATACAGCAGTATTCACAGGTCCTTGTGAACTTTACGGTGCAAAAATTCAAGCAACTGATTTAAGAGCCGGTGCTGCTATGATATTGGCAGGGCTTGTTGCTAAAGGTACTACTGAAGTTACTAATTTAAAATATATTGATAGAGGATATGAAAATATAGAAGAGAACTTTAGAAATTTAGGTGCCGATATAGAAAGAGTTGATTCATAAAATATTTAATCCCCTAAATATAAAGGGGATTTTATTTTATATAATAAATATATATAAATTACATAAAATGAAAGGGAGAATAAATTGAAGTTTACAAATCTCTTTTCTTCATCAAAGGGAAACAGTTTGCTTGTGGAAAGTGAAAATACAAAAATTTTAATAGATGCAGGACTTGCTGGTAAACATATAATAAATGAGCTTAAAAAGATTGATGTAGATATTCATGATATAGATGCAATACTTATTACTCATGAACATTCTGATCATGTAAAAGGTGCAGGTGTATTATCAAGAAAAGCCGATATACCTATTTATATTCAAAAGGATGCTTGCCCTTCGGTTTTAAAAAAGATAGGAAATGTTAAAGGAGATAATATATACAGAATAGAAGAAGAAAGACCACTATATATAAATGATTTATTAATTGATAGCTTTTCTATTCCTCATGATGCTGTTGCTCCTGTTGGATTTACTATTGATGATGGTAAAAATAAAATTGGCGTGGCAACAGACATGGGAATGATAATGGAAAGTGTAATAAATAAGCTTAAGGATTGTAAATTTGTTTTTTTAGAAGCAAACCATGATGAAACAATGCTAAAAAATGGGTCTTATCCAATTGAATTAAAACAAAGAATTTTATCGCCTTTCGGTCATCTTTCAAATACAGACAGCGGTAAAGTATTAAGTGAGCTTATAAAAGGAAAGACAGAAAGAATCAGGCTTGGACATTTAAGCGAAGAAAATAATCTTTCTTCTGTTGCTTTTGAAACGGTAAAAGACGTTGCAAAAAGCAATGATGCCATTGAGGGAAAAGATTTTGTTTTAGATGTTGCAAACAGAATAGGTATTAATGGGACTATTCATTGTTAGGAGGTCAATATGCAAAAAAAGGGGAAAAGCGGACTTACCATATTCTTTTTGGGATTAATTATAGGTGGGATTATATTCGGTTCATTAGCTTTTTTTATAACTAATATGAGGATGAATGCTTTAATTGATGAAAAACTGGGTATGGAAAGCGAAATAGTAACAGATGATTCTTCAGGAAGCGTTACACTTAAGGAGTCTACTACCGAAAAAGTTGCGCAAAGTGTTACTCCAGCTGTTGTAGGTGTTGAAACAGTTTCGGTAACAAAAGATATATTTGATAGAGAGTCTGAGGTTGGAGGAATTGGAACAGGTTTTATTGTAGATAAAAACGGTCTAATACTAACAAATCAGCACGTTGTAAGTGAAAATCCAAAACAAATAAACGTAACATTAAAAGACGGAAGAAATTTTGATGCGAAGGTAATATATTCATCTACTACTATTGATTTGGCAGTAATAAAAATTGATGCAAAGAATTTGCCTGTTGTAAAACTAGGGGACAGTGAAAAAATAAATATAGGTCAGACTGCAATTGCAATAGGAAATCCAATGGGACTAACTTTTGAAAGAACCGTAACACAGGGGATAATCAGTGCCCTTAATAGAAGTATTGCTGTAGATTCTTCAACAGTTGCTGAAGATTTAATTCAAACAGATGCTTCAATAAATGAAGGAAACAGTGGAGGTCCTTTATTAAATCTTGCAGGAGAAGTTGTTGGAATAAATACTTATAAAATTCAGTCCGGAGAAGGGCTTGGCTTTGCAATTCCGATAAATATTGCCAAACCAATTATAGAACACATAAAAAAAGAGGGAGAATTCGTTCCTACGGTTATGGGAATTGAAGGTGTAGATAAAGAAATCGCAAGATATTATTCAGAAGATATAGATTTAGAAAAAGGAATTTTAATTGTCGGTGTTGTAAATGGAATGGGTGCTGATAATGCCGGTATAAAAGAAAATGACATAATAACAAAGGTTAATAATGTTGAAATAAAAAATATGCTTCATTTTAGAGAACAGCTTTATTATCATAGCCCCGGAGATAAAGTTAAAGTTACTTACGAAAGAGACGGAAAAAGCAAGACAGTTGAAGTAGTATTAAGTAAAGGAAATAATTAAACAGCTTTAGGGCTGTTTTTTTATTGAAAAAGAATTTTATAAAAGCTCCTATTGGTGGTAAAATAAAAAAGAGGTGTTATCATGAAAGAGGTTATAAATAGAAAGCAGAAAAGTTATATAAAATGGATTGTTGCAATAATTGGTCTTGGGTTGTTTCTTTATTTATGTATTAAACTTAGTGTAAATGACCTTAATAATTTTGATTTTATGGTTTATAATTTTGTATCTTCTTTTACATCACCTGAAACTACAAAGATATTTAGGTTTATTACAAGGTTTGGTTCTATTGAAGTAATATTTCCTCTTTGTATTTTAATCTTTATGCTTATGAAAGATAAGAAAAAAATAATATTATCAATAGTAAATATACTGGGAGCTGTATGTTTAAACCAAGCTTTAAAGTTTATAATAGAAAGACCTCGTCCTGCCGTTGTAAGACTTGCAGAAGCAAGTGGGTTTAGTTTCCCAAGCGGGCATTCAATGTGTTCATTAGCATTTTACGGATTTCTACTTTATCTTCTTATAAGAAGCAACGGTGGATTTTGGTTTAAATTTTTTGGAAGTATTTTAATATGTTCTCTTATTATATTAATAGGAGTAAGCAGGATTTATCTTGGGGTGCATTATTCAAGCGACGTTATTGCAGGGTTTGCTCTTGCACTTTCTTATTTAATTGTGTTTACTGATATTACCGATAAAATTGTATATAAAATATAAAAGAACGCTTTGACGTTCTTTTATTTATAATTGATGTAATTATATTTATGGTATGATATAATATTTCCTTAAGGAGAACAATATGAATTTAAGATTAGATGATTTGCAAATAAAAGATTATTATATATATCAAGATACTGATACTTTTTGTTTTGGTGTAGATGCTGTGCTCCTTGCAAATCTTACATCAAAATATATAAATAAAAGGGATAGTTATATTGATTTATGTACGGGAAGCGGCGTTATACCAATACTCGTATATGCAAAAAGAGGAAATAAAAATATTAAAGCAGTTGAGATTGATGAAGAAATGTGTATGGTAGTAAAAAAATCTCTTGACTATAATAATATTGACAATATTGAAATAATAAACCAAAATATCAATAACCTTGATAAAAGTTTATATAATAAATTTGATAGTTTGTCTGTAAATCCACCTTACTATAAAGTGAATAGCGGAGAAGTAAGCATAAATGATAAAAAAAGTTATGCAAGGCATGAGATACTATGCAGTTTTGAAGATATTGCAAGAGTTTCTTCAAAGTTATTAAAGGATAAAGGAAAGTTTTTCTTGGTACATAGAACAAATAGATTTGAAGAAATTATGAAAATACTTGGAGAGTATAGATTTGCTGTTAAAGATGTTCAGTTTATTTATCCAAAGAAAGAGAAAAATTCAAATTTATTTTTGCTCAAAGCTGTAAAAGGAGGAAAAAGCGGATTAAATATTTTGCCTCCTCTTGTAATGTATAACGAACAAAACGAATATACAAAGGAATTTTTGGAGTATTACTATGAAGATAGAACAAATAAATAACGATTTAATACTAACTGATGTTGACCATTTTAATTTGAAAAAGACCTTTGAATGTGGGCAATGTTTTAGATGGAATGAATTAGAAAAAGATGAATTTATCGGGGTTGTAAATGGAAAGGTAATTCACATAAAAGAAGAAGACGGAAAGTTTACATTTTATGATACAACAAAAGAGTATTTTGATTCTTTCTTAAAAATATATTTTGATTTTGATCTTGATTATAATGAAATAGATAAAAAGATAAATACAGATGAACATATAGAAAAATGTATAGAATACGGAAATGGTATAAGAATTTTAAAACAGGATTTATTTGAAACAATTATTTCTTTTATAATTTCTGCAAATAATAATATCCCAAGAATAAAGGCTATAATAGAACTTATTTGTGAAAGATATGGAAAAGAAATAGAGTATAAGGGTAAAAAGTATTATTCCTTCCCAAGTTATATAGATTTAAAAGACGTAACAAAAGAAGAATTTCATGAACTTAAAATGGGATTTAGGGATAAATATTTAGTTGATGCCATACATAAAATAAACACAGGCGAAATTGACCTTGAAAAGATAAGTGAATTGGATACTGAATTAGCTAAAAAGGAACTTATGAAAATAAAAGGGGTTGGAGAGAAAGTATCGGATTGTATTTTATTGTTTGCTCTAAAAAGATTAGAACTTTGCCCTATGGATGTATGGGTTAAGAGAATATTTTTAAATAGATATGGGCTTACTGATTTAACTTTTGAAAATGGATTTAACCTTGCTAAGAGTAAATGGGGTGAATATGCCGGTATTGCACAACAGTATTTATTTTATTATGAAAGAGAAACTTCAAAGGAGAAATAATGAAAAAGAAATTATTAATATTTGATTTTGACGGAACTTTAGTTGATTCACTTCCTCTTTGGCAAAAAGTGGATGATATCTTTTTTAACGAAAGAAGAGGTATACAATATTCAATAGAAGATATTGACTTTAGACCTATGAGTATTGAAGAGGCTGCTCAGGCGACAAAAGAGGTATATAATGTTGAAGAAAGTATTGAAGAAATTATTAAGGAATGGGTAGATATAGTAAATGAACTTTATTTAACCGAAGATATATTAAGAGATGGTGCAAAAGAGATTATAAAAGAAGCTAAAGAAAAAGGTTATAAGCTTGCAATTGGGACAAACAACACAATGGAACTTATAAAAAGCTTCTTAGATAAAGAAGGTTTGCATGGTGTTTTTGATTTAGTTGTTACCGCTAACTGCGTAAAGAGAAGCAAACCTGACCCTGATATATTTTTGCACATTGCAAATAAGCTTAATATAAATCCTGAAGAATGTATAGTTGTGGAAGATTCTCTTGCAGGAACAATGGCTGGAAAAGCTGCTAATATGTATACTTATACAATTGAGGAAGAAGAAAGTATAGAGCATAAAGAAGAGATTTTAAAAATAACCGATAAATATATTTACTCATTAAGAGAAATTAAGCTATAGATCTTTTTATTTTGACAAAATATTTTATATATGATATAGTATTAATTCGTAAGGGAGTAATCGGCGTGAAGGCGTAATAAAGTCAACATATTGGAAAGAAATTCCTGGCTTTATTTTAAACGATGAGACTTATCTGTTTTTTAACGGATAGGTCTCTTTTTTTATCAATAAAATTTTGTAATGAGAGGAAAAAATGAATTTAATTGAACTGTTTATAATCGGTGTAGGTCTTTCTATGGACGCATTTGCGGTATCTGTTTGTAAAGGTCTTTCTACAAGGAAATTAAGAAGTAATAATTATCTTACTGTTGGAGTATACTTTGGTGGATTTCAGGCTTTAATGCCCCTTATAGGTTATTATCTTGGTTATTATTTTAAAAATATAATAACGGATTTTGATCATTGGATTGCCTTTATTCTTCTTGGTTTTATAGGTGTTAATATGATAATGGAATCAAGAAAAGAAGAAAATCTTGATTCAAGATTTGATTTTAAAACAATGATTCCACTTGCAGTTGCAACCAGTATAGATGCTCTTGCTATAGGGGTTACTTTTGCATTTTTAAACGTAAATATATTTTTAGCAATATCTATAATAGGTTGTACGACATTTATATTATCAATGATTGGCTTAAAAGTTGGTAATATTTTTGGTAAGAAATATAAACAAAGAGCCGAACTTGTTGGGGGTATTATTCTTGTTTTAATGGGTATTAAAATTTTGCTTGAACATCTTGGAATTTTATAGAAAGAATATAGGGGTTTAACCTTATATTCTTTTTTTGAGTGTTTAAGATACCCATTTCTCCTTTAAAACGGGTGATATACATAAACAGAAAAGTATGATATAATAATAAAAATTTATATATTTTATGATAAATAAAATATTATAAAGAGAGAATTAATAAATAATAAAACAAAAAAAATACTTTAACTAAAGTTAATGATTGTAATAAATTTGCTTTATATCTATTAATAAAAGGAGAAAGCCATGAAAAAGAAAATACTTAAATATTCATTTATGCTTATTTTATGCTTTACCTTTGTATTCCTTTTTATGCCGAAGGAAAGTTTTGCTGCAAATGGAGATTGGATTTATGATTCAGAAGCTAAAACGCTGACAAACAGCGAAGATGATCAATTAGTAATAGGCAATGTAACGGCAGAGGGAACAAATCTGGCTATTGGAGATAATCGAAATGCAGGATTTACTTCTATTGATTTAACGGGAGAAATAAAAGATTCTTCCAATTCGACTACTAATTATGCAATTACATCAATCGGACATTGGGCATTTTATCAATGTGCATCCTTAAATGAAATAAATATACCGAACAGCGTAATTTCAATCGGAGAATATGCATTTTCCGAATGTAATGCCTTAAAGGAAATAAATATACCGGATGGTGTAACCTCAATTGGACATTATGCATGTTACAACAGTGCTTACTTAGAAAAAATAAGCATATCAGATAGTGTAACCTCAATAGGACATAATGCATTTGATTACTGTACCTCCTTAAAGGAAATAAACATACCTGACAGTGTAACTTCAATCGGAAGTTCTGCATTTGAAAGTTGTACGTCCTTAAAAACAATAACTTGGCCGGATAGTGTAACCTCGATTGCAAACTGGACATTTAATGGATGTATAGCACTGGAAGAAATAAATATTCCAGACAGTGTAACTTCAATAGGGATTTCTGCATTTTCCGGATGTGTATCCTTAAGCGGAATAACCATACCTGATAGTGTAACCTCAATCGGAAGTTCTGTATTTGCCTTCTGCACTTCCTTAAATGAAATAATCATTCCGGATAGTATAACCTCAATCAATACTACTGCATTTAGAGGCTGCACATTGCTTGATACAATTTATTTAATGAGTGAAACGCCTGTATCTCTTGGAGACAATGTTTTCCTTGATTGCAGCAGTCTTTCTAATATTTATGTTCCTTCTTCAAGTGTTGACTTATATAAAGCAGAATGGAGTAACTATGAAAATTTAATTAAAGCAGGAATATATAAATTAACCGTTGAAAACGGAAGCGGAAGCGGAAATTACATAGAAGGCGCAGATGTAAGCATAAGTGTAGATAATAATGATGAGAACGGACATTTTACTTCATGGCAGATAACAAGCGGGAACGGCATTAGTCTTACTGATGAAAAGGCAGTAAAAACTACATTTAAAATGCCGAACAGTGATGTAACTGTTACTGCCGTATTTGAAGCACATAATTATGTAGACGGAAAATGCAGTGTTTGCGGATATGAGAACCCTGATTATGTTCCGCCTAAAGAAGATGATAAAACAGATAACAGCAATATTAATAATGACAGCGTAAGCACTGATATTAAGGTAAACAGCAAAGCTGACAAAACTGTGTCTTCTTCTGTCGATACGTCAGATGAAAACAATGTTACGGCTTATATTATTTTACTTATGGTATCTATAATCATGGTAGGAAGTTTAAGTATATATAAAAATAAAAAAGACTGTTAAGATTTGCTAACGCCATATAAGGCAGTAATTTGAAAACAATATTGAAATACAGCTTATGGGCGTTGCAAAGGCCAAAAGACAGCGTAGAAGGCAGAAATGCTTTTTATGCTGTCTTTCTTTATGTTCAAAAATGAAATCGCACATTCGTCAAACAAGACCTTCCTTGCTACAATGTGAGTGAAGGAGGTAAGCGGATATGCGAAATCAAAAACACTACATAGCGATTGATGAAAGTGAACGGAGAATTATTCTAAATGCTCTTAATGCGCTGCGGAACAATCTGCTGGCAGAAGGCAGATATACGGACGCAGTAGATGATGTTCTAATCAAAGTAGTCAACGCACCTGTCAAGAAATTCAAAATCAGAATCACGGAGGTTTAAGGTTATGAAAAAGACAATATTTGAACAGATGGGTGGCACATACGAACAACAGGGAGATTATCTTATCCCCTGTCTCGCCCTTCCTGCCAAAGACGTAGTGCCGATAGGATTGTGGGGGCAAAGACACCTTCAATACATTAAACAACATAGAAAAATATTTTATACTAATTTGATTACAAGTGGTGATTTATATAGCTATCTTGCTGATATTGACGAGTTAGCAAATAGCATCTATGAAAATATGGTACCGCTATATAAATCGTTATACCAAGTTACTGAAGAACTTAAAAAATCCAATCCTTTTGAATGGGTGCACAGAAACAACGACATTATAGATGTTATTAATGAAATTATATATAATGATGTGATATTCCGATAAACTAGTAAATGGCGAGGTGTTTCACCTCGCCATTTTCGCTTAATAATTAGATTTTCGGAATCATACTCGCGGAATTAGGAGCATTGGCTTGCATATTCCAGATAGCTATTTTCATCTTTTTAATACGCTTACCATCACCAAAATCAAGCAAATCTTCCCTTTTATAAACATTCAAAAGTTTATTTAACGATCCCAAGTCCGCAGATGTCATTAAAAACGCTTCTTCCGGATCGATTAGTTTGCAGTATGCCCACAGTTGTCCTAAATCACGCAGAGTTAAACTTGTCTTTTTTGCTTCAATAAAAAACAGTTTGAACTCATCTGCCTTCTTTACTATGCCGAGAACATCAATTTGAATATCTACACCGATAGCTTCTTCTTGAATGATACCGTACTTTCTAAGAACTCTATCCAATCGTTCGCTGTGTGAGTCAACTACGATTATTTCCTCAGCAGATTTGTATTTATCTTTCAGGTATGCTTTAAGCCATAGCTGCATTGGTGGGTATAAGTCAAATTCTCTCATATCTTTATTCTCCATATCCTAAATCTTTGGCTATTTGCTTCCACGAATCATAGTGTTTGCCTCTTATCTCGGATGGAATAAAGCCATCATTTTCGCTTGGGTGATGTGGTTTGTTTTTATTTCTTTCGCGGCCTTCCCAATAGAATTTGTGAGTTACTTCTTCAGGTTTTTTCCCCTCTGATTCAAGACCATCGATTAATTCGGTTGCAAACTGAGCAAGAGCTTCTCTTTTGTGCAGAACAGCAAATCCTATGGGCAAAAATTCATTCGCCCATATTTTAATTTGATGTTCTTTTTTCCAAAAATCAGGCTTCCCTTCCTTGAATTTAACAAGATTGCCGTCACGCATATTGGGATGAGCCCAATCTATTGCCTGTACAGGAATATTAACATCTTTAAGTAAACGACAAACATCGCTAACCAAATACCAATTATGTGGCACTTCTAAGTAAACACGATGCATATAGTTTTTAAAAAAGTAGTTACTTCTGCGAATGTAACCCGTCACATCAGCAAATCCTTGCAAAAAAGATATCTTCTCATCACGAGTAAAGGAAAAAATTTCTTCATCAATTCTAATATTTTCGTGGGATACCGCATTGCCGATATAACGTAAAATTTCTCGCATCATATATTCGTCATTTCTCTTAGTGAAAGAGATAATAGAATAATTATCCTGCTGAGTAAAGCTCAATCCTGTGCCGATTAGAGGTTCTAATACTGTGCGAATATCGGTTATACTTGCACGTACATATATTCTAACATCGTTATTATTTTCTGTTACCAGTTTTTTATGTGGAATTTCAACAGATATGGTGGTTTCTGATGCACCACGTCTCACTTCTCCATTGCCACAAATCATACCTAAAAGGTAAGACATCTCTAGATTCATACAATCACAATCCTTTTAATTCAAGCCTATTCTATATCCATTGTTGAATAATTCCCGAATAATTCTATTATCATTAAGACGATATAAATACTCGGCCTTATAAACTCTGTTTTTTCCAAATAAGTGTGCTATGTCAGCGGGTGGGGCAACAGGAACATAGAGCCTCAATTCCAGAGCCCATTTGTTAGCATCTTCTTGTAAAACAATTATTCCCTCGCTATATAATGTGATAGCAGGAGTATGAGTTTGATTATAATCGTTGATAAATTTGGCCATTGTTCCCGGTTTTGCTTCTGCTTCTATAAAGAAGTCTCCGCCATTCTGCTTAATATCATTTAAAAAGTCTAAAATTCTTTTTAGCATATGATCCTCCATTACAAATTATATCCCCGATCAAAGTCTGTAAGATTTGCAGGATGTAAGCGTGAGACAATAGCTCGTATGGCTGCAACATTTTGATATTCCCCAAAATGGAAGCCATAATCTCTAACAATTTTCTCTACAAACTTGCCTTTATTGATTCTTCTCACATAACTGGTGTTTCCCTCGCCTAAAAAAGGAAGAAGAACAGAAGGACAATTATTTATATTGTTAAAATAAATACGAAGTTGATGGCTTCTTTTCATCGAATATCCACCTGTCGTTTCACCTTGAGTTATAGGGTAATATTCTTCATCAGGAAATTCTCTTTCGAACATAAACGCTTTTTCTTCTGGAATCTGTGCTTCAATAAGCCCGATTCTTCCAGGGCTACATAAATACCCTAAAATCAAACAAAAGTCTGCGGTGTTAACCTCTATATCGAGAGCCCTGGATCCTAATAATGCCATAACATCTACTCCTTAACAAATATCAAAAGGTATTCATGAACCTTATTGATACGGAATTTGTATGGATATCCAAGCGGCCGCATATTATTGTAATCTGCTTGTCTATCCCAAATAATTAGATCGTCGTAAATGAATCCAATTTTTTGTAATGCTGTAGCTAAATCGCTATGCAAAGGATAAAAATTGCTTTTTTTACGAATATCCATTACATTTACGATACAATAACCACCTTTTTTCAAAACTCTACTAACTGAAGCAAAAAGGTTTGATAATGTATTTATAAATTCACTATAATTTGCAATATTTCCCACATCGTTGGTCTTATCAGAGTAATTTACAGCATTCTTTTGGTCGGCACTTCGTTTCATATTGAGAATATCCCAATACGGTGGGGATGTAACACAAATATCGAAGTGATTTGCAGGAAGTGTTTTTAGCACCTCAAAACTATCACCGTTAATTATCTGAATTTTATCATCTTTGCCCACACGTTGTTTTGCTATATTACAAAAATCCTCAGATAAATCGATTCCTACAGCTTCGCATCCAAGTTTTTGTGCAGCAACAGTTGTGGAACCAATACCATTAAAAGGATCTAATACACGCGAATTTGCTTTTGAAAAAGTGCGTATTAGTTTTTCGCACAACGAAACCGGGTAGGATGCGGGATGCTTAAATTCTTTCTCTTCTTTTGTTTTCGATAAATCTCGCCAAATGCTAAAAGAATTTTGAAGCCACTCCTTGCCGGTGAGATCATTGCATTTTTTAGAGTTGTCCATTGGGTATCCACCTTTTTGATTGAATTCTTTTTACTTCACAATCAATATAATCGGATTCTTTTTTGTTAATACCGTATGCTTTGTACACTATCTGATTTAATTCCTCTAAACAGTCGAACCATTCTTGACTCATATAATCATTGCTTTCTAATCTGCTAACTAAACTGAGTATAGAATCAAAATATATTTCTTGTTGATTAGTTGACGGAAGTGGTATTTTTTTTAAGTATTTTGCATCTGTATGCATTGTAAGTTTGGAGTAATTATAACAGTATTTGTACAAGAAAAGATTGCACAAGCGAGAATGAAGTATGCCTAATATGTAACGACACATTTTTTCGTCACCGTCCGTGAATACAGTAACTGTCTGCGTTGCTTCCATATTACCGCCAAAAGCAGCTATTATACCTGCTTCTGCACTATAAATATTTTGAATAAAAACCTTATTACCTGTTGTAGGCACAGTATGATTTTTATACCCAAATTTACGTATTTCTTTTCCTGCTATCGCATCTTTTGACACAGATTTTCCTCTACCAACATAACCATTACATAAATCAGATAAAGTTTGATATGAGGAAGTTAATTTTTTATAAGTCGAATAATCCTCTGAACAGTTAAAGATTAGAATTTCATCTTTGTAAAATGATTGAGGAATACTGCACATAGATACAAAGCGGTTGCTTGACAATTTTTTTAATTTGATTTTATGCTTTCTATCTGCTGCACAATTTTTAACTGTAAGAATAATTTGCTCTCCTCGAACATTCTTGAAATAAGCGCCGATATCAATAATGGATATAATCGTTTTTTCTTCAAGAATAGTTCTTCGCAACAAGCTATATCCAGCTACGTGTAGAAAGTTTTTTGGAATTATGTAAGATACAATACCATCGGTTTTTACAATCTCAAAAGCTCGAATTAATGCTGCCACAAACAGATTGTTGCCAAAATCAGATACTCTACGTCTGAAAAGATAATCACAGTTTAATTCAATATCACCCAACAAAGGAACATAAGGGGGATTACCTATAACAACATCCGGTTGATCAGCTAATTCAAATTCACTCAATAGAGTAGAAGCCGTTCTGCCAATGGAGTCGCAAGCAGCAAAAGAAACATTGTTAATGTTATTTAAGCAAAACTTGATAGCATTTTTATCTTGATCTGCACCAAAAAGGTTAACAAATCCATGCTTTTTTGCGGCATAAAGAAATACTCCTGAACCACAGCAAGGATCCATGATCACTGTATCTTTCGGAAGTTTTAGTTCCATTAACATTTTTTCAGCAAGTGGTAAGTCTGTATAAAAAACTCCATTGTCTTTTTTATAGCTGTTTTCAAGAGAGCTTTCATATACATTAGAAGCATCTATGTAAGCGTTTTGAGCAAGACTCATAGCAAGCTCTCCTTTCTATTCTTTTTCAATAATATCCATAATGTCTCCAATATTACAATCCAAGACACCACACAGTTTCATCATTACTTCCATTGATACAGGCTGATTTTTGCTTAGTTTTGATAAAGTTGTAGAACCAATACCTGCGGCTTCTTTCAATTGCATTTTTTTCATATTCTTATCAATGAGAAGTTTCCACAGTTTATTATACGAAACAGCCATAACGAATAACCTCGCTTTCAGATATAACCATTTTAATTATAACATGGAACTCGATAGGTTGCAATAATTTTGCGATATAAAAGAAAAAAATTCCCACCTATCGGTTGTTTGAGATTGATTAACTTGGGTATTTGTGATACAATTTTAACCACGAGGTAGATTGCATGTTGAATATTATTGATTTTAAACTATATAAAGCTATATTTGTGTCAGAAGGAAAAAGCAGGTTTATTTGCAAAATTTCATATAATGATGAAATCCTTGAGTGTTATGTTCCAATTACGTGTAAACTCAGTAGTTTAATATCGCTTGATGATAAAGAAATTTTGATAAGAGAAACGACCAAAGCAGCCAAACGAATTAAATATACTTTATTTGCGATACGAAACGACAAAGATTATTTGATTGTTGATACAGGATTTGCCAATCACATTATTAAAGCAATCTTAACCGGAAACAAAAATAAAGGTTTATTTTATCCTGAGCAAGTTATTGAGAATTATAAATGCGATTTTTACTCAAAGACATCTAAAACGTTGGTTGAGGTAAAGAGTGTAATTACAGCAGAGCAAGTGTTGCTGATACCAAATATGAAAACTCAAAGGGCGATCAAACAGCTACAATGTATTTGCTCATTATTATCCCAAGGATATAATGCTGAATATTTTATAGTGGCGTTTGCACCTCAAATTGAGAAAATAGAAATTGATACAACAGAAAGAGTCGGCCAATTATTAGCTGAGTTTTCAAGATTGGACGGTAAAATAACTTGCATAAAGATTTCACTCGACGAGTCATATAAAATTCACATTAACAAATTGATATATTCATTTAAATAAAATTCTCGTTTTATTACAAAAGTCTTGACAAACACTTGTTCTATGAGGTATAATAAAATACTCTCAAAAGAGAGCTACAACTGAATAGTATTCTTCACATTAGAGTGAGAGAGACGGCTTTCAGCCGGACAATGCCTGCGGTATGCTAAGAGAAAATACCGCCGCTTCTGAACTGCCCTGAACTGTCGGCGGTCAGATAAGTGTAAAGGACAGTTTCGACTTTGAATTTCAAAGCCGGTTACATGAATGTGAAGCCACCACCGCAGGAGATAGGTCTATCCTTTTTGCGGGAAGTCGGTACGCATTTGTGTGCCGGCTTTTTTTGTTGCCCGAAAGCCGGTTACAACTGAATGACCGGCTGGACGGGATATGACCGTGCGATGATCTCCCTTTGATGGGAGCGAGCACAGCAACGCTGCGGTGAGACTCCGGGGCAGGGACAGAAAAACGACATTCAGACAGACCGGCAAAACACCCACGAAAAGGACAGCGTAGATGTCTTATACCGTAACAAGCAGGGAAACTGTATTGACAGTTTCCGCTTTAATCGGCAGCAAGTGCCGATTTCACTTTAGGGGCTGCCGCCCCTAATACCCCGAATTCAAAGAAAGGATTGATGTTGTATGAATGAAATAAAGAACAAAAACCTGTTTATCCGTGTGAGCGAAAAAGAAAAAAATCTGATTGAGCGCAATGCTGATAGGTGCGGTCTGACCGTATCGGAATATCTCCGGCAGCGTGCTTTGGGATATATGCCGAGAGCCGTTTTACCCGAAGTATTCTTCTCTTTCAGCGATAAATTAGACGCACTCTGTGTGGTATGCGAAGGCAAAATTTCAGCGGACACGGAAGAAAAAATTATCGCTTTGATTGATGAGATAACCGCCGAACTTATCTTACCGCAAAAGGAAAGGTTGGTGGTATGATGTGGCAACTACGGGATTCTGGCCTGTGAAAAGCAGGCTGAAGGAAGTGATAGACTATGCGGAAAATCCCGATAAAACCATCGACAAAAGGTATGTGGACAGCGATCTCTACGCCGCCTTGCAGTATGTTTCCAATGATAAAAAGACCGATGAGTGTATGTATGTCAGCGGTATCAACTGCAACGCCAAAAGAGCCTATGAGCGTATGATGGCAACGAAAAAGCGCTTCGGCAAAACAGGCGGCAATGTGGCGTATCACGGGTATCAGAGCTTTCAGACCGGCGAAGTAACTCCCGAAGAAGCGCATAAAATCGGCTTGGAAACCGCAAGGCGTATGTGGGGCAAGGAATATGAAATTGTTGTTACCACCCACCTCAATACCGATAATCTCCATAACCATTTTGTGATAAACTCCGTATCCTTTAAGACCGGCAGAAAGTTCGAAAACCATATCTCCGACCATCACAGGCTCCGTGAAATCTCTGACGCCGTATGTCTGGAATACGGAAAAAGCGTCCTAAAAGAAGCCGAGTTTTACGGCGGGAAGAAAAAGGAATACTGGCTGAAGCAGAGCGGCGGTATGTCGCACAGAGAGCTTTTGAAAGCGGATATTGACGCTGCGCTTGCCCAGTCCACCAATTTCAAAGCCTTTGAGATACGCCTCAAAGATATGGGCTATGAGATACGGCGTGACGAGCGCTTTGCCCACTATTCCGTCAAAGCGCCAGGCTGGCAGAGGGCGGTGCGCTTGGAGCGACTGGGCAAGGAATATACCCCTGCCGCCATCCGTGAACGGCTGCTTGGCAATCAGCGGTATATCGGCTATGTGCCTTTTCACAAGCCAAAATATACGCCGCTGCTTCTGCTTGAGATTGAATACCGCAAAATGAAAAAGATGGACGGTATACAGATATTGTTTGAACTGATTATCAAGTTATGCAAGCTGATTACAGGCAACAATATCGCTCCCGCCTCTCCCCGTCCGCTTTCGCCCGAAATGCGGCGGGAGGTTGTCAAACTGGATAAAACCCTTGAAGAATACAGATTCCTGTGTGAGAAGCAGATGGATTCTCCGCAGGAGCTTGTTACTTTTATCAGCGAAACACGGGTGCAAATCTCCGCTTTGGAAAAGGAGCGGCAAGCGGTATATAACCGCAACCGCCATAAGAAAAGCGAAACGCTGAACGCCGAAGCGAGGGATATTACCGCAAAAATCAAGCCTTTGCGGAAGGAACTGTCTACCGCAAGGGCGATTCTCGAAAAGATACCGAGATTTGAAAAACTGCTGGAAACCGAACGGCAGATGGAAACTGCCATAGCAATAAAACACAAAGAAAGAAGGTATGAACGATGACAAATACAAGCAGCCCGCCGAAGAAAAGGGCGGCAAACATCCGAACAGATAAGCTCCGCACCTTTGAGGGACATCCCTTTCAGGTGCTGGACGATGAAGATATGAACAGCCTTACAGAGAGCATTAAGACACAGGGTATTATTTCTCCGCTGATCGTCCGCCCGATTGAAAATACGGACGAATATGAAGTGGTCAGCGGACACCGTAGACTGCACGCCGCCGTAAAAGCAGGACTGACGGAAGTGCCTGCTTTGATCTATCCCCTTGACCGAAACGAAGCGATGATTGCGGTGGTGGACAGCAATCTCCACCGTGAACGGATACTCCCAAGTGAAAAGGCCTTTGCCTACAAAATGAAGATGGATGCAATGAAAGCGCAGGGCAAGCGCACGGACTTAACTTTGTCGCAAGCTGCGACAAAGTCGGATACCGCCGCTGAAATCGGCAAAGCACGGAATGAAAGCCGAGACCAGGTGTTCCGGTATATCCGCTTAACCCATCTCATTCCCGAACTGCTCCAAAAGGTGGACGAGGGCGTGATCGCCCTCAGTCCCGCCGTTGAACTTTCCTATCTGTCCGAAGAACAGCAGAACATCCTGCTGGACGCTATGAGCCTGAACGACTGCACCCCTTCCCACGCACAGAGTATTCGTATGAAAAAAGCGGCGCAGCAGGGCACGCTTTCCTCAGACAGTATCTATGAGATTATGTCGGAGGAAAAAGCCAATCAGGCCGAGCGTATCAGCTTTAAGGTACAGGATTTGAGAGGCTTTTTCCCAAAGAACTACACGCAGAAGCAGATGACCGATACCATTCTGAAACTGCTTTACGACTACAACAGGAAACTGGAACGAAGCCGTAGAAATCGTGACGAAAGGTAAGGTGGCAGTATGAAGAAAACGGAGATTTACCAGAATAACGAAGTTATATATGCTCTGCCGCCTGAGCCGATCGATGAAACCGAGCCGGTTTGTCTTGTGGATTATATGCTGCCTCGAAGCGGAGAACGCAGTCTGGATTACAGCAGGCTGCGCCGCTTCGGGGAGGACGATTTCAAGCTGAAAATTGGCGGGACAACCTACGAAATCTCCACGCATTTTAATCCCAAAGGCAGGCAATGCGTAATGGAGCAATTTAAGGAACTGATTCTGTCCGAAAACCTGATTTAACCATTGCACAATAGAAAAAGGCAATAGGGTATAGTAGGATGAATATGCCTTTGCTATGCCCTGTTGCCGGAAAGGAGAAAATGAACGATGACAACAGCAACGAAACCAAACGGGCAGGCAGATGAAAAAATCACGGCGCTTTACTGTAGACTTTCCGTAGACGATGACAACAAGGACGAGGAGTCAAACTCCATCACGAATCAAAAGCAGATTTTGCAGGACTTCGCCCGAAAAGAGGGATACACCAACACCATGTTTTTCGTGGATGACGGCGTATCGGGCACCACCTTCCAAAGACCGGATTTTATGCGTATGGAGCGTATGGCGGAGAACGGAGAAATCGGCACCATTATTGTGAAAGACCTATCCCGTTTCGGGCGTGAACAGGTGGAAATGGGAAGATTGACGCAGGTGGTGTATCCGTCGCTGGGTATCCGCTTTATCGCCATACAGGAGCGAGTAGATACTTTGACCGGCGATGGCGTGGAGATGATGCCGTTCCACAATATTTTCAACGAGTGGTATGCGGCACAGACCTCCAAGAAAATCCGTGCGGTATGGCAGTCAAAAGCAGATAACGGCAAACGGGTATCTTCTTCTGTTCCGTTTGGGTACAGGAAAGACCCGAATGATAAGGAGAAATGGCTGATTGACGAGCCCGCCGCCGAAGTGGTACGCAAAATCTATGCGCTTTGCCTTGCAGGGCGTGGCCCATCGCAGATTGCGAGGCAGTTGGAGAAAGAACAAATCCTTGTTCCCTCTGCTTACTATGAATCTATCGGCAGAAGTCACGCGCAGAAAGTACCGGCTAATCCGTACTGTTGGGACCAGAAAACCGTTGTCGGTATTCTTGAAAACAGGCAGTACACCGGCTGTGCGGTAAACTTCAAGACCACCACCGTCAGCTACAAGGTGCATAAAACCATTTACAAACCGGCGGTGGAACATCAGGTTATCCCGAATATGCAGGAGCCGATTATCTCGGAGGAACAATGGCTGAGGGTGCAGGAACTTCGTAAACACCGCCGCAGACCGACCGCCACAGGCAGAGCAAGTCTGTTTTCGGGATTGGTGTACTGTCCCGATTGCGGCGCAAAGCTGCATTTCTGCGCTGCAAAAAGCCTGAAACGCAATCAGGAATTTTGGCGGTGTTCTAACTACAAGGACGGCAGAGGGACTTGCCAAATCCACTATATCCGGGATGTTGTGCTGGAAAAGATTGTGTTTGAAGCCATCAGCGGTTTATCGGAGTTTGTGAAGTGCCACGAAACAGTATTTCTGTATATGCTGGCGAAGAAAACCAACGCCATGCGGCAGAAGGAACACAAAAGGCTGGAGCAGACGGTGGAACAGGGTACAAAGAGAATTGCGGAAATCGACAGGCTGATTGAAAAGGTGTTTGAACAGAACGCAAGCGGCATACTTTCTGATGAACGCTTTTCCAAAATGCTCCAAAACTACGAAAAAGAGCAGAAAGCACTGATGCGGGAGGTTTCCGACTGTCAAAAGACCTTGCAGGAAGCGAAGCAGAAGGTTACGGATTTAAGGCTGCTGCTCCGAACGCTTCGTGAACTGACGGATATTGCAAAGCTTACCCCGGCACTTGTAAACTCTCTGATTGAGCGCATTGAAGTCCACAACAACGACAAGTCAAGCGGCCACTGTTATGTGAAGGTGGATATTTACTTCACGGCGGCGGGAATGATAGACATTCCCACCGAGCAGGAAATCCTTGCTATGATGCAGGAAATACGGGAAAACCCACAGGACTTCCGCTTTGTAGCATAACAAAAAGGTACGGCGTAACCCATTTTTCTGAGTTACACCGTACCCCTTACATAAATACTTCCTTATCTGGCGTTGGCATTTCTTAACGGTCTTTTTTTATTTGCTCATTATAATTAAATTATAAAACACTCTTTCAGAGTTTTTATATCGCCTCTGTTATTAAATCTCCCATTTGTCTTGTGCCGACTTCTTTTGTGCCTTCGCTTACTATATCAGGAGTTCTATATCCCATATCAAGAACCTTTGTTACGGCATTTTCGATTGCACTTGCTTCTTCTTCAAGGGTAAATGTATATCTAAGCATCATTGCCATTGAAAGAATTGTTGCAATAGGGTTAGCCATGTTTTTACCTGCAATATCAGGAGCAGAACCGTGAATTGGTTCATACATTCCAAAAGAATTTTCTCCAAGACTTGCTGATGGAAGCATACCAATAGAACCTGTAATTTGGCTTGCTTCATCTGATAAAATATCACCGAACATATTTGATGTTACAATAACGTCAAATTGTTTAGGGTTTCTTACAAGCTGCATAGCTGCATTATCAACATACATATGTGTAACTTCAACTTCCGGATAATCTTTGCTCATTTCTGTTATGATTTTTCTCCAAAGTCTGCTGCTTTCAAGTACGTTTGCTTTATCAATACTTGCAAGTTTTTTGTTTCTTGCCATTGCTGTTTCAAATGCGATTTTACCTATTCTTCTTATTTCCATTTCTGAATAACTTTCTGTGTCGTAAGCTTCGTTTCCGTATTTACCTTCTCTATATCCTCTTTCTCCAAAGTAGATACCGCCTGTAAGTTCTCTTACAACCATAATATCTAAGCTGTCGCCTATAATTTCTTTCTTTATAGGACAAGCATCGCTTAAAGCTTTATGTATTATTGCAGGTCTAAGGTTTGCATATAATCCTAAAGCTTCTCTTATGCCAAGTAATGCTTTTTCAGGTCTTTGATCTCCTGGAAGATTATCCCATTTAGGACCTCCCACAGCACCTAAAATAACGCTGTCAGAGTTTTTGCAAAGCTGTACTGTTTCTTTTGGTAGACATTCACCGCAATTGTCGATTGCGTCTCCGCCTGCTCTAACATATGCAAATTTAAATGTATGAGAATATTTTTCTCCTATTTTATTTAGTACTTTTACAGCTTCAGCTGTTACCTCAGGACCTATTCCATCCCCTTTTATTACCGCCAAATTAAATTCCATATTATTCTCCGATCTTTTCCTTTGTATATTCTACAAGTCCGCCTGCTTTCATGATTTTTTGCATGAATTCAGGGAAAGGTTGTGCCTTATATTCTTTGTTTGTTGTTAAGTTTGAAATAATACCTGTGTTAAAATCAACTTTTACTTCATCGCCTGCTTTAATATCATTTGCTGCTTCTTCACATTCAAGAATAGGTAAGCCGATATTTATTGCGTTACGATAGAAGATTCTTGCAAATGTTGATGCTATAACACAAGATACTCCTGCGCATTTAATTGCAAGAGGAGCATGTTCCCTGCTTGAACCACAACCAAAGTTTTTCGTTGCAACGATTATGTCACCCTTATTCATTTTATTTACAAAGTCTTTGTCTATATCAATCATACAATATTTTGCAAGTTCATCTCCGCTTGATACATTTAAGTATCTTGCAGGGATTATTACGTCAGTATCTACATTATCACCGTATTTAAATACTTTTCCTTGTGCTTCCATTAAAAATCTCCCTCCATTACTTTTTCTGGGTCAACAATATATCCGGCAACTGCTGATGCTGCTGCAACGGCTGGACTTGATAAGTAAACTTCGCTGTCTACATGTCCCATTCTTCCTACGAAGTTTCTGTTTGTTGTTGAAATTGCTTTTTCTCCTGCAGCCAAGATACCCATATGTCCTCCAAGGCATGGCCCGCATGTTGGAGTAGAAACAATTGCGCCTGCTTTTATTATATCTTCAACATATCCAAGTTTGATACTGTCAAGATAAATTTGTTGTGTAGCAGGGATAACTATTGCTCTTACTTTTTTGTTTACTTTTCTGCCTCTTAAAATATCAGCAGCCATTTTAATATCTTCAAGTCTTCCATTTGTACAAGAACCGATAACTGCTTGATCTACATATACTTTTTCTTTCATAGATTCATCTACTGTTTTTGTATTTTCAGGAAGATGAGGATAAGAAACAGTAGGTCTAAGTTTGCTTAAGTCGATTTCTATAACTTGTTCATATTCAGCATCTTCATCAGCTTCAAATACTTCAAAAGGTTTTGTTGAATGTGCTTTTGCATATTCGATTGTCTTTTCATCAACAGGGAATATACCATTTTTTGCACCTGCTTCTATAGCCATATTAGCCATTGAGAATCTATCATCCATAGATAAATACTTGATTCCATCTCCAACAAATTCCATTGATTTGTATAAAGCACCGTCAACACCGATTTTACCAATAATATGTAATATAATGTCTTTACCGCTTATCCATTTTGCAGGTTTGTTTTTTAGTACAAATTTAATTGCTTCAGGAACTTTGAACCATGCTTCACCTGTTGCCATACCTATTGCCATATCTGTACTTCCAACACCTGTTGAAAATGCTCCAAGAGCTCCGTATGTACAAGTATGAGAGTCTGCTCCGATTATAACTTCTCCGGGAACTACTATTCCTTTTTCAGGTAAAAGTGCATGTTCGATACCCATATCTCCAACATCAAAGAAGTTTTTAACATTCATATCCCAAGCAAAATTTCTACAGCTTTTACATTGTTCAGCTGCTTTGATATCTTTGTTTGGTGTGAAGTGGTCAAGTACGATTGCTACTTTGTTTTCATCAAATACTTTCTTTGCACCGGTTTTTTTGAATTCTTTTAAAGCAACTGCAGTTGTAATGTCGTTACCCATTACAATGTCAAGTTTTGCTTCAATTAATTGCCCTGCAACAACGCTGTCTAGTCCTGCGTGTTTTGCAAGGATTTTTTGTGTCATTGTCATTCCCATAATAAATATCTCTCCTTAATTTCTACTTAACAATTTTATTTGCAACACTTACTACGGCATAGAATGAAGATAATGTTATGTTACTTGATACTCCGGCTCCGTAGTACATTTTGTGGTTATGTCCTTCAATTTGAATGTATGAAATAGCTCTTGCGTTTGTACCGTATTCCATAGAGTGTTCTCTATAATCGGTTACTTCCATTTCAATGTTAAATTTATTTTCAAGAGCATGTGTGAATGCATCTATAATACCATTACCAACGCCGCTTATTTCTCTTTCTTCGCCTTTATATTCAATTATAGCTTTGATAGAAACTTCTTCGTCGTGGTCTTTAGTTGTTTCTTTATATTTTATAAGTTTAATAGGATTTTCGTTGTTGATGTATTCTTTTTTGAATATATCAAATATAACTTCAGGTGCAAGGTCACTATGATGTTTATCTGATACTTTTGTTGTAACTTTGCTGAAATCTTTTTGGAATTCTTTAGGAAGATATAATCCATAATTTTGTTCAAGTACGAATGCAACCCCGCCTTTACCAGACTGTGAATTGATACGTACGATTGGGTCGTATGTACCTCCAACGTCTTTTGGGTCGATTGGAAGATAAGGAACTTCCCATATTGTTTGTTTTCTTTCTTCTCTTTTGTTCATTCCTTTTCTTATTGCATCTTGGTGTGAGCCTGAGAATGCAGTGAATACTAAAGAACCAACGTAAGGATGTCTTGGGTTTATTTCCATTCTTGTAAGTCTTTCGTACATATCCCCAAGTTCTCTTATTTTTGAAAAGTCAAGTTTAGGGTCTATTCCTTGAGAGAACATATTCATTGCAACAACCATAATGTCACAGTTTCCTGTTCTTTCTCCGTTTCCGAAAAGTGTTCCTTCAACTCTGTCTGCTCCTGCCATTAAAGCAAGTTCTGTTGCGGCAACTCCCGTTCCTCTGTCGTTGTGAGCATGAAGACTTAATATAACGTCTTCGCGGTGATGAAGTCTTTCTGAACAATATTCTATTTGGTCTGCATAAATATTGGCAGTTGCCATTTCAACGGTTGATGGAAGATTTATTATAATTTTATTATTTACTTTTCCATGCCATGTATCTATTACTGCATTACAGATTTCAACTGCATAATCCATTTCTGTTCCTGTATAGCTTTCAGGAGAATATTCAAAAGTAAAATCTGTTTCAGGATATTTTTTCATTTCTTCCAAGAATTTCTTAGCGCCTCTTACGGCAATTTGTGTTACTTCTTCTTTACTTGCATTAAATACTACGTCTCTTTGAAGAACTGAAGTAGAGTTGTAAAGATGTACTATTGCTCTTTTAGCACCTTTTATGGAAGCAAATGTTTTTTCTATTATTTCATCTCTTGATTGTGTAAGAACTTGAATATTTACATCATCGGGAATCATGTCTTTTTCTATTAATGTTCTTACAAATTCAAATTCTGTATCGCTTGCAGCTGGGAAGCTTACTTCGATTTCTTTAAAGCCTATTTCCACAAGTTTGTTATAAAATTCAATTTTTTCATCTAAGCTCATAGGGATTTCAAGAGCTTGGTTTCCGTCTCTTAAGTCAACGCTGCACCATATTGGAGCTTTTTCAATAACTTTATCCGGCCATTTTCTGTCAGTTTTTTTCATTGGCGGATATGGTCTGTACTTTTCAAAATTTTTCATATTTTTTACCTCTTTAATTATTTATGAACGCACCTTATTTAAAATTTAACACACTTTTTAGTTGGAATTTGGTATAAAAAAACTTCCGTTCTCAAATAAGAGACGAAAGTTACTAATTCCGCGGTACCACTCTAATTTATTCTTTAGTAAATAAGAATACACTCATTAAAGATACGGGCAGTGTGCCGATATCTCGTCACTGTAACGGGTGACACCCGTTTCCACTTACTCTCCGTAGATTTCAGTAAACCACTCTGAGGCGAGTTCGGTTTTTGTTAAGTACTGTTTTACACCAACCAACAGCTCTCTGCGACTTGTTAAAAAACTTACTATTCCTCTTCTTTGTGTTTAAAGGTATTAAGTTCATATTGATAATAATCTATCACATGAAAAGTTAATTGTCAATAATATTTAGAAAATTCTTTAATTTTTAGATGCATTTTACATTTATTATATTTGTAACATTTAGGGTGTTGAATTTATGAAAATATATAGAAAATTTTATGTGAATTATTTTATTTTTCATTAATGTAAAACAATAAAAAAACACCTTAAAAGGTGTTTTTTTATTGTTTTTTTGAGAAAGATGTTTTTACTTGAACGTGGTCGATTTTTCCAAGTCTTCCCGTAAAAGCATTTATTGTATCAGCTTCGCCGATTACGGCAATAGATATAATTGATACATTTTCTCTGTCTAATGGTATTCCCATTCTTCCTCTTATAATATCTTTATAGCTGCTTATTACCTCATTTACTTCTTTTTGTACTTTTTTAGGTTCATCTAGAACCAGACTTATTACTGCTATTCTCATACTTCCTCCTTCATTTACATTTGTTTATGAATTCTTTAATTATTTTTATGCTTGTTTCTTCTTTTTCATAATTGAATTCAGGATGCCACTGAAGTCCCCAAACAAATTTTTTATCCTCTAAATATACTCCTTCTATTAATCCGTCTTTTGAAACTGCCATAGGTTTTAAATTCTCGGCTAAATCTTTTATTGCTTGGTGATGATAACTGTTTACGCCTATTTCATTTAAGTTTAAAAGATTATATAAAGGAGTATCTTTTATTATATCCACTTTATGAAAGTTTATGTTGTAAGGTGGTTTTTGAACGTGGTTTAATCCTTTTTGTGTTTGTAAGTCTTGATATAAACTACCTCCAAGAAGAACGTTTATTATTTGTATTCCTCTGCAAATTGCAAGAAGAGGTTTATCCTCTTTTATTATTTCTTCAAATAATATTGTTTCCATTTCGTCACGTTCAACACATATATTATGACATTTATTGGATTTTTCTTCTTTATACAGATTAGGGTTTACATCGTGTCCACCGGAAAATAGAAATCCATCACAGTATTTTGTAAGTTTTTTTATATTTTCCTTATTAGTTGTTAGAGGTAACATTATAGGTATTCCACCGCATTTTTCAATGCTTAACATATATCCCGGAAGCATCCAATAGCTGTCTTTGTATTCGTCAAAAAGCGGTACTATTCCGATTATTGGTTTTTCCATTTTGTCTCCTTTTTATGTCAATGCTTTTATTAAAATTTGTATAGTTTTATTTTAGCTAATAATAAAAGAATATCATATATAAAAAAATAATTCCATATTATAAAAATTCTATTTTTATAATAAAAATTACATATTTATATTTATTTATTAAATAATAAAGGTATGAAAAAGGGTTTATTTTTATGTTTTGTTTTTATAATATTAATCTATTTCTTTTGTGAAAATTATTCATATAAAACATTTAACAGAACTTTTATGATATATATGAACGGTTCTGATTTGGAAAGCGAAGATAAAATTGCAAGCGGAGATTTGAAAGAAATATGCGAAAGTGAAATACCAAAAGGCAGTAAAGTTTTAATATACACAGGCGGAACAAAGAATTGGAATAATGAAAAAATAAATGAAAATAATAATCAAATATTTGAAATAAAAAACAAAAAACTTCATTTAATTAAGAACCTATCTAAAAAAAGTATGGGAAGCAGTGAAACACTTAGTGAGTTCATTGATTTTTCAATGGGACATTATAAAAGTGATGAAAATATACTGATTTTTTGGAACCATGGAGGAGGAGCAATATCGGGATTTGGTAAAGATGAAAATTTTGATAATGATACGCTTTTGCTTAGTGAACTGAAAAAAGGACTTAAAACTTCATATGAAAATCATAAAACAAAACTAGATATGATTGTTTTTGATGCTTGTTTAATGAGCTCATTGGAAACTGCATATACCATTAAAGACTACTCTAAGTATATGGTCGCAAGCGAAGAGTTTGTTTTGGGCTATGGGTTAAATTATAAAAGTATTATTGAAAAATCACAAAACAGAGATATAGAAAGTTTAGGAAGGTTAATTGTTGAAAGCTATTACAAGGAAAGTGTAAGAAAAAATAAAGATAAGATAATAACAATGTCCTTATTAAATTTAGGTAAGGTTGAATCTTTGTATGATAAATTTAATCTTTTACTTGAAAATAGCATAAATGAAAAAGATGTAAATAATCTTAAAGAAGATATTTTAAAGGGGACAATTTTTGGTGGAAGAACCAAAGAAGAAGGTTTTAGCAATATGGTTGATTTCCTTTCTCTTTCAAAAAATATATTTAAAGAAAGTGATTATGAAAATCTTGAAAAACTTATCAATGAAGTTGTTATATATAATAGGAAAGGTTTTTTAAATAATGATGCTTGCGGGGTATCAATTTTCTTTCCTTTGGATTATAATAATAAGACGTTAAATGAGCTTGTGTTGTATGAAAAGTTTAACGCAAATAACTCTTATTGTAAATTTTTAATTAAATACTCTTTAAATGACGATATGAAAAAAAATAAAGATATTTTCAAAGTTAAAAAGATACAAAACAAAAATATTATATATGAAATAACGAAATACAATCAAAGAAGTAATAATAAACCTTTTTATTTAAATGGATATATGCTAACTTGTTATAAAATTGGGACTATAGGTATGAGTGAAATTTATACTTCCCCTATAATATATAATGGTAAGGAAGCAAGTATCAGATTTGAATATAATGTGTATAATAATAAAGTAGGTATATTAGGCGTTGTTATGGGAAGAGGTAACTTAAATATTTCTGAAAAAAAGCTAAATGAGCTGGCTTTTAATGATAAAATATGTATAATAAATTACGAACTTTTAGAGCAAAATGCTGTAAAGATTTTATGCAAAAATGTGCTTAAAGTCACAGAAAACGTCAATATATTACAAATGTAATCAAAATATGAAAAAATTTTCATATTTTTGTAAAAAAAGTATAATGTTTTTTTTCATCTTATAGTATAATATAAAACGTGAATCTAGAAATTTTTTAATAATTCATATAATAAAGGAGAGAAAAAAATTGAGAAAAATAGCAGTTTTAACAAGTGGCGGGGATGCTCCCGGTATGAACGCAGCTATTAGAGCTGTTGTTAGAGCAGGAATATATTATGGATTTGAAGTTTATGGTGTACAACAAGGTTATCAAGGTTTAATGGATGATAATATCGTTAAACTTGATGCTTATTCTGTATCAGATAAGATTCAAAGAGGCGGAACTTTTCTTCGTTCTGCAAGATGTTTGGAAATGAAAACCGACGAAGGCTTAAAAAGAGCTGTTGATACATTAAATAGACATGAAATAGAAGGCTTGGTAGTAATCGGAGGAGACGGTTCCTACAGAGGTGCTCAAAAATTAAGCAGAGCAGGAATTAACGTTATCGGAATTCCTGGAACAATTGATAATGATATTTCATGTACTGAATATTCTATAGGATTCGATACAGCAGTAAATACTGCAGTTGACGCAATCAATAAAATCAGAGATACATCTTCTTCTCACAGCAGAGTAAATGTTGTTGAAGTAATGGGAAGAAACAGTGGCTTTATTGCTCTTTATGCAGGTATTGCAGCAGGAGCTGAAGCAATTTTAATTCCTGAAAAAGAATTAAACTTAGATGTTGTTTGTGAAAAAATAAAAGAAGGCTTTAGCCTTGGAAAATATTATGGACTTGTTATTCTTGCCGAAGGAGTTGGACATTACGAAGAATTCTGTGATGTTATTGAAAAATACTCTGGTGTAACAACAAGAGGAACTAACTTAGGATACATACAAAGAGGTGGTTCTCCAACTGCATTTGACAGAATGCTTGCAAGTAAAATGGGTGCTTTAGCTGTTGAATGTTTAAGAGATGGAAAAACAAACAGATGTATGTGTTATCAACATGGAAGATTTTTAGATATGGAAATTGAAGAAGCATTGGCTATGCCATATGTAATTGATGAAGAAGCAAAAAGAATTGCTGAAATGTTAGCAATATAATATAAAAATAAGTTTATGATTAGGAGATGGGCATAAAATTATGAAGAAAACAAAAATTGTATGTACAATAGGTCCTGCAAGTGAAGATAAAAAAATTCTTACACATTTAATTGCATCAGGTATGAATGTTGCAAGACTTAACTTTTCACATGGGGATTATGAAGAACATCAAGCAAGAATAGACACAATAAAAGAAATTAGAGAAAAATTAAATCAACCAATTGCTATCTTATTAGATACAAAAGGTCCTGAAATTAGAACAAAGAAATTTAAAGACGGTGGAGTATTCTTAAAAGAAGGAAGCATGTTCACTCTTTATGTTGGTGATGAACTTGGAGATGAACATGGTTGTGCTACAACATATGATCATTTAGCAGAAGAACTAAAAAAAGGTGATGTAGTTTTAATCGATGACGGTTTAATTAAATTAACTGTTAGAGAAATTAAAGGAAGCGACGTTGTTTTAAGAGTAGATAACGGTGGTCCTGTAAAAAATCATAAAAGTATAAATATTCCTGGAGTAAATATTAAACTTCCAGCTCTTACTGAAAAAGATACAAATGACTTATTATTTGGTATTAAAAACGATATTGACTTCGTTGCAGCATCTTTTATTAGAAGCAAAGAAGATGTTTTTGCAATAAGAGAAGTTTTAAATAACAATGGTGGAGAAGATATTCATATTATTTCTAAAATTGAAAACAGACAAGGTGTTGACAATATTGATGAAATTATCGAAGCCAGTGATGGAATCATGGTTGCCAGAGGTGACCTTGGTGTAGAAATTCCAGCAGAAGAAGTACCAATCGTACAAAAAGATATCATTAAAAAATGTAACTATGTTGGTAAACCTGTTATTACAGCTACACAAATGCTTGATAGCATGATAAACAACCCAAGAGCTACAAGAGCCGAAGTTACAGACGTATTTAATGCTATTTTTGACGGTACTGACGCAATTATGCTTTCAGGAGAAACTGCTGCCGGTAAATATCCTATTGAAGCAGTTCAAACAATGGGTATTATTGCAGAATCTGCAGAAAGCAAATTAGCAAGTGACTTTAGAACAAGAAGTAAATATGTAAATGATAAGAGTATGACAAGTGCTGTAAGTTTATCAACAGTACAAATTGCAGATTCTCTTAATGCAAAAGCAATTTTAACACCTACAAGTTCTGGTTATACAGCAAGAAGAATTTCTAAACATAGACCAAACTGTGATATAGTTGCTTATACAGATAAAGAATACGTACAAAGAAGACTATCTATAGTATGGGGTGTTGATGCTTATAAAATTGATGTATTCTCAGATGTAGAACTTTTATATAAAGAAGTAATTAGCAGTGCAAAAGAACATATGCATGTAAAAGATGGTGATATTGTTGTTATTACAGCTGGTATCCCTCTTGGTGTGAAAGGTACAACAAACTCAATCAGAATTGAAACAGTTGGAGAACATGTTCTTAAAGGGGCTGGTTTAATCAGCGGTAGAGTAAGAAGCAATATCAGAATGTATAATGATGATTTAAAAGATTTTAAAGAAGGTGAAATCTTAGCTCTTACAAAATGCTCAAAAGAAGCTAAACCTTTATTAGAAAAAGCAGGCGGAGTTGTTTATACAGAAAAGGCATTGTTAAATGAATTAGCAATGGAATTAAGAACAGCAGGTATTCCTGTTTTGGTTGGAGTAGAATCTTTTGAAGGATTTGAAGATAACGATAAAGTTACTCTTGATGCTACAAGAGGTATTCTATATAAAACAAAATAATTAAATAATCTTATAGGGGCGTAACATGAAGACTTATTTAGAAAACGGTAATATAATGAAATTTTTTGTGGATATGTTTTTTGTTACAATTGCATGCATTATTATGGCATTTGCATTTGCAGCATTTTGTATTCCAAATAATATAGCACCGGGTGGGTTTTCAGGTTTAGCTACAGTCCTATATTCTTTTACAGGGGCACCGGTTGGTGTCTCTTCTTTTGTTATGTGTATTCCTTTGTTTATTATTTTATATAAGGATATGGGTGTTATAAATTTTTTAAAGACATTGTATGGTACATTTGTTTTCTCGTTTTTTATAGATTTAATGACGGGAAGATTTAATTTTACAAATGATTTATTTTTAGCATCTGTATTCGGAGGAATAGTTTTTGGTTTTGGGGCAGGCGTATTGTTTAAGTTTAAAGGGACTACAGGTGGAACTGAACTTCTAGCCTTACTTATTCATAGAAAACTTACCCAGATATCTTTAGGTAATTTAATTTTAATAATAGATGGTATTGTAATATTAATTGCCGGTATTGCATTTAAAAACTTTGAAATAATGCTTTATTCTGCAATAAATATTTATGTTGCAACAAAAGTTATAGACTTTATTCAGGAAGGTTCAAGCTATACAAAGGCATTTTATATATTTACTTCATATCCTAAAGATATTAAAAATGCAATTTTTCAAAATCTTGACAGAGGCGTTACTTTCTTAAAGGCAAAAGGCGGATTTACGAATGAAGATAAAGATATTGTCTTTTGTGTTGTAAGCAGAATGGAAGTTGCAGCTTTAAGAGAACTTGTTACTGATATTGATAAAGATGCTTTTGTTATTCTAGCAGAGGTTAGTGAGGTTCTTGGTGAAGGATTTAAGGGTGTAACAGAGGAATAACCATGAAAGAAATAATTATAAATGATGAATATAAAGATATGAGACTGGACAGGTTTGTTACTAAAGTGACAAACCTGTCTAAAGTTGAAATTCAAAAGCTTTTAAGAAAGAAAAATATTAAGGTAAATGGTAAAAAAGAACAAGGAAGTTACAGAACTAAAAAGCTTGATAAAATTCAGTTTTATATAAATGAAGAACATTTTAAAATAGAAAAAAAAGTAAAAGCCGTAAATACAAATAGACTAGATATTATTTATGAAGATGAAAATATTATTATTGTAAATAAACCGGCAGGTATTTTATCTCAAGGAAACGGAAGCAATAAAGCTGATGTTGTAAGTATGCTTAAAAGCTATTTGAATACAAATACTACCGGAATAATAACGAGGCTTGATCTTAATACAAGTGGTATAGTAATTGCAGGTAAAAACAGAAGAAGTTTAATGTTGTTAAATGAAATATCAAAGAAAAATTTAATTGATAAAAGATATTTAACTTTGGTATATGGTGAATTTAAAAATGAAGGTAAAGTAACTCTTTATGGAATAAAAGATAGAAAACAAAACAAATTAATTTTAAATAAAGAAAAAATAAATGGTGCATTTGAAGTAAGCGCCTTTTTTAAAATAAAGAAAAAATATAAGGATTATACTTTACTTGAAGTAAAACTTATTACAGGGAAAAGTCATCAAATAAGATCTCAGCTTAATGCTTTAGGATATAGTGTATTAGGGGATAGAAAATATGATGATTATAAAAAAACAGATTCAAATATAACTTTAAACAGACAGTTTTTACATTGTTATAAAGTAACAATAAATTATGATGAAAAATATAAAGATATAATTAAAGAAAAAAAACAATTTAATTCTCCTCTTCCAAAAGATCTTGAAAAAGTTATAAGTTTATTGGAAAAAACAGATAAATTTTGATAATTTATTTTAAAATTATATTTTATAATTTTATTTGTTAAATTATGATATTTATTGGAGTGATTATATGTATATAAGCAGAAAAAAGAAGATAATTTTTATCGTTTCTTTTGTTGTATTTCTTTTATTCTTATTTATTGTTTTTGCATCGAATGTTTTTAAATCAGATAAATTATTACCTATAAATAAGGATATTGAAGCAGGGAAGAATATAGATACTTTATCTCTTGTAAAGTTAGGTGATGATTATAAAAACTATATTGTTAGTGCAAAGAGTGAAAAGATAACGCTAAATAAAACAGGAAAAACAACAATTACATATTACATAAGAAAAAACGGTGAAAGCAAAAAGGAAAAAGTTGAAGTATCATTTAATGTAGTTGATACTACTCCTCCTGATATAAAAACCGAAGATGTGTTAAGTGTTGCTTATGGCAGTGAATTTAATATAAAAAATTTGGTTAGTGTGTATGATAATGTTGATGAGAGGATAAATGATATTGATGTAAGTGGAGAAGTTAATACAAAAAAATTAGGACAATATAAGATTACTGTTACAGCAAAAGACAGCAGTAAAAACACCGTAACGAAAGAATTCGTTGTGTCAGTGGTAAATCCATATTTACCATATGAAGATATTTCTTCAATTAGCGGTAAATGGTTAAATAAAGAAGAAGATTTGATTTTGAGCTTTTTTAATAACTACGGAAGAGCTAAATATTCTGTTAGCGTGAAAGGTGAATTATCAAATTATAACGGATTTGTAAGCAGTATAGATGTAAAGGGAAATAAAATAACTCTTGTTTTAAGTTATAATGCTTCAAATTGGCAGGAAGGAGAAAGTCCTGATTATAAATTTGCTAAAATGGTTTTGATAAAAAATGATAATAAATTAACATTAAAAAGTTTTATGAAATACAAAGATATTGATTTTTCTTATGCTGGAGAAAGTTGGCAGGAAGTAGATGAAAAATACACAAATTAAAAAAGACCCGTTAGGGTCTTTTTTTATAATCCTAAATTATAATCATTTAAGAAAAATACTTTAATTCTGTCTTTATTTTTTTGATATCCAGTCAAAGTATAGAAAATACATATTTTGTCATCACTCTTACAGTTAGCACATCTTCCAAGTTCTCTGCAAGGAGTCTTCATATCAAGTCTTTCACAGTTCATTGGACCTGTTTGTTCTTTTACTCTGTCGATTGCAGCATCTACACTTGATACGATTTTATTAGGACTCGCTATAATTATTACATGTTCAGGTCCGTAAATTAAAGCTGAAACTCTGTTTCCTGTTCCGTCAACGTTATATAATTCACCGTTAACAGTTATTGCATTGGAGCTCATAAAATAGTAGTCAACAAAATTTGCTTCCATTGCGATTTTTCTTGCTTCTTCTTTTGAGTTAGCTTCTTTCTTTCTGTCTTTAAAGTCATAACTTTGAATAAGTTCGCTTAAGCCTTCCACTTGTTTGATAGTATAGCTTCCGCCCATTGCAGTTGTTGAGCCTTCAGGAATAAGTTCCCTAACTGCATTTAAAAGTTCATCTTTACTATCAAATAATCTTGCGTCAATATTGTTTTTGTTTAAAGCTTTAATTGTTGTTAAAATTTTCTTTTCATTAATTTTCTTTATGCTGCCGATATAATCCATTTTTTATCTCCTTTTATTCTTCGGATAATTCTTCCTCATCTTGAGATGGGGCTTTTGCAATTGTTGCGATGTTTACATCTTCATCAAGTTTCATTACTTTAACGCCTGATGTGCTTCTTCCCATTTGAGATATTCCGCTTACATCAATTCTAATAACTGTTCCGTCATCACTTATAAGCATTATATCGTCTTTTTCTTTTTCAACTACGCACATTCCTGCAAGGTTACCTGTTTTGCCTGTAATTTTATAGTTAAGCACGCCTTTTCCGGCTCTTCCTTGTGTAGGATATAAATTAGCTTTTGTAATTTTACCATATCCTTTTTCTGTAATAGAAAGTACGTATCTGTCATTCTTAGCAATGTCCATTCCGATTACGAAGTCATTTTCTTTAAGCGTAATACCTTTAACACCTCTTGATACTCTACCAATTGGTCTGATATCTTCTTCTTTGAATTTGATTGCAACACCTTTATGAGTTCCAAGTATTACTTCTTGGTGTCCGTCTGTTAGGCATACTCCAATAAGTTCATCGTCTTCTGCTAAGTTAATTCCGATAATTCCGTTCTTTCTTGAAGAGTCATATTCAGTTAGGCTTGTCTTTTTAAATATACCGTTTCTTGTTGCCATTAGAAGGAATTCATCATCTTTAAATTCTTTTATAGGTATAACTGCTGTTATTTTTTCGCCTGGATCAAGAGCTAAAAGATTTACTATTGCAGTTCCTTTTGCTGTTCTTGATGCTTCAGGAAGTTCATAGCCTTTAAGTCTGTATACTTTACCTTTGTTTGTAAAGAACATAATGTAGTGATGTGTTGTAGTAAAGAATAGATGTTTTACGAAGTCGTTTTCTCTTGTAGATAAAGCCGTAACACCTCTTCCACCTCTCTTTTGAGCTTTATATGTGTTTGCAGGAAGTCTTTTTACATAACCTACGTGAGTTATTGTAACTACAATATCTTCTTCTTCGATTAAGTCTTCCATGTCAAAATCTTCATCATCAGCTTCAAAAGCTGTTCTTCTTTCATCGTTGTATTTACCTTTGATTTCAAGAAGTTCTTCTTTTATGATATTCATAACCAAATCTTCGCTTGCAAGAACGCTTTCTAAGTATTCTATTGTTTTAAGAAGTTCAGCATATTCATTTTCAAGTTTTTCTCTTTCAAGTCCTTGCAATCTTCTAAGTCTCATATCGACGATTGCTTTTGCTTGTACTTCAGAAAGTTCAAAGCGTTCCATAAGTTTTAATTCAGCATCGTTGTAACTTGCTCTGATGATTTTGATTATTTCATCAATATTGTCAAGAGCAATAAGAAGACCTTCTACAATATGAGCTCTTGCTTTTGCTTTCTTTAAATCATATTCTGTTCTTCTTACGATTATTTCTTTTTGGTGATTTAGGTAATGAACCAAGATTTCTTTTAGGTTAAGAACTTTAGGTTGGTTGTTTACAAGAGCAAGCATTATTACGCCGAATGTATCTTGCAGTTGTGTATATTTATATAACTGATTTAAGATGATTGAAGCATTAACGTCTTTTCTTAAATCAATTGCAACCCTAATTCCGTTTCTGTCTGATTCATCTCTGATATCTGAAATTCCAACAACTTTTTTGTCTCTTACCAAGTCGGCAATTTTTTCAACAAGTTTTGATTTGTTAACCATATAAGGAATTTCTGTAATGACAATTCTTTGTCTTGTTTTACTTATTTCTTCTATATGAGTTTTACTTCTTAATTTAATTCTTCCTCTACCTGTTGTGTATGCGTTGTAAATACCGCTTTTACCCATAATGATTCCGCCTGTAGGGAAGTCGGGACCTTTGATATATTTAATAAGATCGTTTATTTCTATGTTTTCATCGTCTATTAAAGCAACAATTGCATCTATTACTTCTCCTAAGTTATGAGGAGGGATGTTTGTTGCCATACCAACGGCGATACCGTTAGAGCCGTTTACAAGAAGATTTGGGAATCTACTTGGAAGAACTACAGGTTCTTTAAGAGTTTCATCAAAGTTAGGTATATAATCTACTGTTTCTTTGTTTATGTCTCTTAACATTTCTCCTGTAAGTTTTGTCATTTTTGCTTCGGTATAACGCATAGCCGCTTGGCTGTCGCCGTCGATTGAACCGAAGTTACCGTGACCGTCTACAAGAGGATATCTTGTAGAGAAATCTTGGGCAAGTCTAACCATTGCATCATAAATTGCGATGTCACCATGAGGGTGATATTTACCCATTGTATCCCCAACGATTCTGGCACTTTTTCTAAAAGGCTTATCGTAGGTTAAGTTAAGTTCTGCCATAGAATATAATATTCTTCTGTGAACAGGTTTTAAACCATCTCTTACATCTGGAAGAGCTCTTCCGACAATTACGCTCATGGCATAATCTATATAAGAGGTTTGCATTTCTTGTACTATGTCACGTGTTTCTATTTTTCCATGAATATCTTGAATTTCTTCTTTTTTCGCCATATTTTATACCTCCTATATATCTAGATTTTTAACCTTTCTTGCGTTTTCTGTGATGAAGTCTTTTCTTGGTTGAACTTGGTCTCCCATAAGGATAGAGAAAATTTCATCAGCATAAGCTGCATCATCTATTGTAACTTGTAATAAAGTTCTGTTTTCAGGGTTCATTGTTGTATCCCAAAGTTGTTCACCGTTCATTTCCCCAAGACCTTTATATCGTTGAAGACCTATTTTATCTCTTCCGATTTCGCTTAATTTTTCTTCAAGTTCTTCATCTGAGTATAGGTACCATACTTTCTTTTGTTTTTCAAGTTTATATAAAGGGGGCTGCGCTATATAAACATATCCTGCGTCGATAAGACCTCTCATATAACGATAGAAGAATGTAAGAAGTAATGTTCTGATATGAGCACCATCGACGTCGGCATCGGTCATGATTACAATTTTGTGATATCTTGCTTTTTCAATATCGAATTCGTCTGAAATACCGGTACCAAAAGCAGTAATCATAGAACGGATAGTATCTGCATTTAGCATTCTGTCAAGTCTTGCTTTTTCTACATTTAAAATTTTACCTCTAAGTGGTAAGATAGCTTGAGTTTTTGGGTTTCTTCCTAGTTTTGCACTACCACCCGCACTGTCCCCTTCGACAAGGTATATTTCACATTTTGCAGGGTCTTTTTCTCTGCAGTCGGCAAGTTTTCCAGGTAATGCTGTACTTTCAAGTACGCTCTTTCTTCTTACAAGGTCTTTTGCTTTTCTTGCTGCTTTTCTTGCTCTTTGAGCAGTTAGAGCTTTTTCAACAATTATCTTAGCTTCTTGAGGATGTTCTTCAAGGTAAGCTGTGATGTTGTCTCCAACCGTAGTATCAACATATCCTCTTACTTCAGGGTTACCAAGTTTTGTTTTGGTTTGTCCTTCAAATTCAGGATCAGAAATTTTTACGCTGATTACAACAGTAAGACCTTCTCTTATGTCATCTCCGGAAAGATTTTCTTCGTTTTCTTTTAAGATAGAATATTTTCTTGCATATGCATTGATACTTCTTGTTAAGGCTGTTTTAAAGCCGTTTACATGCATACCGCCTTCAACGGTATTGATGTTGTTTGCAAAAGAATATATACTTTCGCTGAAACTTGTAGTGTACTGCATAGCAACATCTAAAAGACAAACGTCGCTTTCTTTTTCAAAATATATTATTTCATTTGTAAGTTTTTCTTTGCCTCTGTTTGCGTATTCTACAAACTCTATGATACCACCTTCATAATGGAAAGTTTCTTCTTGTTCTTTGCCTTCTCTTTCATCTTTTAAAGTGATTTTTAATCCTTTATTTAAGAAAGCAAGTTCTCTTATTCTGTGTTTTAAAGTATCATAGTTATATACAAGTTCAGAGAAAATTTCATAGTCTGGTTTAAAGAATACAGTTGTACCTGTTTCTTTAGTTTTTCCTATAACTTCAAGTTTTGTTATAGGTTTACCTCTTTCATATTTTTGCTGATGTATTTGACCGTTTTGGCATACTGTAACGGTTAAATGTTCTGATAATGCGTTAACAACCGATACACCAACACCGTGTAAACCTCCGGATACTTTATATGTACCAGAATCAAATTTACCACCGGCATGAAGTATTGTAAGGGCAATTTCAACGGCACTTTTTTTGTATTTTGGGTTAATTCCAGTAGGAATACCTCTACCGTCGTCTTTTACGGTGATTGTATCTCCTTCACCTATTGTTACAACTATATTTTTACAAAAACCGGCTAATGCTTCGTCCACACTGTTGTCTATGATTTCATATACAAGGTGATGAAGACCTTTTTCTCCTGTACTACCAATGTACATACCCGGTCTTTTTCTAACAGCTTCCAGACCTTCCAGTACTTTTATTTTACTGGCATCATAATTATTATTATCTTGTTTGGCCACTGGTTACCTCCTTTAAATTTCCATTTTCAATTTTATATATTTTATAATCATTTATATCTTCTAAAAAAGAATGATTGACACAAGTTATAAATGATTGTGTGTCCTTTATTAAGTTTAATATTTGTTTTTGTCTGAATTTATCTAAATCACTCATTACATCGTCAAGAAGTACTATCGGATAGTCTTCAAATTTGTCATAAAGTAATTTTATTAGGGATAATTTCATGCAAAGGGCAATGCTTCTTTGTTGTCCTTGAGATGCAAATTTTTTTGTATCCAAGTCGTTTATAAAAATGTTTATGTCGTCATGATGTATTCCGACAGTTGTTGTTCCTCTTGATAGGTCCTCTTTTCTTGCATTTTTTAGTGCATTTTTATACATTAGCTTTATATCTGTTAAGTCACTGTTTTTAAGTACATTTGAAGAATAGAAAAATTTAATATTTTCATTTTTGCATACTTCTTTGTTTAGATTATCTGCAATTTTTTCGATTTTCTTTAAAATATTTATTCTTGTTTTTATAATGTCGCTTCCTATTGTGTATAAGGTTTCATCATATACATCCAGTAAACTTGAAGCGATATTTCTTTTTGTGTAATCTTTTAAAATAGTATTTCTTTGTTTTAAAGCTTTATTGTATTTTCTTAAAGCACTATGATAAGCAGGAAAAATAAGGCTTATACTTTCATCTAGAAATTTTCGTCTGTCCTTTGGATATCCTTTTATAATTTTTAAATCTTCAGGAGTAAACAAAACTATATTGTATTCTTTTAAAAGTTCTGTTCTTGTTTTTACGGGGGTGGAATTAATTTCATATTTTCTTTTTTCTTTAATAGTGAGTTTTACGTTGGTGTCTATATCATCTTCCTTTTTTACATTTGCCGAAACTATGCAAAAATCGCTATCTTGTTTTATGAAATTAAGAGTGCTTTTTTCTCTATGAGAAATTCCGTTTAAAGTCAAAGAAAGGGCCTCTAAAAAATTAGTTTTGCCCTGTGCGTTTTCCCCATAAAAAATATTATATTTTTTATTAAAGGACGTATTAATTTTTTCAATATTCCTAAAATTTGTTATATCAATATTTTCTATATACATAAAAAAACCCCTTTAGGATTTATACTGTAATTATAGCATAAAATGGGGTTTTTTCATAGGATTTAATCAAAATATGAGGGATATTTTAATTAAAAAACAAATGTGAATTTTTTGTTTTATAATGTGTTAAATTAATACAAAATATTTTGACATGAGAATGTTTTGATATATAATAAAGATAATTTATTTTTACTAATCGGAGAGAATTATAATATGAAAAATTTTTTAAAACAAGTTAACTTATTTTACGGAGTAGTAATACTTCTGATTTCAATTTTATTTTTACGCCCAAGTTTAATTGGGCAAATAAATCCAGAACAGTTAAAGGTGTATTTAAATATTCAAATATACTACGCCATAGGATTGCTTGCAGCTTTGATTTCTTTGGTATTTATGAATTATATTTATACAAAGGTAAAGTATGGAGTAATTAAAAGTGTTGATGATATTAGATACATAAAACCAAGAAGAATCATGTTCTTTTTCATGGCAATAGCCGTAATAACATTTTTAGGAACATTTTGTTATGAATTTCCAAAACTATCAGGACTAGTTGATGTTGGTTTTGTTGGAATTCTTTTAGGTAAATCTACATTTTCATATTCTATATGGGGTATGTTTGTTAGTGCTGTTATAGTGCTTTATGTAATGTTTTTTACAAAGTCTCTTGAAAATGAGCTTCCAAGACGCAGAAGATCAAAACAAAAAGTTAAAGTCGATATGAATGACTTCTTTAGTATTTTTATCCCTCATATACCTGCTTTAATAAACTTAATTGTTCTTGTTGTATTCTTTGTTGGAATGAGAAACTTGTTGTAAAAGGTATTTTTTGTTTATTAACTAAATCATAAATTTTAACAAAATATATTTTATTAAGTTTTTATTATGGTATAATAAAGGCAAATATAAGGTTATAAGGAGAAGATTAATGTACGCTAAAAAGACAGATAATATAGGAGATGTAAATATCTCTACTGAAATTATTGAACAAATGGTAGGGCTTTGTGCAATGGAATGTTTTGGTATTGTAGGAATGGCAAGCAGAAGCGTAACCAATGGTATTATAGAACTTTTAAAGAAAGAAAACCTTAGAAAAGGTGTAAAAGTTGTTGAAGAAGATGGCAGACTTATAATAGATATTTACGTTATTGTTGAATTTGGCGTGAAAATTGTTACGGTTGCAGAAAATCTTATTGACACCGTAAAATATAATGTTGAAAAACAAACGGGACTAAAAATCAAAAAAATCAATGTTCACGTTCAAAGCGTTAGAGCTAATCAATAAAATAACGGTGAGGTAAAAGTAAAAAATGATAGATTCAAAAATGTTTAAAAAAGTATTAAAAGGGGCATATGCTAACCTAGAAAATAATAAACAAATGGTTAACAATTTAAATGTTTTCCCTGTTCCTGACGGTGATACAGGAACAAATATGTCTTTAACGGTTAAAACTGCCGTTGAAGAAATGAGTAAGGTTACATCTGATAAAATCGGTGATATTGCTGCAAGCATGTCAAGCGGAGCTTTAATGGGAGCAAGAGGAAACTCAGGTGTTATTTTATCACAACTTTTCAGAGGGTTTGCAAAAGGTTTAAAAGATGTAAAGGAAATTGACATTGACTCTTTAATAGGAGCATTTGAGCTTTCTACAAAAATGGCTTACAGAGCCGTTATGAAACCAACTGAAGGAACAATTCTTACAGTTGCAAGAGAAATGCATGAATTTGCAAAAGAACATGGAAAAAGCTATTCTTCAGTAGAAGATTTTATTTCTCACGTTCTTGAAGCAGGGGAAAAATCTCTTCAAAATACACCAAATCTTTTACCTGTATTAAAAGAAGCAGGGGTTGTTGATGCCGGAGGTAGAGGTTTACTTTGCTTATTTGAAGGTGCTTTAAAAGTTTTAAAAGGTGAAGAAGTTGTATTTATTGATGTTGAAGATGTAGAAAAAGAAGAAAGCGGAGTACAAGGCTTTGAAATAGATTCTTCTGATATTAAATTTGGATACTGTACTGAATTTTTAATTAAAGTTCATGAAGAAAATTTAAAATATGAAAGTGCTATTACTGCAGCATTAAAAGATAAACTTACTCCAATCGGAGATTCTTTGGTTGCTGTTCATGATAATGGAATTATTAAAATTCATGTTCATACAAATGTACCTTGGAATGCAATGAAAATGGCGGCTACTTGTGGTGAACTTTCAAAAATTAAAATTGAAAATATGAGAGAACAACACAGTGAGCTTATTTTGAAAGAAGCTGAAGAAGAAAAACCGGAAGAAAAATATTCTAAAGAAGAAAAAGACTTCATCTTTATTGGTGTTGCTGCCGGAAGCGGTATGAGTAAAATCCTTAAAGATCTTGGAATGGATTATGTTATTGAAGGAGGACAAACAATGAATCCTTCAACTCAAGACTTCTTAGATATAATTGAAAATACAAATGGTAAAAATTATATATTAATGCCAAATAATAAAAATATCATAATGGCTGCAAGTCAAGCTAAGGAAATAAGCGAAAAGAATATTGAAGTTGTAAAAACAAGAACAATTCCGGAAGCTATTTCTGCTTTAATGGTATTTGATGCAACATCTTCTTTGGCTGATAATGCCGAAAATATGACGGATGCAATAAGCGAAGTTAAAACAGGTCAAGTAACATTTGCCGTAAGAGATACACAAATTGGTGATACTGTAATTTCAGAAGGAGATATTCTTGGTATTTTAGGTTCTGATATTGTTTGTGATACAAAAGATGTTTCAACTGCAACAGTTGAGTTGATTGATAAAATGGTTGATGAAGACAGCGAACTTATTAGTATTTACTATGGTGAAGATATAAAAGAAGAAGATGCAAACAAAGTTGCTGAAATAGTTGAAGAAAAATACGAAGATTTAGATGTTGAAATAACATACGGCGGACAGCCATTATATTACTATATTGTAAGTGTTGAATAATATGAGTTATAAATTAACAAATCTTAAAGGTGTAGGGGAAAAGAAAGCCTTAGAACTTAATAATTTAGGAATTTTTTCCCTAAAAGAACTTATTGATTACTATCCAAGAACTTATGAGGTTATCGGAGATATTAAATCTATAAAAGATGCAAAACAAAATGGGAAAGAACTTATTAAATGTACTTTTGTAGAAGCTCAAAAAACGAGGATAGTAAGAAGAAATTTAAAAATAACAAAAATAAAATTTGAAAGTGAAGGTAGTATATTTTATGCTACCTTCTTTAATAATCCCTATATTTCTTCATTCTTTAAAAAAGATGAAGAATATAAACTTTATGGTAAAGTGGAAAAAAAGGGGAATTATTATGAAATGGTTTCTCCAAAGTATGCAAAGTTAAATGATGAAACATCTATAAAAATCGGACTTAATCCGGTTTACCCGTTAAGCAGTAAAAGCAAAATAACAAATAAAGAGCTTAAGAAATTTGCTTTAAATGCATTAGATATTATGACAATAAAGGATTTTATTCCGGAAAATATAAAAGATGAGTATAATTTATGTTCATTATATGATGCATATAAAGGAATTCATAATCCAAAGATGCTGGATGATACTCTTAAAGCCAATGAACGTTTGACTTTTGATGAGTTTTGCGGATTTAATTTATCTATGATATTGAATAAAAACTTAAACATGGGAGTTAAGGGTGAAATAATAGAAGTAAATTACAAACAAGATTTCTTAGATAAACTTCCTTTTACACTTACTGATTCTCAAAATAAAGTTATTAAAGACATAGAAGATGATTTTATATCTGGAATTAAGATGAATAGGCTTGTTCAAGGGGATGTAGGGAGTGGTAAAACAGTTATAGCCATGTACGGTGTATTTTTAGCTGTTATGAGCGGATATCAAGCAGTTTTTTGTGCCCCTACGAAGATACTTGCTTCTCAGCATTTTGAGAAAATGAAAGAAATATTTGATAATTTTAATATAAGAATGGAATTTCTTTATTCCGGTATGACAGCTAAAGAAAAGCGTTTGGCTTATGAGAGAATAGAAAGCGGAATAAGCAATGTGATTGTAGGTACTCATGCAGTTTTTTCAAAGAAAGTAAAATACAAGAATTTGGCTCTTGCTGTTATTGACGAGCAGCATAGGTTTGGGGTTATGCAAAGAGGGTTTTTAACAAAAAAAGGGGATAGCGTTCATACTCTTGTAATGAGTGCAACACCTATTCCAAGAACATTGGCTCTTAGTATTTACAAAGACCTTGATGTGAGTATAATAGATAAAAAACCTTCCGGCAGAAAAGAAATAAAAACATACTTTAAAGATTATTCATATTATGACAGAGTATATAGATTTGCTGTAAAACAGATTAGTGAAGGGAATCAGGTATATGTTGTTTGTCCGTCAATTGACAGTGAAGACTTAAAAGCTGCAGAAGATATTTATGAAAAATTAAATAAAACGTATTTTAAGAATATTAACACTGCTTTAATTCACGGAAAAATGCCAGAAGATGAAAAAGACAGAATAATGGATGATTTTTATGGCGGAAAAATAAAAGCGTTGGTTTCTACCAGTGTAATAGAAGTAGGTATAGACAGTAAAGACGCAACTCTTATCATTATAGAAGATGCGGATAGATTTGGTCTTGCTTCTCTTCATCAGCTAAGGGGAAGAGTTGGAAGAAATGACAAAGAAAGTTATTGTATACTTTTAAGTAATAATCAAAGTAAAAAGAGTATTGAAAGGCTGAGTTTTTTATCAAAGAATACAGATGGGTTTAAAATAGCTCTTTATGATTTGAAAACAAGAGGAAGCGGAGATATTCTTGGAGTAAGACAAAGCGGGAAAGACGGATATAATATATATAAACTTATTGAAAACAGCGAGCTTTTTAATAAGGCAAAAGATGCAATGGAAGATATTTTAAACGACAATACAAAGGGAAACAGAGATTATTTAAAATATATAAAAGAAAAATACAGCAGTATTTCAAAGAATATTACATGGAATTAGAGGAAAAATAAATGAGAGTTATCGGTGGGAAAATGAGAGGAACGAATCTTGATAGTCCAAAAGACAGAAGAGTTCGTCCTACAACAGATAGAATAAAGGAAGATTTATTTAATATTCTTATGCCGTATATACCTGAAAGTAAATTTTTGGATTTATTTGGCGGTAGTGGTGCAATAGGTATAGAAGCTATAAGCCGTGGTGCAGATAAAAGTTATTTTATAGATAATAACATGGACAGTATAAGGCTTATAAGAAAAAATATAAAGAAAACGAGATGTGAAGAGTTTTGTAAAGTAATAAAGAAAGATGCCTTAAGTTTTGTTAATAATACGGAAGAAAAATTCGACGTTATTTTTCTTGATCCTCCATATAAATATGAAAAACTTAAAATTTTAATAGAAAATATAGTGAAATGTGATATACTATGTAATGATGGTATATTAGTTGTAGAGCATGACAAAAATATACCAATTGGAGAATTTGAACATTTAACAAAAATCAGATCAAAGTCTTATTCACTTACAAGTATCGATTTTTTTGTTTTGGAGGATTAGATGAAAAAAGCAATATATGCGGGAAGTTTTGACCCAATAACAAACGGACATTTAGACATAATAAAAAGAGGGGCAAAGGTTTTCGATAAAATTTACGTTGTACTTATGGAAAACACAAAAAAAACTCATCTGTTCTCATTGGAAGAAAGATTATCGTTACTTAAAGAAAGCGTAAAAGAACTTGGTGATAAAGTCGAAGTAGATTTTTACACTGGACTTATAGCGGATTATTGCAATATAAAAGATACTTATATTTTAATCAGAGGGCTTAGAGCATTAACTGATTTTGAATATGAATTTCAAATGGCTACTATAAACAGAAAGCTTAATAAGGAAGTTGAAAGCGTCTTTTTTGTGGCAAGCAATAAATATACCTATGTTTCTTCCAGCAATGTAAAACAAATTGCTGAATTTAGAGGAGATGTTTCTTCTATAGTACCTGAATGTGTAAACAATGCACTTATAGAAAAATATAAGGGAGAGAAATAATGAAAGTTTTAGAATTATTGGATAAATTACAAGATTTAGTGGAAAATGGGGCAACAGTTCCTTTTTCAACAAAAATAATTGTTGACCCTGACGAAGTTTTAGATTTGTTGGATGAAATAAGAGCAGAAATGCCCGGAGATTTAAAAGATGCAATCAGAATTACTGAACAAGAAAAAATGATTGTTGACGGGGCTCAAAGAGAAGCAAATAAGATTATGAATGCTGCTGAAAGAAAAGTTAAAGAGCTTATTGATTCTGATGAAATTACAAGAAGTGCATATAATAAAGCTCAAGATATGCTAAAAAAAGCAAATACAGAATCTTTAAATATGAGAATAGGTTCAATTGAATATTCTGCTGCAATGCTTAAAGACTTACAAGATAAATTAAGAGAAATGATGAATACAATTGAAGATAATAAAATAGAGTTAAAAGAACTTAGAAAATCTGCAATTAACAGCAGACCACCGGAAGTTAACGAAGAAAAATAAAAAGAGATATTTTTATATCTCTTTTTTTAATATCACCGCTGAAGCTGCGATTATAAAAGTATATATTACACAAAAGAAAAAAACTGATGTAATACTATATGAAAAAGGTAAAAAATTGCTTAGGGCAAATGTAGTTATTTCGCCTCTTAAAAATATGAAACTTAATATATAAGAAATAATAGCCGATATGCTTCCAATAATTATTTTTGAAATGATATATTTTAATGCGTTTAAATCTGTATTTACAATAAAAGATATACATTGCATATTTGCACATAATCCCCCAAATGATAAAAGGAATGTAATTGATGAAATTATTATTGGTAGAGGGAGAATATTAATGGAGCTTAATAATTTAATTCCGTTTGTCATTTCAATTAGCCCCTTTATAAAAGCGGATAAAAATATATGTAACTTAAATGGAAGATATTCATTAAATAAAATAGTATTGTCAATTAAATTTATTACAAGAGAAAAAAACATTATATATCCCATTACGCTTAAAAGAGTGTTTAGGGAATTGGTAATACTGTCGGAAAAAATTTTCCCTATATTATAATGTTTTTTATAATTTGAATGTGAAATATTTATTTTTGTTTCTTTATCATATTTAAAAAATATTTTAGCGTATATAAATAAAGCCGAGTATATGCTTATCAGCATTATAACTGCACTAACTGGTAAATTTAAAAAGATACTACACACAGTTCCTATTACAAATATTGGTCCTGGGGTAGAGCATATTGATATTAGTTTTGAGGCTTGTGGTTTTGTAAGTTTATTATTAAGATACATATCACAAACAGATTTGCTTCCTATTGGATATCCGCAAATAATACTTGTAATTAAAGGATAAGCTCCTATTCCACTTGTTTTAAAAAATTTAGTCATAAAAGGGGAAAATATTTTTGCCATATATTTTGCATAATCAAGTTTGAAAAACATATTTGAAATAACTAAAAAAGGAAATAATGAGGGCAGTACTCCGTTAAAAAAGAGTATTGCCCCGTCTTTTATTGCATTCACTGCATTTTTTGTATTTAAAATTAAATATAATAATAAAATAATTAAAATAATAAAATATAAAATTCTTTGTTTTTTCATATTTTATTTATATGCTATCTATTAAGATAAAATGCCTGCTTGTAAAAATCCAGATTGAATTTATCTAAATTAATATTATATATATTGTCTGCCTTAATATTTTTTTCAATTATTTCTCTGTCTGTTTCATTTAGTTTATATATATCTTTATTTAGATTATTAAATATCTGAATTCCATTTTGTTTTATCTCTTTTAAAAGAGTTCTTCCTTTGTTATCAAATGCAAGAACTTTGATATAACCGGGAGTATGATGTTTATATTTATCAAATTCTTTTTTTTGATAATTTGTAAGAATATGAATTAAAATTCTTCTTATTCTGTTTTTTGTATATCTTTTGGTAGATATTAAATTTATAAAACTTTCAACATCATTTGAAAGAAAAATATTATTGTATATTCTGTTGTTTAGTCCTATTTCTACATCAGCATAATTATATAAGTCATCTTTGTCCATTGACATAATTATGCTTTTTAAAGTAAAGAAATAATCTTCCAATATCTTAACATGAGGAATATTATTATAAGTTTTTATTGCATTAATTGGAACATAGTCGCTGATGTCTTCACCTTTTAGAATTTTTTCCCTTATACCGTAAGCACTTAAAAAACTGTCTAAACTATCTGTGCTTTTGTAAGAAGAGGTTCTTTTAATTGGATAAGGAATTATCAATGAATTAAGACTTATAAGTTCTTTAATATATTCTAATGCCAATATATTATTGGGCTGTTTTATAAAAGAAATATCTTTATTTAAAAGTTTATTTAATGCTTCTTGCTTTGATTCAATATAAGATTTTCCTTTTGATAAATTATCTTTTAATATTTCTTTAAATACATCGCTTTCTTTGAGTAAAATCTTTGCAATTTGAATTGTTTCTATAAGTTTTGAGTTGTCTTCCATTCCAAAACAAAGATAATTTATTATTCCGAAGCTGTTTAATATTCTTACTGCAGAGGAAGCAAAAATTTCTGCCGTTGTGCAAGCATAAACAAAAGGCAGCTCTATAACAAGATTAGCACCGTTTTTTACTGCCATTTCAGCTTTTTTGTATTTATCGATGATGGATAATTCTCCTCTTTGGGTGAAGTTTCCACTCATTATACAAACTACGTTGTCGGCATTAAGATTTTCTTTTATTTTTTCTATTTGATATTTATGTCCGTTATGAAACGGGTTGTATTCAGCTATTATTCCTGCTGTTTTCATTTTATACCTCTGTGATTATGTTTTTACTTAAAAAGTATAGATAACTATGAGAGACTTTTTTATTCATTAATGTAGTTATTGCCTTTTTATAATAATTTATTTGAAGTTTATATTCTTTAATAAGCGTTTCTTTTTCTTTATCTGTTTTAAAATAGTTGGTTTTATAATCAACTAAAATCATATTTCCATTTTCATCTTCAAATGTAAGGTCAATAATTCCTTGAACTAATACATCTTCATCGCTTTCTACCCATTTGTCAGAAATATCTTTTGCAGGTATCGCAAGGTTAAAAGGAAGTTCTCTATATATTTTTTTTGAGTTTAATAATTGCTTGCCTATTGCACTTTCAAAAAACTTATATACATATTCCATGTCAATACTTTCATATTCTTTTTTAGAAAGTATTTCTTCTTCTATTAATTCATTAATTTGATTATCAATATTATCTCGCAAATTATTATCTTCTTTTAATTTATTTATATCAATTGTCTCAAAAATAAAGTGAATAATAGTTCCTTTTTGTGCTGCCGATATTTCCGTTTCTTCTTTTAGGAAATCAGGTTCTTCTTTTATTGTAATTACATTATTTCCAACTTCCAAAAGTTCTGTGTTTTTTAAACTGCTTACACCTGCTTTTCTTGGAATTTTAGTATCTATAATATTTTTATACTTATAATTTAGATTTTGAATTATTAACTTACTAAAATCTTCATTTATAAATTTTTCGTTTTTTGTTGTTTTATCTTCGTTATTATTAGTGTCCGTTAATAAAATGTTTATATCATTGTTATATATTATAAAGTTTTTATCTTCAAAAACAATATTTTCTTTCGTATTAAAATGTTTATTACAAAGGATTGCTTTAACTATCCAGTCTAAGTATGTTTTAGAATTTTTTATATCTACTCTTGTTATTTCTTTAGGTATTTTTTCTAAGATATCTTCAATTTTAGCCTTTGATGTTATTATTAATTTTTCCTTTGCTCTTGTAAGGGCAACATAAAGTAAACGCATTTCTTCACTTTTTAGTTCTTGTTTTTCAAGTTCATTTACGGCAATTTTTGAAATACTGTTTATTTTTATTTTATTGTCCAAATCTATTAGGCTAGGGCAAAGTCCCAAATCTTTATTTAGAACGATATTTTCTTTTAGGTCTCTTTCATTAAAAGTCTTGCTTGTATCCATTAAAATAACTATTGGAAATTCAAGTCCTTTGCTTGCATGGATTGTAGTGAATTTTACACTGTTATCACTATTTTCATTTAAGGCTATACCTGACTCATTTCTTTCTTTTGCATAGTCCATAAATTTAATAAATCCATATAAACCTTCATTTGAAAAGTTTTCGTATTCTTTTGCTTTGGTAATAAGTGCTTTAAGGTTATTTTCTCTGATATTACCAAAGGGAAGAGCTTTTACATATTCTGTAAAAGAAGTCTTTTCATAAATATCTTCAATTAAATCACTGACAGACATATATAGACTTTTAGAGTTATATTCGTTTATTATATTTATCATATTTATTACTTTATTTTTAAGTTCTATATTGTCATTTTCTTCTTTAGTGAAATTTTCAACGCATTTATAATAATATTTTTCTTTTGAGTATAATTTTATTTCCAGTAGTTCCTCTGTGGAAAAATTAAAAATAGGACCTCTCATAACTCCAAGAAGTGACAAGTCGTCTTTAAAATTATTTATTATATTTAATAAGTCTTTAATTATTGATATTTCGTGTGTTTTGAAATATTCTGTTTCTTTTTCGCTGTTTACGGGAATTGAATATTTGTTAAATATTTCTTTTAACGGTTTTATTTTTGTATTGGCACTTCTTGCAAGAATACAAATATCAGAAAATTTTGTTTTCCTGAATTTCTTAAGTTCACTATCATATATATCTTGCTTTATTAAATTGTTTATTAACATTGCCAGGTATGTATACTCTTTTTCGTCATTTGTTAAAGGTTTATCAAAATAATCTTCATCATTTTCATTTTCTTTTAAAAAGTGAAGTTCTATTTTACTTTCTATTTCTTCATTTCTTCCCGGGATAAGCTTTTCATTTTCGTTATAGTTTATTTTACCTATCTCTTTTGACATTATTTTTGAAAATAATTCGTTGATTCCTGATATGATATTTTTATTTGTTCTAAAATTTGTATTCATATATATTATTTCGTTTATATCATTTTCTTTTTCATATCTTTCTAAACGATTTATGAATACTTCAGGTTCTGCTTGTCTAAAACGGTATATACTTTGTTTTACATCCCCTACGGTAAAAAGATTATTTTCTTTAATTATTTTTGTTATGATTGCTTCTTGTACAAGGTTAGTATCCTGGTATTCGTCTACAAAAACGAAATCAAACTTGTTTACAATTTCTTTTCTTGCATTTTCATTGTTAAGTATTTCAAGGCAGAGATGTTCAATATCATTAAATTCCAAAACACCTTTTTCCTTTTTTATTTCTTTATAGTAATAATCAAAATCAATCAAAGCTTTTTCGATTGTCTGCATTTGAGGATAAAGATTATTGTTGATTTTTAATATATCTTCAATAGAAAAAGCATATAAATTATTTATGATATTTTTTATTGTATCTTTTGCTAAATTCCTTTTTTGTGTTATTTCATTTTTTATTTGGGGATCGAGTTTGTTTGTTCCTACAATTCTTGCTCTAAATATATCACCCATTTTTAAGCTGAAAACTTTGTTGGAATTACCTTCAAAATCTCTTTTTAAAAGTTTTATATTGTTAACTTCTTCATTTAATAAGTCTATTAATTTTTCATTTGCTTTGTAAAATTTTGCTTTTTCCAAGGCTTCATTTAGTAGATTAAAAGAAAGTTCAATTCCGTCATAAGCTTCTTCTTTAATTATTTTAAAGGCAAGACTTTCTTTAAGCTCTTCTTCGTTTTGATTGAAAAATTCTACTTTTTCATGAAGCCATTTAAAAGGAGATGGTCTATTGTATATAAAAGTATATATGTTTTTTAATTGTTCCTTAAAATAGTCTTCATTTGTACGTGAAAAAGAATAATTTAATGAGGTTTGAATGAACTGTTCATCATTGTTTTCATATCTATCATTAAACAGTTTTTCAAAAGCTTCATCCATAAGCATGTCTACATTTGTATCCGTTATTATTTGAAAAGATGGGTCTATTTCTACAATATGGTAATATTCTCTTATAATATTTATACATAGAGAATGAAGGGTACTGATATTTGCACTTTCTAAATTTGAAATTTGTTCAAATAAAAACTTTTTGTCGCTTTTTTCTTCTTTTAATTTTTCATAAAGAAGTTTTCTTATTTTCTCTTTCATTCCGTTTGCAGCGGCATTGGTAAAAGTTACTACAAGAAATTTATTAATGTCGATTTTATTTTCAAGCATTAATCTTATTATTCTGTTTGTTAAAATTGCAGTTTTACCACAGCCTGCCCCTGCGCTTACAAGGAGGTTTTTTCCGTCGTTATTTATTGCTTTATATTGACTTTCAGTCCATTTCATTTTCACTTTCCTCCTTTATAAGTTTTAATATGTCTTCTGCTTTTGCTTTTGGTAGTTCATTAAATTTATTATCTTTAAAGCAAGTATCAAAATGACATATATTTTCATATTTACAATATTCGCATGGTGTTTCATTTGCTTTCTTATATGGAGTTATTGATATTTTACCATTTATAATATTATCGGAAATTTCTTTTGCTAAATTCGTAGCATGATTTATTAAGTTTGATAAATCTTCTTTTGGAATAACTTTATTTCTTTTGCTTTTAAGTTTCTTTACTATTCCGTTGTTTTCATCATCGTCAATATTATTTAATATATCCGTATTATCAATAACAACTCCGTCAATTTGGTTTTCTTCTGCTTTATCTATTAATGTTTTTAAATCCTCTGAATTTTTTACGTTTGTTATTTCAGGTGAGATTCTAAAATATAATGCACCGGCAGGTTCGCTATTATTATTTAATGTTGTTGCTGCAAGGTATATTGGAAGCTGCATATTTATTCCATAATAACTCTTTGAGAAATCGAATGTTTCTCCTTTTGTTTTATAGTCTATTACCTTTACATATTCTCCCTCATCAGAATTATAAGTATCTATTCTGTCTATTTTCCCTTTAATGCTTACAATGTTGTTTTCTTTTGTTATAAAGTTTAAAGAGTTTTCTTTATCTTCTCCGAATTCACTTTCGCATTTTGAAATGTGAAAATTGCTTCTTCTTAACTGTGTAACTATATTTGAAAGGGCATAGGAAGAATTTCTAAGAAGTTTCTTCTTAAAATAAGCGCTGTTTACAATTTGTTTTACTTTCCCTTTTGAATATTTTTCTGTTACTTCTTTAGTTATTTCTTTTGTTAAATCATTAAGTTCTTTTGAAGTAATTTTGTTTACGTCAACTTCGTTATTTATTATTTTATTTGAAAAAACGTATATAATCTCATGTAAGATATTTCCTATATCCGGGCTGTTTAATTCAAGTTTTTTTCGTTCAATTGGGGAGATTATATATGAAATAAAATAACTGAAAGGACATTTTGCATAAGTTTCAAGCTGGCTTATGCTGGTTATCATTTTGCCGTTATATATTTCATTAATAAGTTTCTTATTAGAAATTTCTGAGTTGTTGCTAAAGTTTATAGCGCTTTCCATTATGTCAATATAATTTTTTCCCAAGTTATCATTTTTATAAATATCATAAACTTCTTCCCAAAGATTATTCACTTCGTTGTTTTCGCTTTTATTAATTTTATTATTTATTAAATGTTTAAATGTAGCATCAAAATTTGATATTAAACTTAAATTATCATCTAAATTATCTTTATTAAAAGTTTTTGTTCTAATGTTTGGCATAATGTTTTTTATTCGCATTATAATAGAACTTTCGGTCAATTCATCACCGGAAGGAGAAAGTATAGGATAAGAAAAATAAATGTGTTTTTGTGTTTTTAAAATCAACGATGTCAAAAAGTATTTTTCTTCCTGTTGTTTATATTCATTTGTACTTCTTATTTCTACTCCGCTTTCTATTATTTGAAGTTTTTCCTTGTTAGAAAAAATACCTCCTGATTGGGCAAAGTTTGTTGGGAGTATGCCGTCATTTACACCTAGAATAAAAAGATATTTTATGTCGCTGCTTCTGGAACGTGATAAAGTAGCGATATTTACGCTGTCTATGGTTGATGGGATTATACCTATTTTTAATGCTTTAAATCCGCTTTCCATTATTTTTGCATATTCTTTTAAGCTTAGTTTTTCTTCGCCAAGGAAGTTATAAAGCTGTTCAAATATATTTATTATGCTGTTATAAATTTGTGCGTATTTATTTGCATTTGTATAGTCATCTTTTTCTTCAAAGTTTTTTACTATTCTTTTTATTTTTTCATCTAATCCAAAATCTTTTAAGAATTTATAAAATACAGTAGTTGTTTCTTTTACATTTTTAGTATTTTTAAAGTTTTCTTTTAAAGTTATAAGAGGTAAAATAAATGCATCTTTTTTCTCATTCAAATAATCTAAATTATAGTCATTGAACTTATTGTTTCTTTTAAAGTCTTTAAGCCACATTGTTCCTTTTATGCCAAATTCCAAAGCATAATTTTCAAAGGTTTCGATGTCGTCTTTTGATAAATCTGTAAGCCCTGTTTTTAAAAAAGAAATTATATCGTTCGTTTGGAAGTTACTGCTTATTATATTTAATATTTTTATTATTCCTCTTAATATATTTGTGTCTATTACATTTGATGTATTGTCTAAGAAGTAATTTATTTTATATTTATTGAAAACTTCACTTATGACATTTTTATATGTTTCGTAATCTGAAGGCAAAACTTGTATGTCTCTATATAAAGCATTTTCCTCTTTTATAAGCTTTAAGATATTTATTGCTGTATTTTCAACTTCTTCGTATAGACTTGAGGCTTTAAAAATTTCAATATTTGTTACTTTGTCTTTATATTCCTTTGTGTCATATGAAAAAATATTATCCGCAAGGAATTTTAAATCTTTTTCTTTTTCTTCTTCATTTTGCGTTTGAATATTAAATTCTTCACTACATTTATCTGCAAGTTTATGTAACTTATATATTGTATTTTCTACTATTTTATAAGCAGGGGAGCTTTTTCTTTTTATATCATCTTTTGCGGTAAATAAAAAAGTTTGATTAATTTCCCTTTTGCTTATGGCTTCTATAAGAGAATAAATGTTTTTATCGAAAGATTCAAAGCCAAAGTAGTAAATTTCGCTGTTATCCAAAAATCTTGCTTTATCTAAATTTTGGCTTGCATGAAATGTTAAATCGTCAGCGTCCCAAAAATCAGTGCCTAAAAAGTTATTATATCTTTCATAGATTTTATGAATATCATGAGTCTTTTTGTATAAGAAATTGTTGTTATTTTCTTCATCTGAAAATTTATCCGGGCTTAAATCTTCACCGGTTACATTGTTTTTCGTAAGTTCAGAAAAAAGCTCGCATACATTTTCGTTAAAAGATGCATTATTTGTAAGTCTGTTAAAGCATATAAGTTCTTCTTTTAATTCATTTAAAATAAAGCTAAGCACCATACTTTTTCCGCTTTCGTCTAAGGTTTTTGGCACTTCGCTTTTTGTTTTTGTAAGTATTCTGTTTGAAAGTCTTTTAATGCTTAAAACTTCAATATCAATAAGCCCTTTTGCTGTTAATTTATCTGTAAGCATTCGTTCTGCTTCTACTGTAAATTGTTCCGGAACTAAAAAGAGAATTTTGTTTATTTCATTATTCTCTTTTAAAGTTCTCCTAATATCTTTGCTGGCTTTGAAAAAGGCTTTTTCTTCAATGTAACTGGTTATAATATTAATCATTTTATTTATTAATCATCCTCAAATAATTTTATTTTTTCAAGTTTGTCTATGTTTATTTTTAATCTTTTTATATATGAAACGAATTCTAAAATATCTGCTGTTGTATAAAGAGATTTATAGCTTTCTTTTGTTTTGTTTAAGAAATCATAGTCTTCCAAATATTTTTTTACATTTCTTACCATTTGTTCCGCAGGGTCTAAAAGAGTAAGGTTTTTATATATTTCGTTTATTTCACTTTCTATTATTGGGAAATGTGAACAGCCTAAAATTAATTTTGATACATTTTTGTTTTGATCTACTATTGGCTGTATACATTCTTTTATAAGTTCATTAAGTAAGGGTTTATTTTCGATTTGAGAGTCTATTACCTTTGGAAGTCTTGTTGAGTCGTTTGATATAATTTTAATATTTTCGTTTACTTTATGAATTTCTTTATTATATGATCCGCTTTCTACAGTAGCTTTTGTTGCAATAAGCCCGATTAAATTATCATTTTCTTCTTCGCATTTTTTTAACGCGTATTCGCTTCCTGCTTTAACAATACTAAATAAAGGCACATTTGCATTAAGACTTTTAATATGAGATGAAATAGTATTGCAGGCAAGTAAAACAGCTTTTACATGATGTTTTTCAAGAAAAGCTATCATTGCATTTGCATATTTAATTATGTCTTCTTTGTTTTTGTTTCCATAAGGCATTCTTTTTGTATCGCCTATGTAAATTATATTTTCATTAGGTAGGAGTTTTTCTGTTTGTTTGAAAACGGTAAGTCCTCCCACTCCACTGTCTAAAATACCTATTGGTAGATTATTACTCATTAAAATTGACCTCTTTTTATAATAAATTTGAATTACTGTGATTATTCTATCATAAAAAACATAACATTAAAACAAGATAATTGAAGGAGAAGCCTATGAAGTTATGTTATATGCTGGATATTGATAAGTATGAGGAAAAAATTCCTTGTTCTAAGTGGAATAATCTGTATGAAAGGTTGTATCAAATGATTTTTAAACAAAGGAGAGTAAAAGGTCCTTTTTTAATTAAAGACGGTTCCTTTAAAGTTGTGGGGAGTGTTTTCTTGGTGGATTTTAATAATTTCATATCAAATAGGAATTTAAGATTAATAAATAATTATTTTGATAATGAAGAGGGGTTTATATGTCTTCCGAGAGATTTTAATGTAAAATATTTTTCAATGTGCAATATTCCATATATTCATGATGAAGATATATATTTTATTGCTTTCTTTTTAAAATTAAAAAAAATGGTAAAAGATGCACAAAAAATACAGGTTGGGGTTTGTTTGGATAAAAATACAAATTATGAATATATAAAGATGATTTGTGAATATTTTTCACTTGTAATATTTTTTGTTAATAATCCTTATATTGGGGAAAATATTGCAAGTAATATTTTAAAAGATACGGGAAGCAGTATATATGTAAGTAAAAGTATATCTTCAATGAAAAAATGTGACTATATATTTGATTTAAGTAAAGAGATGTTAAGCGATAAAATAAATCATATAGAATGTAAAAATTATATTTCATTATATAAAAAGAATGAATATATAGATTGTAAGAGGATAATTAACGATGTAAAAATTATTCCAAGTGGTTTTAATATTCAAAATATAGATATTGATTATTTTGATTTATCCTTTGTAAAAGGTCTTATATTATTAGAAAATAATATAAACGACAAAAAAGATATATTAAATATTAATTTAGAGGAATTTTTACATAAAAAATCTTTAAAAATGCGGTTTTTTAATGGGTTTAAGCTCTTGACATGATTAATTTGAGTTATTATAATAAGTCCATTAGTATAAATGAAAAATATAGTTAAGAGGTAGTTTTGATGACTGGTAAAGAAGTAATCTTATCAAAAGAAGGATATAAAGAATTAGAAGAAAGATTAAATTACTTAAAGGACGAAAAAAGACATGAAGTTGCTTTGAAAATCAAAGCAGCCAGAGAATTCGGGGATTTAAGTGAAAATGCTGAATATGATGAAGCAAAACAAGAACAAGGATTTATTGAAGGCGAAATAAGAGAAATTGAATATAAATTAAAACATGCGTTAATTTTTGATGATGAAACAAAAACAAAAGATGTTGTTTCTCTTGGAAGCAAAGTAAAAGTTTATGATACTGATTTTGATGAAGAAGTTGAATATATTATTGTAGGAAGTGAAGAAGTAGACTTAGACAACAATAAGATTTCAAATGAATCTCCTATTGGAAATGCTCTTTTAGGTAAAAAAGTTGGAGAAGTAGCAAAGGTTAAACTTCCTGATGGAATAGTTGATTTAAAAGTTTTAGAAGTAGAATAAGAATGGAGAGATGATAAATGAGTAGTGATTTTTATGAAAATGTTCCTGAAGTAGTTAAAGTAAAGATTGATAAATTTAAAGAACTTACAGCTCAAGGAAAATATCCTTATAAAGAATGTAGATTTGAATATAATGCATTTTGTAAAGATATTAATGAAAAGTTTGAAGAATACGACGGCAAGGAAGTAAAAATTGCAGGTCGTCTTATGTCAAAAAGAGGACAAGGTAAGGTTGGTTTTTATGATTTAATGGATTCAACTGATAAAATTCAACTTTTCATAAAAAAAGATGTTGTTGGCGAAGAAGAATATGCTTTAATTAAATCTTACGATATCGGGGATATTCTTGGAATAGACGGAGAAGTATTTAAAACTCAAAGAGGTCAAATTTCTGTTAGAGTTAAAAAGGTAACAATGCTTAGTAAATCTATTCAAGTTTTACCTGAAAAATTCCACGGACTTAAAGACCCTGAGCTTAGATATAGACAAAGATATGTTGATTTAATAATGAACCCTGAAGTAAAAGATGTTTTCTTAATGCGTTCAAAAATCGTAAAATGCATGAGAGATTTTATGGATGGAGAAGGTTTTATTGAAGTTGAAACTCCTGTTCTCGGAACGCTTGCAGGTGGTGCAAATGCAAGACCGTTTATTACTCATCATAATACTTTGGATATTCCAATGTATATGAGAATTGCTACGGAACTTCCTTTAAAAAGACTTATTGTTGGCGGATTTAACAGAGTATACGAAATAGGAAGAATTTTTAGAAACGAAGGCATGGATGCTACTCATAATCCAGAATTTACCACTATGGAATCATATCAATCATATGCAGATTTTAACGATGTAATGGAAATGATTGAAAAGATGTTTGATTACATTTCTACAAATACTGTAGGCAGTGATACAATAACATATGGAGAACATGAAATTTCTCTTAAAGCACCATTTAGAAAAGCTAAAATGGTTGATTTAGTAACAGAAGCAACAGGTGTTGATTTTGATAAAATAACAGATATTGAAGTGGCAAGAGCAGAAGCAAAAAAATTAAATGTTGAACCTGAACCTGACTGGGGTATAGGTAAAATTATAGAAGAGTTGTTTGAAGAACATTGTGAAGCAAACTTAATTCAACCTACATTTGTAACACATCATCCGGTTGAAATTTCTCCACTTGCTAAAAAATGTCTTGATGATGAAAGATATACTCAAAGATTTGAATTATTTGTTGCAGGTCATGAGTATGCAAATGGATTTAGCGAACTTAACGACCCATTTGATCAAAGAGAAAGATTTGCAGCACAAATGGAAAAGAAAGCAACAGGGGATGAAGAAGCTCACCCATACGATACAGACTTTATCAATGCTCTTGAAGTTGGACTTCCTCCAACAGGCGGTGTAGGTGTTGGTGTAGACAGACTTGTAATGCTTCTTACAAATCAAAGTTCAATAAGAGATGTAATCTTATTCCCGACAATGAAACCACTTGACAGTGTAAATACTAAAGTTAGTGAATCTAATGTAGAAGTAAAAGAAGAGGATAAAAAGATTGATTTTTCAAATGTAAAAATCGAACCTCTTTTTGAAGAAATGGTAGATTTTGAAACGTTCTCAAAATCTGATTTTCGTGCCGTAAAAATCGAAAACTGCGAAGAAGTTCCAAAGAGTAAAAAACTTTTAAAATTTACTCTTAATGACGGAACAGACCGTAAACGTACAATCTTAAGCGGTATTCGTGATTATTATAAGCCTGAAGAATTAATAGGTAAAACAGCTATTGCAATAGTAAATCTTCCACCAAGAAAAATGATGGGGATTGATTCTGAAGGTATGCTTATATCAGCGGTACATGAAGAAGACGGAAAAGAAGGATTAAACTTATTAATGGTAGATGATAAAATCCCTGCAGGTGCAAAATTATATTAAGATATAAATTAAATAAGTGGGCAGCTTGGTAATACAAGCTGTCTATTTTTATAATTTAAAACGGGGAGAAAAATGAAAATAAGAAAGTATAGACCTTCAGACTGTGAAGAAGTAATAAAGTTATTTTATGATACGGTTCATAATATAAATAAAAAAGATTATACCAAAGAACAGTTAGATGTATGGGCGACGGGAAAAGAAGATTTAGAAAAGTGGAATAGTTCATTAGAGAAACATTTTACTTTGGTTGCTACTAATAATGGAATGATTGTAGGGTTTGGAGATATGGATAGAACGGGATATCTTGACCGCTTGTATGTTCATTCAAAGTATCAAGGTGTTGGGATTGGAAGTTCTATTTGTGATTTATTAGAAAAATATGTAAATGAAAAAATTGTAACTCATTCCTCAATTACAGCAAAAACATTCTTTGAAAAAAGAGGGTATAAGGTTGTGAAAAAACAACAAATAAACAGGCAGGGAATTATTCTTGTTAATTATGTTATGGAAAAGTAATTTTATTTATAAATTTTATGGGGTCATATATTTATATATAATCAATTTTAGCAACAAACAGTTGCTTGTTAGAAGATTGTATTAATATTATAATGCTTTTAAAGGTGGAGGTTATTAATATGGATACAAAAGATATTATTTATAAACTTAGAAAAGAAAAAGGAATGTCTCAAGAAGAACTTGCAAATAAGGTGTATGTTACAAGACAGGCAGTATCTCGTTGGGAAATGGGAGAAACTCTGCCTAATACTGAAACACTAAAATTATTATCAAATGTTTTTAATGTTTCAATTAATACTCTTTTAGGTTCTCCTATAAAACTAATTTGTCAGTGCTGTGGTATGCCTCTTGATGATTCTATAATAAGTAAAGAACCAAATGGTGAATTTAACGAAGAGTATTGTAAATGGTGTTATAATGAAGGGGAATTTACTTATCATAATATTGATGAGCTTATCGATTTTTGTGTAGAGCATATGTACATAGAAAACTATACTAAGGAGGAAGTTAGGGCTTATATGATTGATTTGCTTCCTAAACTAAATTATTGGAGAGATATAGATAAATAATATTTTAGAAATAGATGTTTTGTAGTTTTAAATATAAATAATATTATTGTTTTAGCTTTGGTAAATTTACCAAAGCTTTTTTATAACATAATTGTTAAACAATTTGTTATAATAAATAAAATATTAGTATTACTTTTCTAATAAGAGGTAGTTTGAATGGCGTACAATGAACTTGTAAAAAATTTTAATCGTATTAGAGATTATATGAGAGAATTTTATGTTTATGGATTTAAAAGCCGCAAAGAGTATGATAATAAAAGTGCAAGATCTTACGATAATGAAAAAAGAAGAATAGAAAGCTGGCTTGGGGAATATATGGGCTTTAATAAAACAAAAGAAGGAAAAAATGTTTTTATATCCATAGATTCTAGGTTAGAACAACATAATCCTTTATATAAAGCATGGAAGGCAAAGAGTTTTACAAATGGAGATATTACACTTCATTTTATTTTGTTTGACATACTATATTCTAAAGATATTTCTATGTCTATAAAAGAGATTATGAAAGAAATAGATAATATTCTTATTAATTTTGATAATCCGAAATTTTTTGATGAATCAACGGTAAGGAAAAAATTAAATGAATATGTTTCTCAAGGGATAATAGTTAAAGAAAAGAAAGGTTCAGCTTTATATTATAGCCGTTCAAAAAATACTAAGTTTATGAACACTGATTGTTTGGATTATTATTCGGAAATTGCACCTTGCGGAGTTATTGGGTCCTATCTTTTGGATAAAGTTCCAAAAGATAAAAGCAAGTTTAATTTTAAACATCATTACATAACCAATACTATGGATAGCGAAATTATGGAAGAAGTTTTTTATGCAATTAGAGAAGAAAGAGAAATTAAAATTAAAACGATAAATCAAAGAAAGAAAGTAAAAAAGGAAAATGAAGTTGTTCCATTAAAAATATACATAAGCGTGCAAAACGGAAGAGAATATTTAATGTCATATTCTCTGAAAGATAAAGTAATATTTCCTTGCAGGATAGATAATATTGTCAGTGTGAAATTGGGAAATAAAAATAAACTATTTAAAGAATTAAGAAAGGAATTAGAGGAAAACAAAAAATATATATGGGGTGTAAGTACGGGAAATAAAGACAGTAACACTCTAGAACATGTTGAATTTACAATAAAATATAATGATGATGAATTTTTTATTCCAAAGCGTTTGGAAAGAGAAAAGAGATGTGGAAAAATCGAAGAAATAGGTGATAATAAATTAAAATTTAGCGCAGATGTTTATGATAGTATGGAACTTGTGCCATGGATAAGAACTTTTATTTGCAGAATAGAATATATAAGTTTTTCAAATAAAAAAATAGAGAAACAGTTTAAAGAGGATATAGAAAAAATGTATCAAATGTATGAAATTGAGGTAAAAAATGATTTTTAGCGAGTTATATGGTGTGTATTATTCCACAATGGCAAAGATTATTGAAAAAGCCATAAAAAATCCATTAAATAAACAGGATATTGAAAAGATAATTAAAGAAAATGCTTTTGATGAAAGTGTTATGAATATTATAAAAGCAATAGAAGAAGAGCAGTGGAACCTAATAAAAAAAGACGGTACCACGCCTTTAAAACATAAACCTACTCTTCCTCTTACAACACTTCAAAAAATGTGGTTAAAATCAATATTTTTAGACTCCAGAATAAAGCTGTTTATTGATGATATTCCAAAATTAGATGATATTGAACCTTTATTTTTGAAGGAAGATATATATTTTTTTGATAGGTATTTGGATGCTGATAATTATGAAGATAAAAAATATATAAAGAATTTTAGATTGATAATGGATGCAATAGAAAATTCTTATCCATTAAAAATTAATATGAAAAATAAAAAGGATAAAGAGGTAAATGTTGTTTTTCTCCCTAAGAGTCTAGAATACTCTAAAAAGGATGATAAATTTAGAGTTGTGGGTATAAATAAAAAACATACAAGCAGGATAAATTTAGGAAGAATAATTTCTTTGGAGAGATATGAGGGAAATTTTGATTTTTCAAAAAGTGTGGTTATAGAAAACGAAGAATCTCAAAGATTTGTTGATTTTGAACTTATAGATGAAAGAAATGCACTTGAGAGGATAATGTTCAACTTTTCTTATTTTAAAAAGGAAGTCGTAAAGATTGAGGATAAACTCTATAAAGTCAGAATGTTTTATGATAAAAGTGATGAAACGGAAATATTAATAGAAATACTATCTTTTGGAACAATGATAAAAGTTACTGGTCCTGATCATTTTATTAATATAATAAAGGATAGATTATTAAAACAAAAAAGTTGCGATATTTAATAGTTCGCAACTTTTTTTCCATGATATGGGAATTTTATAATGCTAAAATAAGCTTGTAGTTAAGATATTTAGAAATAATAAATATAAAACTTTTAAAGATACGCACAGCAAAGTTGAGATTATGTATAGCTAGTTAAGTAGCACATACTTCATAGGTATGGTCTGCCCGGTGAAAGCCCGAGTGCGTAAAAAGAACTTGTATCTTGTAAAAGGCACTTACAGCAATGATGGTTTATATATAGAAATAAGCTCAAATTTAAGTGCCTTGTTTCCCATTATAAAAAAATAAGCAAAGGAGGTAGTTTTTATGTGGGCATATTTAAAAAGAGAAAATAAATTAAATAATACTTTTACAGAAAATGGAGCAAAAACATATAGTACAACAGGCTCTTATTGTTTAGATTTATTTTCTTCTGTTGGTGCAATTAGAAATAATAGTGAAAATGATATAGTGAATAGATTTATTCGTGCATTTTATGAAAATGATAATCTTGCAATGAAACTGCTATTCTTTGCAAGGGATATAAGGGGAGGTTTAGGAGAAAGAAGAGTTTTTCGTACTATTTTAAGATGGCTTGCTTATAATAAACCTGAAATAGTAGAAAAGAATTTAAAATATATAGCAGAATACGGTCGCTATGATGATTTGTTCTGCTTGATAGATACACCTGTACAAGACGCTATGGCTTGTTATGTAAAAATTCAATTAGATAAAGATTATGAAGCTATGATAAAAGGGGAAAATGTATCTCTTTTGGCAAAATGGATGCCTTCTATTAATACTTCAAGTAGAGTAGCTGTAAAAAATGGAAAATTTTTTGCAAAATCTTTAGGGTTAAGTTATGCAAATTATAGAAAGAGACTTTCTAAGCTTCGTAATTATATACATATAGTCGAAAATAATCTAAGACAAAAGGATTACTCTTTTGATTATGAGAAACTTCCTTCAAGAGCAATGTATAAATACAGACATGCATTTATTAGAAATGACCGTTCAAGGTATTTTGCTTATTTAAACAATGTTTCTAAAGGAGAAGCTAAAATTAATGTTTCTAATATTATGCCATATGAAATGGTGGAACCTTATTTACGTGAGTGGCAATTATATTTTTCAAACAACAACGATGTAAAAGAAGAGGATAAGATAGCTTTTAATACAATGTGGGAAGCATTGCCTAATTACGTAGGTGATGAAAATACAATCGCTGTTGTGGATACTTCCGGTTCTATGTATTATGATCAAAAGCCAATGCCAGCTTCAGTTGCATTGTCCTTGGGATTATACTTTGCACAGCATAATAAGGGTATATTTAAAGGTAAATTTATTGAGTTTTCAAAAAAACCTGAGCTTATAGATATTAAAGGGGATACTTTCTTTGAACAGTTTAGATATATTGCTTCATTTAATGAGATTGCAAATACTAATATTGATGCAGTATTTGATTTGATTTTAAATGCAGCTGTTAAAAATCATATTAAGCAAGAAGAACTTCCTAAGAGACTTATTATTATTTCCGATATGGAGTTTGATATGTGTGTTGAAGGGGCTCAAATATCAAATTTTGAAAGAGCAAAGAGGAAGTATGAATCTTATGGTTATAAACTTCCAGAGATTGTATTTTGGAATGTTGCCAGCAGATATGGGCATCAAGCGGTTAGCGCAAATGAACAGGGGGTAATTCTTGTATCCGGATTTTCTCCAAATATCTTTAAGATGGTAGCAGAGGGTAGCTGTGAACCTTATAACTTTATGATAGATGTTTTAATGTCAAAAAGGTATGAGGATATTTCAGCGTAGAGGGATTATAGAAAAGACAACTAAAATTGGTTGTCTTTTTTTATTAAATAGGTTCCTATATTTTTATTAACAATAAAATTTGTGATAAAATAAATATATTCATTGAGATTAAAACTAAAAGGAGCTTAAAAATGATAAAAGTTTTATCTGTTGAAAATATGAGGAAAAGCGATGCTTATACAATAGAAAAATATATTTCAAGTAAGGAACTTATGTATAAAGCAGGGGTAGGAGTATTTAAAAGCGTAAAATGGAAAGGTAGTGTTGCCGTTGTATGCGGCAGTGGCAATAACGCAGGAGACGGATATGTTATAGCAAGTTTATTACATGAAAACAATATTCCTTGTACTATATTTTTAATAAAAGAAAAGTTTTCAGAAGATGGGAAGTTTTATTTTGATAAATGTGTTGAAGCAGGGATAAAAGTAGAAATATGCAGTGAGGAAACTACCTTTGAAAATTATGATATGATAGTTGACTGTATGCTTGGCACAGGTTTTAGAGGAGATGTTAGAGGTTTAGCAGGTATGATTATCCATGAAATCAATAAAAGCGGTGCATATGTTGTGTCAGTGGATATAAATAGTGGTCTAAACGGAGATAGTGGTATGAGTTCGTTATGTGTTGCATCTGATTTAACTGTTTCCATTGGGGGTTATAAATTAGGACACTTTTTAAATATGGCAAAAGACGTAATAAAAAATAAAGTGAACTGTGATATTGGAATAAAACCTGTTGATGAACCTTATTATTTAATTGAAAAAAACGATTTAAAAGAAATTTTTAAGGAAAGAAAAAATTATTCAAATAAAGGCAGTTATGGATATATTGCATTAATAGGTGGATGTAAGAAATACAGCGGAGCAATAAGACTTGCGTGTATGGCTAATGCAGCTATGCGCTCAGGTGCAGGCGTTGTAAAAATAGGGTTGCCTGATAGTATAAGCTCTGATGTAACATCTCATATTTTAGAAAGCACTCTTTATCCTTTGAAAGATAAAAACGGAGAAATAGAATTTGATAAAAAAGAAATTGACGGACTCATTAAAGGAGTAAAGCTCGTTGCTTTTGGAATGGGGGTAGGGTTAAGTGATGAAACTTATAAGGTGTTAAAATATATTTTAGAAAATTATGATGGCAAACTTGTTATTGATGCAGACGGATTAACTATGCTTTCAAAGATGGATGAAAATATATTTGAAAAAACAAAGTGTAAATTAATTCTGACTCCTCATATAAAAGAATTTTCACGTTTAACCGGTCTTACCATAGATGAAATACTTGAAAATCCATTGAAAATAGCAATGAATTATGCAAGGGAAAAAGGTGTAATTTTGTTATTAAAAGGACCTAGTACTATTATAACAAATGGTGAAAAAGCATATATAACAGATAGAGGTTGTGTAGGAATGGCTACTGCAGGAAGTGGTGATGTGTTATCTGGTATAATTTCCGCAGTGTGCGCATATAATGATGATTTATTGCTTTCTACAGCAGGCGCTTCATATATAAACGGTAGAGCCGGAGAATTGGCACAGGAAAAAATAAATTCTATAAGCATGATTGCTAGCGATACAGTAAATAACATTGCCGAAGCGATAAGTGAAATAATAAAATAAAGGTATATAATTCTTTAAAATGTAAATAATGTAAACTGTAAGAGTCAAGTATTAATAATAATTGTAAAAAAAACTGCAAAAAAGTGTAAAAAAGGTATTGACAGTTAAGGAATAAAGTGATAATATAACAAAGCTGTTTCGAGCGGATAGCTGGATAAGCATACGAGAAGAAGTCAATGAAAAAAAATGACAAAAAAAGTTAA
>NZ_JAMYJV010000008.1:0-67046 GCF_024135845.1 Anaerofustis sp. NSJ-163
AACGTGTATTGCGCCCGGACGGCACCTTTTGGCTGAATATCGCAGACACCTACTGCGGCACAGGCAGCAAAGGCGGCTACACCGACCCGAAAAATCCAAAGGGCAGGAACGGGCAGAGCCTATCCCTTAACCGCCGCGCCCCAAACTGCAAGCAAAAGGATTTAATCGGTATTCCGTGGCTGTTGGCGTTTGCCCTGCGAGCGGACGGGTGGTATTTACGCAGCGACATCATTTGGCAGAAAGAAAACCCCATGCCCGAAAGCTGCAAAGACCGTCCGAGCCGTTGCTATGAACACATTTTCCTGCTTGCAAAGTCAAAGCAGTATTTCTATGACGCTGCCGCCATAGCCGAGCCGATAGCCCCCACGACGGCGGCGCGGTACAGGCAGGGACGCGCAGCCGGACACAAATATGCCGAGGAAGTCCCCGGACAGGGTAAAGTGCAGGGGATCAACAAAGCGCGGAAAGGCGGCTACTACGACGACGCGCTGATCCCCACCATGCGGAACAAGCGGGATATATGGCTGATTAACACCGTCCCTTACAAGGGCGGGCATTTTGCCGCGTTCCCGCCGAAGTTAGCGGAAACCTGTATTTTGGCGGGCTGTCCGAAAGGCGGCGTTGTGATAGACCCGTTCTTTGGAAGCGGCACTACGGGCAAGGCGGCAAAAGACCTTGACCGCCATTATATCGGCATTGAGATTAACATTGAGTATTGCGCCCTTGCGAGGGCGCGGATTGGAGGTGAAAGCACTTGAAAGACCCGATGAAGCCCCGCGACAAAATCACGCAGAAAATGAGCCGCGACGGGCTGACCGAGCAAAACCAGACCACGGGCGAAAGCGAGCTTATCAGCAAGCGCATACAGGACGCGGATTTTCAGAAAACGCCGGAGCAGCAAGCCGCACAGGACGCGGCGCAGCTTCAAGGGGCGGTTTCCCCGTCCTCTCCCTTGCCCCACGCGCCGGAGCATTTTTCAAAGCCGCAGGACGCAGCCGCCGAGCGCGTCATGGAGCATATCGGCGCGGGGCAGACCCGGAAAGCGTCGAAAAAGGCTGTCCGGCGGGCGCAGGAAGCGGCAGCGTCAAAGGCGCAGCCGTCCCGTCTGCAATTTACCGACGAGGAACGGGCAACGCCGGAGCTGGAAAAGTACATCAAGAAATCGGACAAAGCCGCCGACCGTCTGGACGCAGCGCGGGCGGCACTTCCCCCAAAGAAGAAATCGCGGCTGCAATTTGACAAGCAGGAAACGCCGCCGAGCTTCGAGGGCAAGCGCAATCCCTTATCCCGCCCCGCGCAGGAAGCCGGGATTTTCGTCCACAACAAGATACATTCCGTGGAGAAAGACAATTCCGGCGTTGAGGGGGCGCACAAATCCGAGGAAGCCGCCGAGCGCATGGGGAAATACGGTGTCCGAAAGGTCAAAGAGGGCTACCGCAGCCACAAGCTGAAACCTTACCGCAAGGCGGCGCAAGCGGAAAAAGCGGCGGCAAAGGCAAACGCCAACTTTTACTATCACAAAGCCCTGCACGACAACCCGCAGCTTCGCAGCAACCCCCTTTCCCGTTTCATGCAGAAGCAGAAAATCAAGCGGGAATATGCAAAAGCGGCAAGGAAAGGCGGCGCAGCCACCGCGAAAAAAGCGGCGGAAAGCACCCGCAAGGCAGCAAAGAAAACCGCCGAGGAAACAAGGAAAGCCGCGCTCTTTGTAGCAAGGCACCCGGTAGGCGTACTGATTGCGATTGCCGCGCTGCTTTTGTTCATCATCATTTTTGCGGGGCTGTCCTCTTGTTCCTCTATGTTTTCCGGCGCGGTCAACGGCGTTGTGGGGACTTCCTACACGTCGGAGGACAGCGATCTTGTGGCGGTGGAAAACAACTACGCCGCTATGGAAAACGAGCTGCAAGCCGAGATTGACAACATCGAAAGCACCCACCCCGGCTACGATGAATATCGCTACGACCTTGACGCTATCGGGCATAACCCGCACGAATTAGCGTCCTATCTGACCGCGCTTTTGCAAAGCTACACCCCGCAGAGCGCACAGACAGAAATCGAGCGTATCTTTGATATGCAATACACCCTCACGCTGACCGAGGAAGTGGAGGTACGCTACCGCACCGAAACGAGGACGGACAGCGAGGGCAACAGCTACACCGTAGAGGTACCGTATAACTACTATATCCTCAACGTCAAGCTGGAAACCCGCCCGATCACGTCCCTTGCGCCGGAGCTGTTGAACGACGAGCAGCTTGAAATGTTCCGCGTCTATATGGAAACGAGCGGCAACAAGCCGCTTATTTTCGGCGGCGGTTCTCCCGACGGAAGCCCGTCCGAGGACATAAGCGGGGTACAGTTCGTAAACGGTACCCGCCCCGGAAACACCGCCCTTGTAGACCTTGCAAAGCAGCAAGTCGGGAATGTGGGCGGCTATCCCTATTGGAGCTGGTACGGCTTCAATTCCCGCGTGGAGTGGTGCGCCTGTTTCGTGAGCTGGTGCTACAATCAGGCGGGCGCAAGCGAGCCGCGCTTTTCCGGCTGTCAATCGCAGGGCGTCCCGTGGTTTCAATCGCGGGGACAATGGGGCGCGAGGGATTATGAGAATATCGCCCCCGGCGACGCTATCTTTTTCGATTGGGATTTAGACGGCAGCGCAGACCATGTAGGCATTGTGATCGGCACAGACGGAAGCCGCGTTTATACCGTCGAGGGCAATTCCGGCGACGCCTGTAAAATCAAGAGCTATGCCCTTACCTATGAATGTATCAAAGGGTATGGGCTGATGAATTGGGACTGACCCACCGAAGAAAGGAGAATTTTATCTATGGCTATGAACAAAATTGAACGTCTTGACCGGGAAATCCAAAAGACCCGCGAGAAGATCACCGAGTATCAGAACAAGCTCAAAGAGCTTACCGCGCAGAAAACCGAAGCGGAAAACCTGCAAATCGTCCAGCTTGTGCGGGCTATGCGCCTTACCCCGCAGGAGCTTACCGCCATGCTGTCCGGCGACACAATCCCCGGTATGGCGGCTCTCCCCGCAGACGGTTACGCCAAAGAACAGGAGGACGCAGCGAATGAAGAATAAAATCAAAAGGACTTTGACCGCGCTTTGTGCCGCCCTTATGCTCATGGGCGGCTTTTCTGTTACCGCCTTTGCACAGACGCCGGAGAACGACGCCACCAACGACACAGGCGTTGTTGTGGAAGAAACCGAGGACACGCCGCCCCTTACCCCGGACGGGAACGCTACCCTTGTGGACGACTACGGCGGCAACAAGCAGCTCATTACCGTTACCACCAAAAGCGGCAACTATTTCTATATCATCATCGACCGGGACGACGAGGGCGAAAACACCGTCCATTTCCTCAATCAAGTAGACGAAGCCGACCTTATGGCTCTTATGGAGGACGAGGACGGGCAGACGGAAGAAACGCCCGCCGTCTGCAACTGTACGGATAAATGCGAAGCCGGAGCCGTCAATACCGCTTGCCCCGTCTGCTCTGTCAATCTGGGCGACTGTACGGGCAAGGAAGCCGAGCCGGAGGAACCCGAACAGCCGGAAGAAGAAACGCAGGGTAACATCGGTGGTATTCTGCTGATCGTCCTTATCCTTGCCGGAGGTGGCGGCGCAGCGTTCTATTATTTCAAAGTCTTAAAGCCGAAAAAGGATGCGGCAAAGGGAAATGACAATCTCGATGAATACGATTTTGACGATTACGACGAGGACGAGGAAGCGGAAGGCGAGCTGCCCGACGGCGCAGCAGCCGACGAACAGGAGGACGAAACCGTATGAGTGAAACACTTATCATAGCTGAAAAGCCGAGCGTGGCGGCGACGATTGCCGCCGCGCTGGGCGCAAAGGAGAAGAAGGACGGGTATATCGCAGGAAACGGCTGCCTTGTTTCCTGGTGCGTGGGGCATTTGGTACAGCTTGCGGAAGCTGCCGCCTATGGCGAGCAGTACAAAAAATGGAGCTATGACAGCTTACCCATTTTGCCGCAGGAATGGCAATATGCCGTTGCCAGCGACAAGGGAAAGCAATTCAAAATCCTAAAAGACCTCATGCACCGCGCCGACGTTTCCGAAGTCGTCAACGCTTGCGACGCAGGGCGCGAGGGAGAACTCATTTTCCGTTTTGTCTATGATGTGGCGGGCTGCAAAAAGCCCATGCGCCGACTTTGGATTTCCTCTATGGAAGAAAGCGCAATCAAGGCGGGCTTTGCGTCCCTCAAAGACGGGAAAGAGTACGACCCCCTTTATTCCTCTGCCCTTTGCAGGGCAAAAGCCGATTGGATTATCGGTATCAATATGACCCGCCTGTTTTCCTGCCTGTATGGAAAGACGCTGAATGTGGGGCGCGTCCAGACCCCGACGCTCAAAATGCTTGTAGACCGGGACGCCGCCATTACCACCTTTAAGAAAGAAAAATACTACCATGTGCGCCTGTCCCTCTCCGGCGTGGAAGCCGCAAGCGCGAAGATCCACGCCGCAGACGAAGCGGGGAATTTGAAAGCCGCTTGCGAAGCGGCACAGGCGGTTTGTACTTCCGTTACCCGCGAGAAGAAAACCGTTGCCCCGCCGAAACTCTTTGACCTTACCAGCTTGCAGCGGGAAGCAAACCGCATTTACGGCTATACCGCAAAGCAGACCCTTGATTTGGCGCAAGCCCTGTACGAAAAGAAGCTGCTTACCTATCCGAGAACGGACAGCAGCTATCTTACCGACGACATGGGCGGTACGGCGGCGCAGATCGCCGCCCTGCTTGCCGGAAAGCTGCCCTTTATGCAGGGCGCAGACTTCACGCCGGAAATCTCCCGTTTGCTGGATAGCAAAAAGGTGTCCGACCACCACGCGATTATCCCTACAATGGAGCTTGCAAAAGCCGACCTTGCCGCACTGCCGGAAAGCGAGCGCAATATCCTTACACTTGCAGGGGCGCGCCTTTTAATGGCTTGCGCCGAGCCGCATATCTTTGAAGCGGTTACGGCGGTTTTCTCCTGCGCGGGACAGGAGTTTACCGCAAAGGGAAAGACAGTGCTTGCCGAGGGGTGGAAAGGCTTGGAACGCCGCTTTATGGCGACGCTGAAAAAGAAAGCCGACACCGAGGACGACGAGGAAAACGCCCTTTCGCTGGACGTGCCGCCCTTTGCCGAGGGGCAGACTTTTGACAACCCGCAAGCGGCGGTTACGGAGCATTTCACGACGCCGCCGAAGCCCCATAACGAAGCGTCGCTGCTCTCTGCTATGGAACGCGCCGGGAATGAGGAAACCGACCCGGACGCGGAACGCCGGGGACTTGGGACGCCCGCCACCCGCGCCGCTATCATTGAAAAGCTGGTAAAGGGCGGCTTTGTGGAGCGCAAGGGGAAGCAGCTCATTCCGACCAAAAGCGGGATTGAGCTTGTCTGCGTCCTGCCGGAGGTACTTACTTCCCCGCAGCTTACCGCCGATTGGGAAAACAATCTGACGCAGATTGCAAAGGGCAACGCCGACCCGGACAGCTTTATGACGGGCATTGAAACCATGACGCGGGAACTGGTAAGCGCCTATCCTTTCCTTTCCGACAAGGAAAAGGAGCGTTTCAAAGAGGAAAAGCCGGTGATCGGCAAATGCCCCCGTTGCGGCGCGAACATCTACGAGGGCAGGAAAAACTACTACTGCGCGAACAGGGATTGCGCCTTTACCATGTGGAAGAATGACCGTTTTTTTGAGGAACGGAAAGTAACCTTTTCCCCGAAGATTGCCGCCGCCCTCTTGAAAGACGGGAAAGCGAAAGTCAAAAAGCTGTACTCCCCGAAAACGGGGAAAACCTACGACGGCACTATCCTGTTAGCCGATACGGGCGGGAAGTACGTCAACTACCGAATTGCAATCCAGAGGGACAGAGAAGTTACGCAGCAAGCATAGGAAAGGGGTACCCTTTCCGTAAAAATCCCCGTTTTCGTCTGCCGACGATTGCGGGGATTTTGCTTGTTGGGAAGTGTCCCAAACCCTCTTGAAAATCTGAAACGAAAGGAGCGACCGAATGAGCGAACAATTTTCTATCTTACTTGGAAACCATAGCCGCCTTGAAGCCGGACAGACGAACGGCGTGTGGCTCTCTATGCCCGCCACGACGGAGCAGCTTCACGAAGCTATGAGGAATATTGGCGTTACCGCAGAAAAACCGCAGGATTTATTTGTGGGCGGCTTTGCAAATACCGAACAATGCCCCTTTGATGTGCCGCTTTCCGTTATCCAAAGCGGCAGCATAGACGAGCTGAATTATCTTGGAAAGCTGCTTGAAATGCAGCGCGACGAGGATAAAGCGAAGTTTGCGGCGGCGGTTACGCTGGGCGAGTATGCTGGAAATCTCAAAGACCTTATCAACCTTGCACAAAACCTTGACTGCTATTGGATTTATCCCACCGTCCAAAGCGAAGAAGATTACGGCTACTATCTGATCGACGAGCTGGACGAATTGGAGCTGCCGGAAGAAGCAAAGCGGTATTTCATGTATGAGGAATACGGACGGGACGCCGCTATCAACGACGGGGGCAGATTTACCGAACAGGGCTATATCTATAACAACAAGAACACCTTTTCCGAGTGGTACAACGGACGCGAAAGCGACATACCCAAAGAATACCGCATTATGAGTTACCCGCAGCCGGAGCGCGGCGAAGCAGAACGGACAGACTTTGACGCGGCGGCTACCATGCCGCCCACCGCCGAGCCGCGCCCGGTTATCCCCCTTATCCTTACGGCGGACAACCCCGCCGACAAGATGAAAGAGATTACCGACCGTCTGGAACAGGGCATTATGGGCGTGTTTGAAAGCGAGCGGTACGCGGAATATTTGCGTACCATGTCAAAGTTTCACAATTACAGCTTGAACAACACCCTCTTGATTGCAATGCAGGGCGGCAATTTGGTAAAGGGCTACCGTCAATGGGAAAAGGAATTTGATCGCCATGTGAAGCCCGGAGAAAAGGCAATCAAGATACTTGCCCCCGCCCCATACAAAGTCAAAAAGGAACGGGAGAAAATCGACCCGGACACGAAAATGCCCGTGATCGGCGCGGACGGAAAGCCTGTCATGGAAACGCAGGAAATTACCATACCCGCCTACAAGGTGGTATCTGTCTTTGACGTATCGCAGACCGAGGGAAAGGAGCTGCCCGACCTCTCTGTTTCCGAGCTGACGGGTGATGTGGAGCAATACCGGGACTTTTTCGCAGCCCTTGAACGGACTTCCCCCTTTGCCATTGCTTTTGAAACGCTGGACGGCGGCGCAAAAGGACGTTGTTATTATGAAGAAAACCGTATTGCAATCCATGAGGGCATGAGTGAATTACAGAACATTAAAACGGCAATTCACGAAATATCCCATGCGACTATGCACGACACCGCCCCGGACGACCCTACGCGCCCCGACCGCCGTACCCGCGAGGTACAGGCGGAAAGCGTCGCTTACGCCGTCTGCCAGCACTACGGGCTTGACACGTCCGACTATTCTTTCGGATATGTCGCCGGGTGGAGCAGCGGCAAGGAGCTTTCGGAGTTGAAAGGCTCTCTTGAAACAATCCGCAGCACCGCCGCAAAGCTGATTGAAACCATTGACGGGCATTTTGCTGAAATCCAGCAGGAGAAAGCCGCCGTACAGGAACAGGAACAGGAAGCGCAGCCTATCACGCCGGAGCCGCAGCCCGCACAGGAGCAGACGGAACAGGCGACGCCGCCGGAAACCGTCCCACAGGAAGCGGAGCCGCCCGCCGTGAAATACTATCCGATCAACGAAGCTGCCGCCCGCCGCGCAAAGGAAATGAACAGCTATTCCGACTACAAGCCCGGTAGCGCAACGGCAGAATACCGCAGCTATGTCGAGGAAGCCGTACAGCTTGCCGAGCGGCAGAAATCGCGGGTAGACCCGATGTACCATGAGAAAATCGACAGTCTGCTTGATACCTACGCCCGGAAACTTGCGGCGAATATGAACAAGGGCTTTGAGATCGACGCCCGCGTTCCCTCTATTCTGATTGCGGGCGGCTCTAATTTCCCCGTCCGTAAAAAGGAAAAGCAGAACGCCGCCCGCGATACCAATTACCGGGAGTGGCAGGACATTCAAGGCTTACTCGATAAAATCCGCAGTACCGGCATGGGCGGTATCAGCGCGGACGACCCGCAGGCGGTTCAAAAGCTGGAAAAGAAACTTGCGGGCTTGGAGAAAGCGCAGGAAACCATGAAAGCGGTAAACGCCTATTACCGCAAGCATAAAACTCTTGACGGCTGCCCCCATTTATCGGCGGAGAGTATCGAGAAAATGAAAGCGGATATGGCGAGCCAGTGGCATATCGAGGATAAGCCCTATCCGACATGGGCGTTATCCAACAACAGCGCGGAAATCCGGCGTGTGAAAGAGCGTATCAAATCCCTTTCGCAGCAACGGGAAATCGGCTATGTCGGCTGGGAATTTGAGGGCGGCAAGGTAGAAGCCAACGCCGAAGCAAACCGTCTGCAAATCCTCTTTGAAGAAAAGCCGGACGCCGCCACGCGGGAAGAATTAAAGTCAAACGGTTTTCGGTGGTCGCCCAAAGCCGAAGCATGGCAACGGCAGCTTACCGATAACGCATACCGTTCCGCAGACTACATCAAAGCCATTTTGCCCCTTTCCGGGGAAAAGCCCTCGGAGCTTTTACGGGCGCATATCCGGCAGCAAAAGTCGGCTTCACAGGAGGCACCCGCGCCAGAGCCGATTTACAAGGTACACACAAACCCGCGCAGCGACAGCCGGGAAAACCTTTGCTTCTTACAGGCATATATCCCGCAGGAGGACGGGAAAGCGCAGATCGGGGACGTACTGTATATCGGTACGCCGGAGAAGTGCCGCGAGCTGATGGCGCAGCTCAACGCCGGGGAGCTGACGCAGGGTGAAGTGAAAGAGCTTTACGCAAAGGCGCAGGAAGCCGGACAGGATAAAGACACCTTTTCCATTTATCAGTTAAAGCGCGGGGACGAAACAAGGGACTTGCGCTTTGAGCCTTACGACCGTCTGCAAGCGGCGGGACACGCAGTAGACCGGGCAAATTATGAGCTGATCTATACCGCGCCCCTTGCGCCGGACACTTCCCTTGAAGATATTTACACCCGTTTTAATATCGACCACCCCGCCGACTTCAAGGGGCATAGCCTTTCCGTTTCCGATATTGTGGTGCTTCATCGGGACGGCAGGGACGCCGCTCATTATGTAGACAGTATCGGCTATCGGGAAGTGCCGGAGTTTTTCAAGGAGCAGGGGCGGCAGCTTACCCCCGACGAGTTGGAAACGGGCGAAACCGTGAAAACGCCGAGGGGGACTTTCTATGTAACCACCATGAGCCGCGAACAAATGGAAGCCGCCGGGTACGGGCTTCATCATCAATCCGAGGACGGCAAGTATCTGATTATGGGGAATGGGACGCGGGCTTTTGCTATTCCCGCCGAGCAGCCAGAAAAGGTCAATCCCTTAAAGCACATCGAGGACACCGTAGAGCAGAACGACAACGCTTTTGACGGGCTTATCAATAATACGCCGCAGACGCCCACCGCCGGAGAGCTGGAGCAAAAAGCAAAGGCGGGTGAGCCGATCTCCCTTGCGGACTATGCTGCCGCAATCAAAGCAGAGAAAGAGCGCGGCAGCGCAAAGCAGGAAAAGCCCTCTATCCGGGCGCAGCTTCGAGCTGAAAAGGAACGGGCGGCGCAGAAAAAGACCGTAAAGGCGAAAAATCACGAATTGGAGGTATGAGTATGGTACGGTTTACCGTTGAAGAAACAAACCTTATGAGCATTTACCACGAGGGCGGCAAGGCGCAGCTTATGGAGAACATGACCGCTGCGCTGCCCGATATGGACGCGGATATGCGGGAGCTTGCAAAGCGCACCCTTTCCAAAGTGGACGCTTTGACCGATGAAGAATACGCGGGGCTTGCCGTCTATGCCGCCGATGAAGCATGAGTGCGGTGAAGCGGCTGACGCCGCCGCAAAGCCGGAAAGTCAATGCCCTTGTAAAACGGGAGTGCTGCAACTGCGTAGACGGTAACTGCCTTTTGCTGGACGACGGGGACGAGTGCGTTTGTCCGCAGCTCATTTCCTACTCGCTGCTTTGCAAATGGTTTCGCATCGCCGTACTTCCCGCCGACAAGCTCCTGTATGCGGAACTGATGAACACCGAGGACAAAAGACGTTGTATCGAGTGCGGCGCGTCCTTTGCATCCAGTTCAAACAGCGTCAAATACTGCCCGGAGTGCCGCAAGCGGATCACCCGCCGACAAGCCGCCGAGCGTATGCGAAAAATGCGCTCCCTGTTACGCGATAGGGGCGCAAAAAGCCTTGTATAGCGCGGCCCTGACAGCCGCTTTCCCATAGGGCAAGGGCTTTATACCTTTTCCCTCAAAAATGGCGTTCTACTGCGTAACGCCTTTTCCTGCACCCATAGAAAACCGGGGCGCGGTGGCCACACAATCGGCTGCCGCGCCCCGGCTTTTTCTGCTTTATAAGACTTCTATATCCGCTATGTAATATGGCATTGCGCCGATAAAAGTATTTTCCTCTGTCTTTAAGACAAGCAAGTCAGTTTCTCTGATGTAGCGTCCATAGTCAATACGCTGCACATATCCTACAAGGGTTTTCCCGTCCGTAAATGTGATTTTTACTTTGCTCCCCATATCAATATAGCTTTCCATGCCGTACATATCATTTTCTTTTGTTACTCTGATACATGCCGTAATATCAACGATTTTCATTTTATTCCCGTTCCTTTCCTTTCTCCTGTTCCGGCTCTCTTGGCTGCCGCAAAATGCTGTCAATGTTCCGCTTGATAACGTCGTATTCCTTAACCTGTTTTTTCAGCTTGCCATAGTCGGCGTATAGAGCTTCTTTACGCTCTTGCAACTTGGCGTACTCTGTTTGCAGCGCGGCAATATCGGGAAGTTTGGAAATGCCCGCCCCCTTGATTGCCTTTACTGCCGCTTCATGCAGGATTATATCTCGCTCATGGGCTGCCCGGCAGCTGCCCCTGTCTTTTGCCTTGCGGTAAGCGTCATAGGCGGGCTTTGTTTTTTGGTAGGTGGTAATGTTCTTGATAAGCACCGCCATATCGGAAAGCCTTGCTTCCACGTCCTTTAATGCTTCTGCCGCCTGTCCGCTTGCCGCCTGGACTTCTGCGATCTTGGCGGTCAACTCCCCGTACTGTTCAATCCCGTGGGTTGCGAGGAAGTTATACGTCTTTGCCGCCTGTTTCAGATTGTGGATTTTCGCCCATTGTTCATAGCCCTGGCTCTGCGCCGCTTTGATACTGTTTTCAATGTCAATGAGCAGCGACACACCCCGATCTGCTTGCGGGACTTTTGCAGCGCGGGTACGCTTGCCCTTTATCCGCTCCTTGATTGCGTCCTCGGTGTAATCTGCGCCGATAGTCTTTAAGCGGGTAAACCGTTCCTGCCCCGGCACAAGGCAGGACACATATTTTCCGCGCTTTATCTCATAGCCCAACCCTTGCAGACGGGATAGCAATTCCTCGAAGCTGTTTACTTGCGGGATTAGGGTATCAACGGCAATCTTCAATTTTGCCTTTGCGGATTTCTCCTTGTGGTACGCAGCATAATTTTTTCCCTTGCTGCCTTTCTCCGGCACGACCACCGACAAGCCGTTTTCTCGGCACAGCCTGTCGCTGATGTTGCGTATGCCATAATAGGTGCGCTTATTGGAAACGTACTTGTGGTGATCTACAAAGTTGACCGCGCAAAAAATGATGTGGTTATGGATATGCCCCTTGTCAATGTGCGTCGTAAGGACGTATTCATGCTGCCCCTTTGTTACCGCGTCGGCAAGCTGCCGCCCGATCTCATGGGCTTTTTCGTAATCGACTTCCCCCGGCTCAAAGGATTGTATCAAGTGGTGGGCGAGGTTGTTTCCCTTATCCAACGCTTGCGACAGGGTAAAAGCAAACTCAATGTCCGCCGTTTCATAGGAGCAGCCGAAAGAGGACACAAGCATTTTTCCGTCCGTCTTATCCGGGTTTTGGATATAGTCAAGGGCTTTGCTCAACGTGCTTTTAACAGGTTTAATCTTTGTAACCGCCATATCTCCGCAAGCACCCCCTTGATTTCCTCTATGTCCTCTTTATAGACGCTGCCCGTCGCATTGACGCGCCGCGCTATCTGATTGACATTGACCCCGATTTTCTGTATCTCTGCTGTCATAGCCTTTATGTCGCTATGGTCTATCTGAATGATGTACCCGTCGATTGCCATTTTCCGCAGATAGCTTTCCATGTTCCGGGTGGGGACGAGCTTCATTTTCTGCTCAATCAATGCCCGTTCTTCCTCGGTTACTCTGAATTTGATTTGCACCGTCCTTTTCCTGCCGCTCATACCGCGCTCCTTTCTCCCTGCAAAGAGGGTTTGGGACACTTCCCAACAAGCAATTTTCAGCCGCCGCGCCGCAGGGCGCAGAGGGCGAAAATACGGAAAGGGTACCCCTTTCCTATGCTTGCTATTCATCTTTTCGTATTCTCTCACGATGAAAGCGCAGATTTGCCGAACACTTCCGCAAAAAAAGAAAAACGCCATAGAAACAATACGTTTCCATAGCGTCCTTTTGCCTGTTTTGCTTTGTACTTACTCTTTTTCGACTTCCGTAATTTCCTTTGCCGTTGCGGTTACAATCCGTATGCCCTTATCGCTCATACCGTCCAGCAGCGCGTCAAGCTGCCGACGATTGGTGGATTTTTCCGCGTCGCTGTTCGGGAAGAAAAATTGATCTACCGAAATATGATACCGGGTTACAAGGTCATAGAACACCTGTAAACTCGGCTGTTGTCCCTTGTTCTCGATATTCGCAAGGTAGCGCGGGGAAATATATAACTCGTCGCTTACCTTTTTCCGGCTCTCGCCGTATTCTTTTCTCGCGGCTTTTATGGCTGCCCCGAAAGCCTTAAAGTCGTACAATGGTACAGGTCGTTTCGCCATTTTTATTCACCCTATTACATTCTACTGTTCACCTTTCCTTTTGGATATGTCTATACAATTCATAGTATTAGCTTAAATACTTCCTGTTATTCTTGCAGACTTCTTACCCACAAATTATGCGAATGTCGATTGTAAACTTTTGCAAGGCCGATTGTGAACTTTCTTGAAAAGTATTGCTATCTCTCAAATCATGTGTTATACTGTTATACAGAACAATATAACAGCAAGAACAGAGAGAGGGTGATGACAATTAAACTAATAATATCCAATATGTCGGGCATACCCATCTATGAACAAATTAAACAACAAGTGAAAGCTGCAATTTTGTCGGGAGAGCTTCAAGCAGAAGAAACGCTACCTTCCCTAAGAACATTGGCAAAGGATTTGAAAATCAGCGTATTAACGGTTACAAAGGCATATACCGAACTGGAACAAGAGGGATTTGTCAAGAATGTTCAAGGTAAGGGCTGCTTTGTGCTGGGAAGCGGTTCCGAACTAATGAAAGAGCAACTAATTTGTAAAGTAGAAAATAGTTTGACAGAAGCTATAAAAGCAGCGAAAATTGCTAACCTATCTAACAAAGAACTACATCATCTTTTAGATGTTTTATTGGAGGCGAATGCAGATGACTAATTATTTAGAGGTAAAAAACTTGTCGAAATCTTTTGACAGCTTTCAGCTTCACAACATTACTTTTACTCTACCAAAGGGCTACATTATGGGATTGATCGGACCGAACGGCTCCGGTAAAACAACCACTATCAAGCTCATTTTGAATATGCTCAAACGCAATAGCGGCGAAATTAAAATCATGGGTCTTGACAATATCATTGACGAGCAAAAAGCAAAGGCAGAACTTGGCGTTGTGTTTGATACCAACTATTTCAGCGACGATTGGAAAATAACGCAGGTCGAAAAGTCTATTTCTGTTTTCTACCCGAACTGGAATACGGAGCGATTTGCTGAAATGCTACGGAAGTTCCATATCGCTACAAATAAGAAAGTCAAAGAACTTTCAAAAGGTATGCAGATGAAGTTAATGCTTGCTTGTGCATTCTCTTACGACGCAAAGCTATTGATTTTAGATGAACCTACCAGCGGCCTTGACCCTGTTTCCAGAGATGAACTACTGCAAATCCTTTCGGAATATATCGAGGACGGAGAACACAGTGTTTTATTCTCTACGCATATAACAGGAGATTTGGAACGTGCTGCCGACTATATAACTTATATCAGTTATGGCGAACTGTTCTTTAGCGGAAGCAAAGATGACTTTGTAGATATGTTCCGCATTGTCAAGGGAGGAACGAATGAACTATCTGCCGATCTTAAAGGAAAGGCGGTTGGTGTCCGCACATTTCCAACAGGTTTTGAAGCTCTGGTCAAAACCGAAGATGTTGCAGCATTTTCGACTTTGGATATAGAGCCAGCAACCATTGACGAAATTGTTGTATTTACAAGCAAGAGAGGTGAAGATTATGAGTAATATGTTGAAAGCCACAAAACTGGATTTTTCCCTTGTAAGACCGTATTTCAAAGTGATTGGTTTTACTATGCTTCTTCCTATCGCTTTTGCAGCAATCAATCGTTCTATATTGACGGGTGTTTCTTTCGCTATGTGTTTTATTGCCATGACAACGGGCTACACATTTTCTATCACAGAAAAGAATAGCATGGAGCGTCTATATGGTATTTTGCCTGTTAAAAAAAGTGAAATGGTGATTGGTCGTTATCTTTTTGTTCTTGCGCTGGGGGCACTTGCTCTTGTTGTTTCACTTATTACTCAACCGATTGTATTGCGTGTAATAGGTGAAACCGTTGAAAAGGTCGATATTATCAGCGCAGCTATTGGCGGCTTATTCCTATTTGCACTTTATACAGTGTTTCAAATCCCCGGATATTATAAGTTCGGCTCTATCAAAGGTCGCGTGTTTATGTATATCCCGGTGGCTGGGTTTTTAGCGACGTTGTTTTTGCTCCCTAAAATACCTATGGACAACTCAATTATCACTACGCTTAGTAACTCTCCTGTGCTGCTTATTGTACTTGTGATTGTGCTTGTCGTCGTTATGTATGCGGTATCGATCTTGTTTTCTATTCGGATTATGAAGAACAAAGAAATGTGAGGTGAACGGTATGGATTTTACAATTTTAGCTGTTGTTTTGCTTATTGGTGTTGGTATTCCCGTTAGAAATAAAATCATTCGGAAATATCGAGAGGAAAAAAAGAAAAAAGATAATGACCGAAATACAAAGTGATGGATATGGAAAAGACAGCTTCATACGTTGACCCATTTGTGTGAAAACAAGACACGCGTATAATTAGAGAAGATAAAATAAGAAATACAATGGCAACAAAGCCTTATTTGTCGAAAAATGAGCCGCATAAAAATCAATTTAAGAGGAGAAATGTATGACCAAGAAATATTCAAGAATTATTGCCGTCATTATGTTGGTAATTGCGATTGTTTTTATCTTTATTGCCTTGAACAATCCACAGGCAAGTTTCCCTTGGAGCAATGCAATAACATATATTCTTTATGGGGTATATGCTTTAATAATGATTGTACTGTTTATTGCCCCATTTAAGAGAAAAAAGTAATCTCTGGTTTATTGGACTGTCTACTACCTACTACCACCAATCTGGTCTAATTAAACTTTGGCTTTCCTGTTCTCATATAATCAAACATAAGAAAATGTCCGCTGTAACATTTCGCGGACATTTTCTTGATATACTACCAAAAAGAAAGGAAGTGAGGTTATGAAACACGTTTTAGTTGTTGAGGACGACAGCTTTTTGAATAAAATGCTTTCCTACAATTTGACAGCGGACGGATATGAAATAACGTCCGTCCTAAATGCGAGGACAGCGGCACAAGCCCTTAGTTCAAGGGAATTTGATTTAGTCCTGCTGGATATTAACCTGCCGGACGGAAACGGTTATGATTTGTGCAAACTAATTAAGCCGGAACACGCAGACACGATTGTAATTTTCCTAACCGCAAACGATCAGGAAAGCGACCAGATACGCGGCTATGAAGTGGGTGCAGTGGACTATATTACAAAACCCTTTGTCATAGGAGCCTTGCAGCGGAAAATCAAAGCCATGTTCTCTATGCTGGAACATCATAAGCCCGCAAAGGACATTTACGACGACGGTAGGCTGTTTCTTGATTTCTCGGAGCAAACAGCTTCTTTGAATGGAAAGACCATATCACTCTCTCCGATGGAGTATAAAATGCTGAACTTGTTTCGCAAAAATCCAAAACAGGTTTTAACCCGTAGACAGCTTTTAGAGAAACTATGGGATATTGACGAAAAATATGTTGATGAACATACATTGACAACAACAATCAGCCGTATCCGTAGCAAAATCGAAGCAGACGGCGGCACGCCCTATATCAAGACGATATACGGCATGGGCTATCAGTGGACGGGAGGCGAAGCAAAATGAAAACCCGTCCTCTCTCTGTTAAGCGTCTGTTTCTATGGATTTGTATTGGGCTGCTGCTCTCCATGACAGCGATCACGCTTATCTTATTTTCTTTAACGCTTGAAGTTGCGGTATTGATAGCAGGAGCCGCGCTTATCGGTTGCGCTTTTGTATGGTTCTTTGTGTTGACGCAGGCTTTCGGAAAACGGCTTTCCCGATTTACTTCTGAACTATGCAAAACCCTTGATAATATGATGGATGGCGACGAGAAACCAAAACCGGCAGACAACAGCGAAACTCTCTTTGCCCGTATCAATCACCGCCTAACTCGTCTGTATCAGATTATGCAGGAAAACCGCCGTAAAGTAGAGGAAGAACGGCAGGAATTACAAATCCTTGTGTCGGATATTTCCCACCAAGTAAAAACGCCCGTTAGCAATTTGAAAATGGTTACAGATACGTTGCTTACAAGACCCGTAACGGAAGCGGAGCGCATTGATTTTATTAAGGGAGTTCGCAGCCAGACGGACAAGCTGGATTTCCTTTTTCAAGCCCTTGTAAAAACTTCACGTCTTGAAACAGGCGTTATTCGTTTAGAAAAGAAACCGGGACGTATTTATGATACTGTCGCCCAAGCTATGAGTGGAATTGTGTATGCTGCTGAAAAAAAGCAAATTGGCGTGTCCGTAGATTGCCCCGAAAATTTGACGGTTGCTCATGATAGCAAATGGACGGCTGAAGCCCTTTTTAACCTGTTGGATAATGCAGTAAAATATACGCCAGCGGGCGGCAAAATCACCGTCACCGTCGAAGAATGGGAAATGTATGCAGAGATTAAAGTTGCCGATACAGGCAAAGGCATTTCCGAAAGCAACCAGGCGGCGATCTTCCGTCGCTTCTATCGTGAAGAAGAAGTACACGACCAGCCGGGCGTCGGTATCGGCTTATATTTGGCGCGTGAAATTATTACGCAGCAAGGCGGTTACATTAAAGTTGTATCGGAATTAGGAAACGGCTCTGCTTTTTCTATTATGCTTCCTTTGCGTTAAGCTGGTGGCAGACAGCATTTTGAAGCTGCCCGCCGCAATTTCTTTTTTGAAATGTCCGTGCTTTGTAACATTTCAGCGTGTTTTTCAATCGAATTTCTCATTGGTGCGGACATTTCTGTGACATTTGAGTTTTATACTATCCTTATCAATAGGCAGGAAGCCTTGAAAGGAGTTTGAAATATGAGTGTTTTACAGACGATTGACCTCAAAAAATACTATGGGGAAGAACCAAACATTACCCGCGCCCTTGACGGAGTGAACTTTTCCGTAGACGAGGGCGAATTTGTAGCTGTTGTCGGTACGTCCGGCAGCGGTAAATCCACCTTGCTGCACATGATGGGCGGGCTTGACACGCCCACTTCCGGCAGCGTCTTTGTGCGAGACAAGGATTTATCTAAAATGAGCGATGAACAGCTTACGATTTTTCGCCGCCGCAATATCGGCTTTATCTTTCAGAACTATAACCTTGTCCCTATTCTGAATGTGTATGAAAATATCGTGCTTCCCATAGAGTTAGACGGAGATACGGCAGACCAGCGATTTATGGACAATGTTGTGAATATGCTCGGACTGGACGACAAGCTGAAAAATATGCCGAACCACCTTTCCGGCGGTCAGCAGCAACGTGTAGCGATTGCCCGCGCCTTGATTACCAAACCAGCGATCATTCTTGCCGATGAACCCACCGGAAACCTTGACAGCAAGACCAGCGCAGATGTTCTTGGGCTTATTAAGCGTACCAGCACAGAGTTTAATCAGACGGTTGTGATGATAACCCATAACAACGATATTGCCCGCCTTGCTGATCGAATTGTCCGTATTGAGGACGGAAGAATTGTGGAGTAAGGAGGTGGTAGACTATGATATGGCCTTTTGAGAATGACACCAGCACTATTATAAAGAAACTGGCGAAAGCTGACCTAAAAGAGCATAAGCTCAAAACTTTAATTACCGCAATAATTATTGTAATTGCGACTTGTCTAATGGCAACCGTCTTTTCGATTTTAGTAAATGACGCATTGAAACAATCCACACAAGCACCTTATCATGCTATGTTTCGCGCTGTGAGCGAAGATACGAAAAACAAGTTACAGACCGATAATGATTTTGAAACAGTTGGTGTTTACAAAACTTTTGGTAATATTGTGAACAGTGATGGGCGCACTGATCTGGCATACATGGATGATCCGACAATGTCCTTTTTGGGCTTTGAACTAATGGAAGGAAACCTACCGCAAAGCAATACAGAGGTACTTGTATCTGAAACTTATCTGTCTATTCACAAATTGGTATTAGGTGATACATTTTCCTTTGAATATGTAGACACCTTGACAAACGAATTGAAAGAAAACACATTTACTGTTTGCGGCATTATCCAAAACGAAACGCAGGAAAAAGGAAAACAGTTTTATATCCTGACATCTGATCGTTTCCGCGCAGAATACGCACAACAGTACAACGATCTTTCTTTAACTTACAGCACACAAACTGCCTCGACTGTTGATGTATTAGTTTCCCTTAATTCAGAAAAAGCCGGTATGAGTCCTGACGCTCAAAAGGATTTCTTGAAAAGCAAGGGGGAAGCCGAAGGCATTAAAGATTTTGACATCATACTAAATGATAGATACATTGATGGATTTTATTTGGATGGTGCTGTGGTTGTCGGTGTTATCTTTTTTGCGATATTCATTATGTTCGCCAGCAGCTTTGTAATTTACAGCATTTTTTATATTTCCATTGTCAATTCGATGCCTATGTATGCCCAGTTTATTTCGTTAGGAACGACGAAAAAACAGTTGCGTTACTTTTTGAAAATGCAGGGGAATTTTCTGGCATTACGGTTTATCCCTTTGGGAGCATTGATTTCTATTTTGATTGTAGTTATTCTCTCCGGGGTACAATGGATTTTATATGATATGGCGATTGTTTTATTGTCAGGTATCTTGATTTTTGCTGTTATCAAGTTCGCTTTAAGAAAGCCGGCGAAACTTCTTGCCAAAACTTCTCCTATTGAAGCGATGAAATTTCAAGGAGAAAAAGCCGGACAAGAACACAAAACATTGAAGCGGATTACACCAAATACTTTGGCGCAAAGCAATCTGAAAATGAATCAAAAGAAAAACCGTATGTCAATTATTTCATTAAGCATTAGCGGAACCTTGATGATCGCATTGGCTATCCTCATTTCTTCCATCAATCTTCCGGCTATGTTACGGCAAAGCTATCCATTGGACGAAAATTTCCAGATTGGCATACGGATAGATAACTTTTATGAGCGTTTCCCGACCATTATTCAAGACAATCCTCTATCAGAGGATTTGCAGGCACAAATATATAAAATCCCTGGTGTAGAAAAGATTGTATTGGATGGATGTATCGTGGGACGCTTAGTAGAATCAAAAGTTGTTTACGATTCGCCAGAGGACAATTTAGAAACTGTAAACAGCCTATCACCAGAACTTGTTGCTAATGCAAGTGAACTTGTGGACGGTACAATCAATTATGATGAAGTCGGTCTGGATGGCATAGTTGTCAATAAATACCGTACAGATCGAAGTGATACAAATTATGGCGATTTGAAAATTGGAGATACACTATTATTCCATTTTGATGTTGCCGGACAAACCATTGAAAAAACTTTTACTGTTGCCGGGATTGCTTATTTCCCGTCAACAGGGTTGTTCTATTGTACCAGCGAAGCAATAGCGGAACTTTCCCCTTATAATAATACATCACATTTGTCCATTTTTTGTGACCTGGATTATAAGGAATCTGTTCAAGACAGGATAAGGGCGCTTATAAGCGGAAATCCAAATTTAAGGCTCAAAATTTACGATGAAGAATTCTCTACAATTAGTGGATTCATAAAGGCAACTACAAGCAGTTTGTACGGTATCTCCGCATTTGTAATTCTTTTTGGGTTATTAAATATGGTGAATATGCTAATCAGTAGTGCTATTGTCCGTAAACGGGAATTTGCTCTTTTACAAGCAGTCGGAATGACAAATCAGCAGTTAAGAAAAATGCTTTACCGAGAGGGAATGAGCATTAGTGTAAAGTCTGCAATATTGGCAACTTGTTTTGGCGTTACAGTAGGTGCCCTACTATGTTATTTGGCAAATGAGGTATTGGCTCTGAAATTTATCCTTTTTGAGCTTAATATATTCCCTATCCTTTTATTCTCCATTTTGCTTATTGGATTGCAGATTTGTATTAGCTATGGAGTTAGCCGATCCATTGAGAAAAATACTTTGGTGGAACGGTTGAGAACAGAATAGTAACTGTATGGAATCGGCGGGGCGGCGTGTGCTGCCCTGCTTTTTCCGTCTTTTTTCAAAGAAATTTATGAAATATCCGAGCATTGTAACATTTCAGCTTGTTTTTCTGTCGAAAATTAGTGCTGCTCGGACATTTCTGTGACATTTGGATTTTATAATAATCCTCAGAAAGAGGAATAGCCTGTTATCAAGCTGCCGGACGACGGCAAAAGAAAAAAAGCCGTCGTGCAGCAGTCCTATTAACACGCCTATTGGAAACGGCGGCTTTGAAAAAATCGAAGCCGCCGTTTCTTTGTGTTCCTTACAAACCAATGACGACTTATAGGATTACGGCGGTATCAAGGAGGTATCGCCGTGTCTATTCTCATTTACTGCAACCCGCCTAATGCTTTGCAATCAAAAAAAGCCTTTGCGTTGCATGGGGATATTCCGGCTATGAAAATGAACTGTCAATACATTTAGCTGCTTCTTACATTTCCTTTGCGCTCGTCCGCGTCTTGCGGACGGGCGCATTTTGCTGTTCGCAAAAGTTTTTTCAAAAACTTTGCTTTTCCATTTGGCATAGACACGGCACGTCCGTGGAAGGCAGCCGAAAGGGGATAAATAACCCGCCCCCGGGAACGAGAGGGGGTGAGAACATGGATTACCCTGCTCGGTTTGAATGGCAAACGAGATGTGAGTTTAATGCGTACTGCAAACGCACGTTACGCAACGAACTGATTGACGCTTGCCGGGAACGCAAAAGCCGCAAGCGGCACGAAGTGAGCTTTGCAGACCTTACCCCGCAAGAAGAAAAGCAGCTTTATACCGTTGACAGATATTTTGTCAACGAGGACGAAGAAGCCTTCTGCGCGGGCGGCTTGAAGATCACCGCGAAACTGCTTGCCGAAGCTCTGCACTCCCTGCCGGACGAAAAACGTCAAGCCGTACTGCTGTACTACTTTTTCGACATGACAGATGTTGAGATCGCGGAGCTGATGAAAGTACCCCGCAGCACAGTACAGTACCGCCGGACAAGCTCTTTTGAACTGCTAAAACGATACTTGGAGGAACGCGCCGATGAATGGGACGAATTGTAACACCGACGAGCGTGGCTTATTGCCCTACCCGGTCATTTTAGCCGCGACAAAGGGCGACCCGGAAGCCATGAACATTGTCATGCAGCACTACCAAAGCTACATAGCCCACCTGTCTATCCGAAAAATCCGCGACGAGCGCGGCAATACCTATTACGGAGTAGACGAGGACTTGCGGGAACGGCTGCAATCAAAGCTCATGCGGGCTGTCCTATCCTTTAAGGCAGATAAGTAAACGCGAAGCGTTTAACCCCTTTCCGCTTTGCGTAAATCTGCCCTGTTTGCTCCTTGACAAAGAAAGCGGCGCAAGTTAGCGGCGGCGCAGCATAGGGCAAGATCGGACACATTCTCCCTGTACCGAGCCGGACGGCGGGTGCGCCATGACCGCTTTTCCCCGTAGGGGAAAAGCAGAGCGAACAACACCGCGCCGCAAAGCAAGCGCGGCAGCTTGCGGGCGACGACCGTACAGGCAGGACAATGATACTCCCGCGTTGAACGCCCTCACAGCATTGCGCGGCGCACCCACAAGTATGGGACGGGGTGAAACTCCCGTGGAGCTGTTGCCAGCAGCCGTCCGATGAAAAGCCCATTTCCTATTTACGGAAAGGGGGATTTTCTTTGAAGAAAGACAATTTGCTTCGATATAGTATGCAGCTTGCTTTTCTCAAACAACTTTTAGAAAAAAAGCTGATTTCTGATAGAGAATATTCCCTAATCAAAAGTCGTCTGATGAAAGACTACAAAATTGTTTCCGATCTACTGTCTTGAATTGCTGCTCTCTATGTGTTATAATAACACTATGATAGGAACACAAAAAGGAGGAGCGATATGAAAGACGTAGAGATTATAAAAGCGCGTAATGTGCTTTCGTCCAGAGCAAGGACAAACTTGACAAAACGCCTGCGTGTTGCTGCCTATTGTCGAGTGAGTACCGATAGTGAAGATCAGCTCAACAGTTACAAATCACAAGTTCAGCATTATACTGACTTGATTAAAAGCAAATCCGAATGGGACTTGGCTGGTATCTATGCAGATGAAGCAATTACTGGTACACAGGTAACGAAGCGGGAGGACTTTCAACGGTTGATTAACGACTGTATGAACGGTGATGTCGATATGATAATCACAAAGTCTATTTCTCGCTTTGCCCGAAATACGCTGGACACGTTGAAGTACGTTCGTATGCTCAAAGAAAAAGGTATTGCCGTTTTCTTTGAAGAAGAAAATATAAACACTTTAACGATGGACGGAGAGTTGCTACTTGTCATTTTGAGTTCTGTTGCACAGCAGGAAGTTGAGAATATTTCCGCTAATGTTAAAAAAGGCTTGAAAATGAAAATGCAGCGCGGCGAACTGGTCGGGTTTCAAGGGTGTTTGGGATATGACTATCACCCAGAGGATAAGAGCATTACAATCAATGAGGAAGAAGCTGAAATAGTACGGTATATCTTTCGACGCTATATCGAGGGAGCCGGAGGTTCTGTAATTGCACATGAGCTTGAAAATTTAGGATATAGGACAAAACGTGGCAGTACCCGATGGGCAGAAACAACAGTTATTGGTATAATCAAAAATGAAAAATATAAAGGCGACATTTTGATGGGGAAAACATTTACACTCGACCCTATCTCTAAACGCCGTTTGGATAATTTCGGTGAAGAAGATCAGTTTTATATCCGAGATCACCATGAAGCCATAATTTCAGAAGAAATGTTTGAAAAGGCACAGGAGATTTTGAAGCGTCGCGCAAAGCCGCGTCGTTTAGGCACAGACGGCAAGCGTGAAAAGTTTAGTCGGAAATATGCCTTTAGTTGTATGCTGGAATGTGGCTTTTGCGGAGGTACGCTTACAAGGCGAAGTTGGCATAGTGGCTCACAGTATAACAAGACTATTTGGCAATGTGTAACTGCCACCAAAAAGGGCAAAAAGTTTTGTCCTGATAGTAAAGGTATTGCCGAAGAAACGATTGAACAGGCATTTATAGAATCCTATCGGCTTCTATGCCAAAATAACAAAGATGTGTTAGACGAATTTATTGCCCGAACAGAAGAAACTCTTTCGGACAGTAATGCAAGCAAGCAGTTAGCCAAAGTAGAAAAGGATATTGCTGCATTGGACGCGAAGCGGGCAAAGTTGGTTGACATGAGGCTTGAAGAAATCATTGACAAAGAAACATACGAACAAAAGTATTTTGATTTGAGTAGCCAGATCGACCAGCTTCAAAAGCAACGCGAGGATTTGCAGCAATCCGCAGAAACAGAAAGTACCATGAAAAGACGCATTTCAGAGTTCCGAAAGACATTGGAGCAGAACGAAGTGCTGAACACTTTTGACCGCTATGTTTTCGAGAGCATAGTTGAAAAAGTGATTGTCGGGGGGTATGATGAAAATGGAAACAAAGACCCGTCTATGCTAACATTTATTTATAAGACCGGATTTGAGAATAGTGTGGACGGGGCAAACTTCAAGCCGCCGAGAAAGAATAGTAAGGCTGCAAAACAATGCGCTGATTTGTGTTCCGATACAACCGACGAGGTAAACGCTATATGTTCCTATCATAGCAACGACACATGTTGAGACTGTGGTTGAGTTGGTTAAAAAAATTGCATTATAAATGATATATTAAATTAAAATATATAAAAAGCTTTATTAAAAAGAAGAAAAATTTAATTACATAGTTTCAAATTTGAAGAAACTTTTCAAAACTTAGTAAAGTTTGTAAAAGATATAGATGTTCCACTAGATGGAATTTTATATAGTTGTGATGAAGTTGTAGATTATTTTGTAAATTAACATGAATCAGGTGAAATATGGGAATAAATATTTTTAATAAAAATCTTAAAATATATAGAAATAGAAAAGAGGTAAATGAATTAAATTATTTTAAATTTATACCTGAAAATTATATTACGTTGAAAAAAAATGTTATAAAAAAAATGGGATTACCTAAAGGTACAATTCTATTTTGTTTGAATACAAATTGTACCAATGCTTTACTTCTTTGTTTTAAAGTGAATGATGAAATCTCTATGCCTTTCGATGATGTTCAATCTGTAATTGATTCTTTACATGACTCAATGGATGATAACACTGGTATAATAGAGGTATCAACAGCCACAACTAAGTTAAGAAAAAAAATTATTTACACTATTATAAAGCATAAAAAACAAGTTTATAATGATCTTCAGTTTGGAGTTGAATATACATTAAATTTAAATATTAAAGTGAATGATGAAGTGTGGTTAATTAATGGGTCTTTTTGTGAAGAAGGAATTACCGGATATAGGGATAATATAATTTATACAACTGTAATGGAGAATATTAACTTGAACAATCCGTTTGATGAATGGATGTATGATCCATATGATAAAAACTATATTCAAGGTTATCTAATGAATATATCAGAGAAACCAGAATATGATTTAATGTTTCCTGAACATCCTTTATCCGAATTGAGAGGATATATTAAATATATTATAGAAAATAATTAAATTTGAAATTATTTTTTTATTTTTATACCTATTCTTTTAGGTTTTTAGTGTTTTAACTTTCTAACGATAAAAACGTGAAATGAAAATTTTAGTTTTTAAAATATATAAAAGCAAAAGGAAGTTCTAAACATATTATATAAAAAGAGGTTTTTATGAGCGAAAATAGAATAAGTGATGGAAGTGCTGCTTTTCTTGTTTATGATAAAGCAATTGATGGTAATGATACTTTTACTAAATGGCTTAATGATAATGGATTTTCTAAATGGGATAAACATGGGTATTATAGTGGATGTTCTTGGGTATATATTAATTTAAACAATAGATTATATGCACCTGGTATGCCAGGCATTGCTATTACAAGTGTTTTAGGAAATCATGCTATTACTATTTCAGAATTTAAAACTATATATAAAATTTATGAAAAATATGATGGAAAGGATGTATTTGTATTTAACACAAAGAAATTTGATTATGATTAAAATATAATCGTATATAATAAATTGATTTATATTTCAACACAAAAGAATGTAAAAATAAAAAGGAACAAAAAATGTACTATATAACAGGAGATAGACACGGAAATTTAGAAGACTTAATTTATTTTACTTTTGAACATATGACGAATATAGATGATGTAATGATAATATTAGGGGATAGCGGTATTAATTATTATCAAGATGAAAGAAGTTATATGATAAAAAATATGTTATTACAGGCAAATATAACATTTTTCTGTATTCACGGTAACCATGAAGAAAGAGCAAGTAATATTAATAGTTACAAAGAGAAGATATGGAAAAATGGTATTGTATATTATGAAGAAGATTACCCTAATTTATTATTTGCAAAAGATGGAGAAATCTATGATTTTGATGGTAAGAAAGTGATTGTTATTGGCGGTGCATATAGTGTTGATAAAGATTATAGACTAAAGAACGGTTTAAACTGGTTTAAATCAGAACAACCAAGTGAAAAAATAAAAGAACATGTGGAAAATAATCTAAATAAAGCAAATTGGGAAGTTGATTATGTTTTATCTCATACATCCTCTTTAAAATATGAGCCTGTAGAGTATTTTCTTCCATTTATTAATCAAAAAAGTGTTGATAAATCTACTGAAAAATGGCTTAATGAAATAGAAAATAAACTAAAATATAAAAGATGGTATTTAGGACATTATCACTGTGAAAAAATAGTTGATAAAATTAAAATAATGTATAAAAGTATAGATGAGTTTAAATAAAAAAGTTATATACCAAAACAACCCAATATATAAGCATGATATCAAATAATAAGCCGCAAAATATAGAAATTACTCTTGATAAAAAAGTTAGGCAAATGTAGAAGAACTTGTTAAAAGAATAAATAAAATTCATATTTTAAATATTCAAATACATAGATAAATTGTAAGAAATGATAATAAAAATAGGTATTCAATTAAAAGTATGAAAATTAAATAATGGCAAACTAAGGACTTTCAATATATATTTATGTTAGATTTGAAATGTTATGCTAAAGATTATTAATCATACAATATTTACACTCTATATAGCTTGCGAACATTAAATATAAAAAGAAAAATTCTAATTAAAGTACAATTTTTGTGAAAATTAAAAAATAATGTTAGACTTTGAAGTCGATTTGTTTTTGTAAATAGATGAAAAAACACGGCGCATAGAATTTGTTGCTGCCATGTTTTTATAATGTTTTATATTAGTTTGAAATCACAAGTTCTAATGCATTACATGGGGTAGTAAAGACACCAATGGTATCACCATTTGAATCGAAGAATTCAACCTCATAATAAGTGCCATCATATTCTAAAACAATTGCACCTTTAGTTCCAACGGGAAGACCATTAAATTCTTTAATAAGTTTTACTACATCTAACTCTTTCATAATCTATCTTTAAAATCCTTTAATATAGGTATTGTTATTTTTATAATAAGAGCATTATATATTTTACTAAAACTAATTATAATATATCTTATCAAATAAGTTAAGTACAAAAGTAATAATATAAATTAATGTTTATTGGTGCGTTAATATTATTTTCTTATTTATTTAACCATAAAATAGGAGTATAGTTTTAAGATATAAAGACATATGCATTATAAACTATATTGATTAACCTTATTTATAAATATTACTTGATAATAAAATAATAGGTTATGTGTTACTTAATATTTCTAAAAAAACCTAAAATAATTTTAAGTTGTTACTTGATATTTTTATTTAGTAACAACTTATTTTTATGTTATTATAAAATTTATAGAATGAAAATGATTAAGGTTTAAAATAATTTTATTTGGGAGTAAGAAATGAAATTTATGCATTTGTCGGATCTTCATTTAGGGAAAAAAGTAAACGGTTATTCAATGATTGAAGATCAAAAATATATTATAAATAACATATTAGAAATTATAGATAATGAAAATATTGAAAGTGTAATAATTGCAGGAGATGTATATGATAAAAGTGTACCTCCTGTAGATGCGGTTGAGTTATTTAATGATTTTCTTGAAGAACTTGAAAATAGAAATCTTTATGTATTTGTAATAAGCGGGAATCACGATTCACCGGAGCGTATTGCCTTTGGTAATTCATTTATGCGTAAAAGTAAAATATATTTTTCTCCTGTATATAACGGAGAAATTAGTGAAATAGAATTAAATGATGAATACGGGAAAATAAATGTATGGATGTTACCTTTTATAAAACCGTTAAATGTTCGTAAGGTTTATGAAGATAAGGTAATAAATACATATAATGATGCTGTAAAAACAGTAATAGATAATCTTAAAATAGATACAAACGAAAGAAATATAATGATTACACATCAATTTGTAACGGGAGCAGAAAGAACAGATTCAGAAGAAATATCAGTAGGTGGAAGCGATAATATAGATGTATCGAATTTTGATAAGTTTGATTATACAGCTTTAGGACATATACACCGTCCTCAAAATTGTAAATCAGAAAGAGTTAGATACTCGGGAACACCACTTAAATATTCATTTTCGGAAGCTAAGGATAAAAAAAGTGCAACGATTATAGATATTAAGGAAAAGAATAATATAAGCATTAAAATCGTTCCTTTTAAACCTTTAAGGGATATGGTAGAAATAAAGGGAAAATATAATGATATTATGCGACTTAATTTTTATAAGGATACATCTTACAGGGAAGATTATATGCATATTATTCTTACAGATGAAGAGGATATACCTGATGTTATAACAAAACTTAGAGCAGTTTATCATAATATAATGAAAGTTGACTATGATAACATGAGAACGAGAACTTCAAATAAGATTAAAGAAATTGAAAATATAGAAAGTTTTTCTCCTTTTGAATTATTCTCGGATTTTTATAAACAGCAGAATAACCAAAGTATGAATGAAGAACAGAATAATTATATTAAAAATACGATTGAAGAAATATGGGGGAATGATTAATGAGACCAACTAAACTTATAATGTCAGCTTTTGGTCCATATTCAAATAAAGTTGAAATTGATTTTGATAAACTTGGGGAAAACGGACTATATTTAATAACAGGTGATACCGGTGCAGGCAAAACAACTATTTTTGATGCAATAACATATGCATTATATGGAAGAGCCAGCGGAGAAAACAGAGATGCAAGCATGTTTCGTTCAAAATATGCACTTGAAAGCACACCAACAAGTGTTGCACTAAGTTTTACATACTCCGGTAAAGACTATTATATAAAAAGAAATCCCGAATATGTTAGACCTAAAAGCAGAGGAGATGGGTTTACGACTCAAAAGGCAAGTGCAGAACTATATTTACCAAACGGTAAAACAATAGATAAACCCAAAGAAGTAAATGATGCTGTTATAGATATTTTAGGTGTTGATTATCATCAATTTACTCAAATTGTTATGATTGCACAAGGGGACTTCTTAAAATTATTAAATTCTTCTACGGATGAAAGAAAACAGATTTTTCAAAAATTATTTAAGACACAAAAATATAATTTACTTCAAGAAAAAATAAAAGAGGATTTTTTAGAAATAAATAAAAAGTATAACAGCTTGAAAAGTACTATTATGCAGTATATTGATGGAATAAAATGTGAAGAGGATGAGAATCTTTATTTAACAATAGAAAAGATAAAAAATGATGAAGCTCCATTTATAGATGTTATTCCGTTAATAAAAGATAATATAAATAATAGTGAAGAAGAAGAAAAAAAATGTCAAAGTGAACTAGATAAAATAGATGGTGAAATAGAAGAAATTACAAAAATTCTTACAAAAGCTAAAACTCTTATGGATGCTAAGAAAAGCATTAAAAAATCAGAACAAGATCTTCTTAAAAAAGAAGAAGAAAAAAATAAATTAAGTTTAAAAGTTGAAGAAGCAAAGAAAGAATACGATAAGAGAGATGACATATTAAATGAAATTACACAAATTGAAATCAAGCTTGATGATTATGATGAGCTTGAAAAAAATATAAATGAAGAAGAAAATATAAGAAATAGAATAGATGATAATGATAAATTATTTAATAAAAAATCTTTAAGTAAAGATAAGTTGGAAGAAGATATAAAGAATATAGAAGAAGAAATAAGAAGTATAGACGAAATAATAAAAAATAAAAGTAAATATATTGAGAAGAAGTCAAAATTAGAAGAAGAAAAAAAAGATATTGATACTATCATAAATGATAAAGAAAACTTTGATAAAACAAAAGAAACATATGAAAATCTGCTTAAAGATTACAAAATAAAATCCGAAAAGGCACGAGCTTTAAAGGAAAAGTACGATAAAGGAAACAGAGCTTATCTCGATGAACAAGCAGGTATTTTAGCTAAGAACTTAATAGAAAATGAGCCTTGTCCTGTATGTGGTTCAACTTCTCATCCAAATCCTGCAAAACAAGAGTTTAATGCTCCTACAAAAGAAGAACTTGAAAAACTAAAAAGTGAATTTGAAAAAGCACAAGAAGAAGAAAGAAAAGCCAGTGAAAAAGCAGGAGAGGTAAAAGGTTCCTTAAAAGAAATTGAAGAAAGATTAAATAAACTTTCAAATGACATTTTAAATGGTAAATCTTTAGAAGAAAAGAAAGATGATGTAGATAATCTTTTAAATGAAGTATTAGATAAAATAAGTGATATAGAAGATAAAGAAACAACAAAAGAAAAACTTAATCAGTCACTTCAAAAAAACAAAGATAACTTAACGAAGTTAAAAGATGAAATTCAAAACATTATAAATTCAAAACTTACCGATGAAACTATGCTAAAAAATATTTCTCAAAGAATAGATAACTTAAAAGGTAATCTTAAATATGAGAATAAAAATCATGCTTTAAAAACAAAAAAAAGTTTAGAACAAACTAAAAAATCTATTGAAGAAAATTATAAAGAAACAAATGAAGCATTTGAAGATTGTAAAAGAAGTATTGATGAGATAAAAATAAAAATAGATACTAATAAAGAAATTATAAAAAATAGTGAAGATGTTGATATAACAAAAGAAGAAGAAAAACAAACATATTTAAAAACAGAAAAACAAAATTTACAAAATAAGCAAAAAAATATTAACCTAACAAAAGAAATTAATTCTTCATATTTAGAAAAAATACAATCAAAGCTTAAAGAACAAGAAAAGGTTGAAGAAAAATATAAATGGTTAAACGCATTAAGCAGTACTGCAAACGGAACTTTAACAGGTAAAGAAAAGATAATGCTTGAAACATATATACAAATGGCATATTTTGACAGAATAATTAACAGGGCAAATATTAGATTAATCAGTATGACTTCGGGACAGTATGAATTAATAAGAAAAACTTCTGCTGATAATAAAAGAAAGCAAAGCGGATTGGAACTTGATGTAATAGACCATTATAACGGCTCAAAAAGAGATGTAAAATCATTATCAGGAGGGGAATCTTTTAAGGCGTCGTTATGTTTGGCACTTGGATTATGTGATGAAATACAGTCCTCTGCAGGAGGAATAAAACTTGATACAATGTTTGTTGATGAGGGTTTCGGTTCTCTTGATGAAGAATCTTTATCTCAGGCTATAAGAACACTTTCATCATTATGTGAAGGTAACAGGCTTGTAGGGATAATTTCTCATGTAAGCGAACTAAGAGAAAAAATTGATAAGCAGATTATAGTAAAAAAAGAAAAAACGGGTGGGAGCAAGGTAATAGTCGAAGTATAATAAAAAAACTTCTTAAAATTTAATATTTTAGGAAGTTTTTTATTTTTTGTTTTTATTTGTAAGTATATATAATTGAGTTTGATATTTTGTTGTGATAAAATTTTTTATAACAGGTGATAAGTTATCATAAGGAGAAATAATATGGATAATAAAATCGGTTTAACATGGATAAATTTTTATATGGAATTTGCTTCAGTTTTATTAAATTATAAAAATAATAGAAATGTTCTTATAGATAAGTTGAAAAAAATATATAGAGAGAATGAACAATATATTAAATTTCCTACATTTGAAAAAAATAAAGACATTATAGATATCGATCCTTTTTCAGTTTTTGGTCTTTTTAATAAGGGAATAAAAGATAGTAACAGGAAACTAATTTTAGAAGGTATATCAAAAGAATTTGGAGTTAAAAGTAATATTCCTTTAGACTTTGATGGAGTTCCATATATGAATAATCGTAAAGCATCTTTCTTCTCTTTTATTGAAAAGAGAGGAGCAGGAGATATAGACGGGCTTTGGAATATGTTTGAAGCGGGAATTAATTACGCAGATAATAAAAATGATAAAACGAGAAATGATTTTATTATTGCTTATAATAATGTAATAAAGCAATATGGTGTATATTGGAATATTACAATGGGATTATTTTGGATTCGTCCCAATACATATATAAGTTTAGATTTAGTGAATAGAGAATACATTTTATCATGTGATATTATTGATAAAAAAGTACATTACATAACAGATGGATTAAGAAAGATGCCAATGGGACAAGATTATCTATATTTGATTGATAATATTTCTGCTAATTTAAAAAGTGGAAAATATCAATTTAAAAACTTTGTTGAATTATCTTCTTTTGCATGGACTGATTACAATAACAAAAAAAATAATATAGTTAAAGATATTAAATCTTATCAAAATATCGAAGAATATAATCCAAATATTACAAAAGAACAATGGAAAAAATATATTACTGAAATTGAAAAACCGTCAAATTCATCCTCAATAAAAATGTTAAAAGGAATAATGAAATTAGGTGGGGAAGCTTCGTGTGATGTATTAATAGAAAATTATGGAGGAAATTTGGATTATTATGTAAAGGCTACGTTAGGGCTTGGTAAAAATGCAAAAAAATACTTTAATTTAGAAAATTACATAGAGAATGGTAAAGAAAGAATATATGTAATTCCTTTTGTAGGTAAAAAAACAAATGAAAATAATGCTGATAATTTTGTTTACTCCATAAGGAAAGAATTAAGAGAAGCATTAAATGAAATAGATTTATCAGATATTTCACCATTTTGTGAAAATGAAAATTTACCTAAAGGTAGAATGAAAGAAGAAAAGAATATGCAAGTAACAGATATAAGAAAAAATACTATTTTATATGGACCTCCAGGAACAGGTAAAACATATAATACTGTATTATATGCAGTTGCAATAATAGAAAATAAAAAATTGACTGATATAAAAAGTGAAAAATATGAAGAAGTTTTTAAAAGATATAATCAGTATAAATCAGATGGGTTAATTGAATTTACAACATTTCATCAATCTTATGGATATGAAGAATTTATAGAGGGTATAAAACCGATTATTAATAATGATGAAGATGAAAATAGTGATGTGAATTATAAAATTGAACCGGGTGTTTTTAAGGCTTTTTGCGATAAAGCAGAAACAGCTTCTCTAAATAATTTAAATTTTAATTTAGAATTAAATAGTTCGCCTGAAATATGGAAAGTTTCCTTAGAGGGGACTGGTGAAAACAGAACAAGAAGCGAATGTATGGAAAATGGTCATATAAGAATTGGATATGATTCTTATGGTGAAAATATAGAAGATGAAACTAAATTTGAATTTGGAGGTAAGAATGTTTTAAATGCATTTATTTCCAAAATGAAAGTAGGGGATATTGTTTTATCTTGTTATAGTTCTACCACAATTGATGCTATTGGTATTGTAAGCGGGGAATATGAATGGCATGATGAATATGAAAAATATAAACGCTTAAGAAAAGTGAAATGGATAGTAAAAGGGATAAAAGAAAATATTGTTGATATAAATAATGGCTGTTCCTTGACATTAGCTTCTGTATATAAATTAAATATTTCCTTGTCAGACGTAATAAATATTATTTCAAAATATTCGGATATATTGTTACATTCTAAAAAAGAAAAAAGAAATTTTGTTTTTATAATTGATGAAATAAACAGAGGTAATATTTCAAGCATATTTGGGGAACTTATTACTCTTATTGAAGAAAGTAAAAGAATAGGCGCTAAAGAAGAATTAAAACTAAGATTACCTTATTCAAAGAAACTTTTTGGAGTTTTAGATAATATATACATACTTGGAACGATGAACACTGCCGATCGTTCTATTGCTCTTATTGATACTGCTCTTAGACGTCGTTTTGATTTTGTTGAAGTATTACCAAATGAAGAGGTTTTAAAGGACGTATATGTGGAGGGTGTTTCTATTAAAGATATGCTTAAAAAGATAAATATGAGAATAGCGACATTATATGACAGAGAACATATGATTGGTCATTCATACTTTATTCCACTTATAAATAATCCTGATTTGAATACTTTATCAATGATATTTAAAAAGAATATTATTCCGTTATTACAAGAGTATTTTTATGAAGATTATGAAAAGATTGGTTTAATTCTTGGGGATAACAATAAAAACGATGAAGAAAAATTTATTGTTAAGAAATATTATGATTATAATATGTTGTTTGGAAATAATGTAGATATTGATATAGATATACCTTATATATATGAAATTAATGAAGAAGCATTTGAAAATATTAATGCTTATAAGATGATATAAGTTGAAAGAAGTAAAATTTATATGAAAAAGATATATCAAATTAAAGAATATGGTTCGTTCTCAAAAGATAGAGATGTTAAAGGATATATTTCTCTACCTGATGATACTTTTGATGATTTAGAAAATTTTATACTATCAAATTCTTTTAAATATACTCAAACCCTTGATATTATGAAGCTTTCGGTTCAAAGGGGTGTAGGGAAAATTATTACAGCCCAAAACTATGTTGGTATGATTACAATGAACGACGGAACTATTATAGAGATACTTCCTAAAATTTATTCAAAAGAAGAAGAGAATGAACAAAAGACAAAAAAGCTTTTTATCGATATGCTGAAATCATTTAAAGAATTCCCATATAAAAACTTTCAAATGTCTAATATGGATATTTCAAAAATGAGCATATTTGAAATATTTATAAGAATGTTTATTGATGAAGTTTTTTATATTGTAAAAAGAGGAATAAAAAGTGATTACCAAAGAATATCAGAAAATAAACCGTTTTTAAAGGGTAAAATAGATTTCTCAAAACAAATTAAATATAATTTAATACATAAAGAAAGATTTTTTGTTCGTTATAATGACTATAATACTAATTGTATTGAAAACAGAATTATAAAAGAAACTTTATTATATTTATATAAATTTACATCTTCATCAAAAAACAAAAAAGATATAAAAATTCTTTTAAATAATTTTGAGAATGTTAGTACACTTAAAGTATATTCAAAAGTTGATTTTGATAATTTAGTTATAGACAGGAATAAAAAATATTATGAAAGAGCTATAATGTGGAGTGAAATTTTCCTTTTTGGTAAAAGTTTTACTTCTTTCTCAGGTTCTAAAATATCTTTTGCTTTATTATTCCCAATGGAAAAATTATTTGAAAAATATATTGCAAAACAATTAAAATTAGTAATTAGTAATAATAAATACTCTATCTCTTTTCAAGATGGCAGATATCATTTATTTGAAGAGCCTCAAAAGAAATTCTTAATAAAACCTGATATTGTTTTAAAAGATAAGATTAATAATTATATTTATGTAATGGATACAAAGTGGAAACTTTTATCAAAAAAATTTAGTAATTATGGTATATCACAATCTGATATTTATCAAATGTATGCTTATAATAAAAAATATGATTCTAGGAATGTAACATTACTATATCCTCTTACGCCAAACATAGATGAGAATAAAAAAATAAGATTTTCTTCAAATGATGGCGCAAGAATAAATGTTGAATTTATAGATTTATATAATGTTAAAGATTCACTTAAACAAATAATAAATAATATGAATTAAAAAACACTCTTATATAGAGTGTTTTTTATTCGTCCATTGATATGGTTGAATTCGCAGCAAGGAGTAAAAGTTTTTTAAATTCGTTTTTTTCTTCTTTTGTCATTTTATCTGTCATTCTATCAAAACATATTTTAACTTGTTCTTTTACAAAAGGGTATACTTCTAAAGCTTTATTTGTTGGTTTAATATCATATTTTCTTTTATCTTTTATATTTGTCGTTCTTTCAACAAAACCTCTTTCTTCCATTTTATTTAAAGTTTTAGCAACTACACTTTTATCAAGTCCTATTTTTTTTGTTATTTCATCTTGAGTTATTTTTTCAAAGTCACAAATAATTAAAATAATAACAGCTTGAGGTGCCGTTAAATCGTATTTTGCACAGTTCTTATTAAGAAACATATGTGATTTTCTATATAGTATAGATATAAATTTAAAAGGGTTATCCATAATACAAACATAAAAATCCTCCAGTTATATATTAAATATTATAGTTGGTTCATATAATATTTGCAAATATTTTTTAGTGGCAATTGCCACTATATTATATTTTGACAAAAAAGGAGTGCATTATATGGAAAAAATAACAAAAATATGGAATAAAAATTTTATTTTATTATTTATTACTAATCTTTTGGTTTTAGCGGCCTTTTATGCTTCTATACCTATTATTCCGGTATATTGTCAACAAATAGGGATAACCGGTTCAAAAGTTGGTATTGTACTAACTGCTATGTCGGTTGCAACAATCTTGTTTCGTCCAATAGCCGGATATTTACTTGATAACTTTAACCGTTATCTTATATATGTTTTGTTTTTGGCACTATTTTGCTTATCTTTCCCAAGTTTTATTTTATTTCCAATGTTTGCTGCACTAATTGTAATACGTTTATATATGGGTGCTGTTTATTCTGTTTGTGGTTCGGCAACAATGACTCTTGCCAGCGATGTTTTGCCACCTTCAAAGATTACAGAGGGAATAAGTAGATTTGCATTTACAATTTCAATTGGTATGGCAGTTGGTCCTTTTGTAGGTATTCAAGTTCAAAACTATTTAAGCAGTAAAGCTTCATTTCTTACTGTTTTTGCAATAACAGTTGTAGCCTTAATATGTGTGCTATGCTGTAAAATAAAATATCCTAAAGTAGAAAGAAAGAAATTTGCACTAAAAGATACAATTTATAAACCTGCTTTTCCATTTATGTTTAATATGATGTTCCTTATGATTCCATATGGAGCAGTTATAGCATATTCATCAATTTTAGCGGGAGAAAAGAATTTAACAGGATTTCTTCCTTATTTTTATATTTTCCTTGTTGTAGGAATGCTTTTATCAAAACTATCTACACAAAAAATGATTGATGCAGGAAAACATAAAGTATTAGTGTATATTAGTTTATTAATTTTAATATTAACAATGGTTAGTTATAAATTCTTAAATACAGGTATACATTTACTTTTAGCGGGATTTTTCTTTGGTCTTGGTTATGGTATATTACAACCTTTATTCCAGTCCTTTGTTACCGGTACTACACCAGCACCAAAGAGGGGAGTAGCAAATGCAACATATCTATTATCATATGATATTGGTATTGGTTCTTTATTAATGGGTTTTATGCAGGAAAGCATAGGACTATCTAATGGTTTTGCATTAACCGTAGTAGCTTATGTTGTTGGTTTCATTATTTATATGTTATATGTAGATAAATACTATGAAAAATTTAAAAACAAAGAAGGTTCAAAAAAAGAACACAAAGGTTTCTTATCAGAGTATATGGAACATGAAATATATACTATTAATGAAAATAAGACGGTTAGAGATGCCATAACATTCTTTACGGAAAAAAATATTAGTGGAGCTCCTATTATATCTGAAACAGGGAAACCAGTGGGGTATATTACAGATGGAGATATTATGAGATATATGAAAGTAGATGAGCATCATCCTACAGCTATAGATAGTTCTATAATGTTTATGGATTATTTTTGGAATACAGATAATGAATTTGAAGAAAAACTTAATTCTATTATGGACTTAAATGTACTTGAGATAGGTACAAATAAGCCTATTACTATTGATATTAATGCATCAATGGAAGAAGCTTTAAAATTACTTAGTGAAACAGGTATAAAGAAAATACCGGTAATCAAGGATAATAAAATTGTTGGAATAATTTCTCGTAGTGTTGTAACACAGTTCTTAGTTAAGAGATATCTTGTAAAACAATACTTAAAAAATAAAAAGAAAGAAGAAATTGTTTAATAATAATTTAAATGAAAAAGATCATTTATTATATGGTCTTTTTTATCTTTTATATCCTTTTTTTACCTTACGTTTAATATGATATCTTTAATTTTATATATTATAAATTTTATTTTAATTTTAACCTTTTAACTTTTTTTATTTTAATTAATTATGTTGTTTCTTATATTATATTTATGTTTTGATACATTTAGTTTCAAATGTTTTCTTTAAAAATATAAAATTCTCTATTGTTATATGAATGTTATTTTAAATTTATAATAATTTAAAGATAATATAAAAATATTTTACATATTTTTATATTATTGGGTATGTTTAACTTATTGAATTAATCATTCGGTAAAATTGCATTGAAATTTTATTATTTTACTGTATGCAGTTATGAAGAGTTTATTTAAAAATTATTGATAAATCTTTGCCTATAAAAGTATTGATATTAAAAATTTTATAAATTGTACAGTTATTTGAAAATTTTTATATACCTTTGAAATGTTGGAATTTTGTTATATTATTTTGTGCTTTTATTGCAATAAATTATATTATTTATAGATAAAATAATATGTTTGATATCGCAAACAGCAAATTTACATTTAAAACATAAATTAAAAAAAATAAAGTAAATATTTAGGTGATTTATGTGTATATAAAAAAAATAAATACTTGTAAAATAAGTTATAAAAAGGAATTGTTTATATTATTTTTATTCTTAAAATTTTTTTACTAAACAAAGTTTTCAGCACAAATATATTTATATAATATATATTCATAAGTTTGTATAAATATAATCCAAAAGTTTATTTTTATGATATAATTAAAAAGAAAAAAGATTTACAATTAATTTAATATAAATAAATATGCAAACAAAATTCTATGAAAAAAATAAAATATTATTCATGAAATTTGCAATCAAAAAGGTAGGAAATATAAAATTGATTAATATGATTTATTTTTATCGCTTTTTATTATTTATGGTAAAAAATAAACGTAAATTAATCAAAATAAATTATATCTGAAATAATAAGAAAAAAAATTAGAAAAATGGAATATACAAGCTATAATAGTATTGATATGAATAATAACTATATATAGTGTTTTAACAAATAAAATTAAAATAATTTTTGTTATTATTCTAATTTTTTACATAAAATTTAAGACAAATATTTATAATACTGCTATAATATAAATACAAAAAAACTTTATTAGATTTTTAGTTCATTCAATTATTTTTATGGAAAATTTTAAATCAAAATAAAATGCTAGATTATAAAAATTTTTTTATTTTCTCATTCTATTTGTTTTCAGTATTTTTGTAAATAAAAAAAATATATGTTATTTTTTGTGGTTTCGTAAAAGTTGTGTAAATATTCTGTATTTATACAACCTACTCTTGAAAAATTACAATGAAAACGTTATAATTAACATATGAAATCGTTTCACTTTTTAAGTGTGAAATAATAAATTTTAAAGAGGTGTAGAGTATGACAGATATGCTAGAAAAGGTAAAAAAATGGAAGGACAGTGTATTACTTACTGACAGTGAAAAACAGACACTTAATTCGATGAGTGACGAAGAATTAAGCTCGGCTTTTTCACAAGAATTAAAGTTTGGTACTGCAGGTCTTAGAGGTATAATGGGACTTGGTACAAACAGGATGAATATTTATGTTGTCAGAAGAGCAACAATGGGACTTGCTATGTATTTAAACAAATACTTTGATAATCCAACAGTTGTAATAAGTTATGACAGCAGAAATAATTCAAGATTATTTGCCGAAGAGTCAATGGGAGTTTTGGCAGCAAATGGAATAAAAACATATATGTTTAGTGAACTTATGCCTGTTCCCGCACTTTCATTCGCAACAAGATTTTTAAAATGCGATGCGGGTATAATGATTACGGCAAGTCACAATCCGAAAGAATATAACGGATACAAGGTTTATGCTTCAACAGGTGGTCAAATATTAGACGAAACAGCAGACGAAATAGAAACCAATATAGCTGGAATAGATATTTTCGAGGATGTTAAATATATATCTTTTGACGAAGCAATTAATGGGAACGGAGAATATGTTCCAAAAGAAGTTATGGATGCATATTTTGAAGAAGCAAACAAAGCTTCAGATTGGTCAAGTGAAAGAGATATTTCAATCGTATATACACCTCTTAATGGTTCAGGTAATAAACCTGTGCAACAAATTCTATCAATGAATGGTTTTGATAAAGTATATGTAGTGAAAGAACAAGAAGAACCTGACGGTAATTTCCCTACATGTCCTGCACCTAATCCAGAAAAATATGAAGTATATGGTCCTGCAATTAAACTTGCAAAAGAAAAAGATGCAGATGTAATTGTTGCAACAGACCCTGACTGTGACAGAGCCGGTATGATGATTAAAGTTGGTGATGATTATCAAGTATTAACAGGTAATCAAATCGGAATGTTGCTTGCTGATTACATAAGTTCAAGAGTTGATAATCCACAAGATAAAACTATTGTAACATCAGTAGTAAGTACTCCTATGGTTGATAAAGTAGTAGGAAAATACGGTGTAAGCGTTAGAAGAACACTTGTTGGATTTAAGTGGATTGGTGAACAAATTGACTTATTAAAAGATTCATTTATTTTTGGATTTGAAGAAAGTTATGGATATTTAGTTGGTCAATATGCAAGAGACAAAGACGGTATTGTTGCTGCAAAATTAATTTGTCAAATGGCTGCTTATTATAAAGCACAAGGTAAAACATTATTTGATGTACTAAATGGTTTATATAAAGAGTTTGGTCACTGTGTTGATATAACTGTAAGCGTTGATATTGATGATATATCACAAGTATCAAGTATCATGGATAAGATTTCAACAAAAGAAAGTGCAAATGAAGTATTTTTAGATGTAGTTAAATATGAAGATTATAGCAAAGAAGGAACAGGGCTTCCTATAACAAATATGATTTTAATTGAAAAAGGTGACGGAACAAGGGTAATTGTAAGACCTTCCGGTACAGAACCAAAAGTAAAACTTTACATGTCTTTCTATGAAGATGATGAAGCTAAATTAGAAGAAAGAAAAGCAGATATTTTAAATCGCTTTAACACAATTTTATAATTTTAGGAGGAATGATAAGAAATGAGAATAGATTTATCAAGAAACGGTATTGAAATTAAACAGGAGTCAATGGATATTGCAAGTAAATGGCAAAGTGAACTTGCAAAAGGAGATCAAGAATTTACAGGTTGGGCAAATCTTCCATCAACAATAGATAAAGATATGGTTGAAGATATTAAACAAACAGCAAAAGAAATAAAAGAAAAATGTGATTTATTTGTTGTTATAGGTATTGGTGGTTCGTATCTTGGAGCTCAAGCTGTAATAGATGCTCTTGATGGAAGCAAAGAGGATTATCCTGAAGTAATGTTTGCAGGATATAATATGTCAGCTACAACAATGAATAAAGTTGTAAAAGCAATGGAAGAAAAAGAAACATGTATTTGCGTTATTTCTAAATCAGGCGGAACTGTTGAACCATTAATGGCTTATTCAATTTTAAAAGAAAAATTAATTGAAAAATACGGCGAAGCTGAAGCAGATAAGAGAATATATGTTGTAACAGATGCAGTAAAAGGTACTTTAAGACCCGAAGTTGAAGCAAAAGGATACAAATCTTTTGTTATTCCTGATAACGTAGGGGGAAGATATTCAGTTCTTACACCTGTAGGATTACTTCCAATCGCTGCAGCAGGTGCAGATATTGATGCATTATTAAAAGGTGCTAAAGATATGGAAGAAGATGAAGGCTGGAAAGATGAACTTTTAAAATATGCTATTTCAAGAGTTGAACTTTTAAACAGTGGAAAAGTTATTGAAGTATTTGAATATTTTGAAGATACTTTAAGATATTTCGGAGAATGGATAAAACAATTATTTGGTGAAAGTGAAGGAAAAGAAGGAAAAGGTGCTTATCCTGCATGCTTATGCTTCTCAAGAGACCTTCATTCAATAGGTCAATTCTTACAACAAGGTAATCCTATTGTATATGAAACAGTAATTAGAATAGATGAACCAAACTTAAACTTTACTATTCCTGAAATAGCAGGAGATCCATATGCAGGAAAAACTTTAGAAGATATTAACAGATGTGCTGAAGGTGGGGTTATTTTAGCTCATGAAAAAGCTGGAGTTCCAATTAATACTATTTCAATAGAAAAACTTGATGAATACAATCTTGGACAAATGATTTACTTCTTTGAAATGACATGTGGTATTGCTGCTTCAATGCAAGGTGTTAATCCATTCGATCAACCAGGGGTTGAAGGATATAAGAGTGAAATGAGAAAATTAATAAATGAATTATAAAAAATATGAGGTGGCGCACAAATGTCAAAAACTTTATTAACAAACGATGAACAGTATTTATTTGCAGAAGGAACATATTTAAGAGCATTTGATAAGTTAGGCGCTCATCCTGCTGAAATAGACGGAAAAGAAGGATTTAATTTTGGAATTTGGGTTCCGGATGTAAAAAGCGTAAGAGTTGCAGGTTCTTTTAATGACTGGAACACAGAAGATTACTTTTTACATGATGACGGAAATGGTGTTTTTTCTGGATTTATCGAAGGAATAAAAGAAGGCGAGCTTTATAAATTTATAATTGAAACAAAAGAAGGCGAGCTGATATATAAAGCAGATCCATATGCTTTTTACTCTGAAGTAAAACCGGCAACGGCTTCTGTTACAACTGATATTGAGGGATATGATTGGAAAGATAAACGATGGATGAATTCAAGATTAAAACACAATCATACAACAAAACCTCTTAATATCTATGAAGTACATCTTGGTTCTTGGAGATGTCACGAAGATGGAAGCTATTATACTTATGATGAAATGTCAAAAGAGCTTGTAGATTATGTAAAAGAGATGGGATATACACATGTTGAAATAATGCCTGTGATGGAACATCCTTTTGACGGTTCTTGGGGCTATCAAATAACTGGTTATTTTGCTCCGACTTCAAGATACGGTACTCCTAAAGAGTTTATGCATCTTGTTGAAAGTTTCCATAAAGCCGGTATAGGTGTAATAATAGACTGGGTTCCAGGACATTTTTGTAAAGATGCTCATGGACTTGGCGCATTAAACGGAGATAAAGTATATGAATCAAAAGAACATGCACAATGGGGTACATATAATTTTGATTTCTCAAAAGGAGAAGTAAGAAGTTTTCTTATTTCAAATGCACTATATTGGATTGAAAAATATCATGTTGACGGAATAAGAGTTGATGGTGTAAGTAGTATTTTATATATGAATTTTGGTATAGATGACGAATCACAAAAGAAATATAATCCTGATGGGACGGAAGGTGACTTAGATGCCATTGATTTTGTTCAAAATATGAATAAAACAATAGGAACAATGTATCCTGATGTAATGCTAATAGCAGAAGAAAGTACGGCATGGCCTCTTGTTACAAGACCTCCTGAAGTTGGGGGACTTGGTTTCCATTATAAGTGGGATATGGGCTGGATGAATGATACATTAAATTATTTTAGAACTGATTTTCCATTTAAACCTTGGAATCACAATTTGATTACTTTTTCAATGATGTATACATATAATGAAAACTTTATTCTTCCACTTTCTCATGATGAAGTCGTTCATGGTAAGGCTTCAATAATTGGGAAAATGCCGGGAGATTATTGGAGACAATTTGCGGGACTTAGAGTTCTTGCATTATATCAAATGACACATCCGGGCGGAAAACTTAATTTTATGGGAAGTGAATTTGGTCAATTTATAGAATGGAGATATTATGAACAACTTGAGTGGTTCTTAATTGACGAATATGACACGCATAAAAAACAACTTCATTATATAAAAACATTAAATGATTTTTATTTGAAAACAAAATCATTATGGGTTAAAGATTCTTCTTGGGAAGGTTATACATGGATTGATGCAGATGATAATGAACGCTCAATTATATCTTTTATAAGACATGGAAACAGACCTATAGATGATTTAATAGTTATAATAAACTTTACTCCTGAAACATATAATAATTTTATGGTTGGAGTTCCAAAAGCCGGAGATTATATTGAAGTATTTAATTCCGACAATGAAGAATTTGGCGGTTCAGGAGTTGTTAATAAAAGACGTGTTAAATCGAAGAAAAAAGAATGTAATGGAATGGAAAATTCTATAAAAATAAAACTTCCTCCAATCGGCGGTGTGGTATTAAAAAGAGCAACTGCAAAAAAAGCTGCGAAAAAAACAAAGACCATAACTAAAAGCAAAAAAACAGCGAAAGCTGAGAAAACAACAAAATCAAAATAGAGAGAGAGACAATTAAATAATGGCGGTTTTTAACAAAGGTAAAAAAAATATCGAACAAGAAAATAATCAGAATAATAAAATTTTTAAAGATAAAGAAGATTTTAAAGAAAGATATTTAAGTATTTTTAAAAAAGAATTAGGTGCAAGTTTTGAAGAATCAAACAGTATTGACAGGTACAATATGCTTGCAACTTTAATCCAAAAACAATCTAATGAAATTGGTAATGATTGTAAAAATGGTTATAGAAACAAAACACAAAAAAGACTATATTATTTTTCAATGGAATTCTTAATAGGAAAATTACTAAAAAATTATTTGATTAATTTTGGAGTTGAAGATATTGTAAAAGAAGGTTTAAAGGATTTGGGAGAGGATCTTGACAGTTTATGTGAAAATGAAAGAGATCCCGGACTTGGAAATGGTGGACTTGGAAGACTTGCTGCTTGCTTTGTAGATTCTCTTGCAAGTATGGGATATGCAGGTTACGGAATGGGAATAAGGTATGGATATGGACTTTTTAAACAAGTAATAAAAGACGGAAAACAAGTTGAATTACCTGATAACTGGTTGGAAAACGGTTTTCCTTTCGAAGCCAGAAAAGACAATAAAGCTGTTGTTGTTAAATTTGGCGGCGAAGTAAAAAGAAATTATGAAAATGATAAATTATATTGTACATGGGAAAATACTGAAAATATCGTTGCTGTGCCTTATGATGTTCCAATAGTAGGGTATGGCGGAAAAACAGTCAACACTTTAAGACTTTGGAGTGCTGAACCTTATGAACAAAAATTTGATATGAATGCATTTAATAATGGAGATTATGCAGGCGCAATGAAGTTCCGTTCCGATGTAGAAGCAATTACAAGTGTTTTATATCCAAATGATAATGGTTTATCCGGAAAAATATTAAGACTTAAACAAGAATATATGTTTGTTTCTGCGGGTATTGCTGATATTATTTCTACATTTAAAAAATGGCATGGAACGGATTGGAAGACTTTTCCTGATACAGTTGCAATTCATACAAATGATACTCATCCTGCTCTTTGTGCACCTGAACTTATGAGACGTCTTATTGATGAAGAAGGTTTAGAATGGGATGATGCTTGGGATATAACTTGCAAGAGTCTCTCATATACAAATCATACAATTCTTCCCGAAGCTTTGGAAAAATGGCCTATTGACATGTTTAGACAATTACTTCCTAGGGTATATGATGTTGTTGAAGAAATTGATAGAAGATATAGAGAAAGTTTTCCTAGAAATATTGAAAATTGGCAAGAGTTACATCAAAATACAGCGATTCTTTGGGGTGGAGAAGTAAGAACAGCAAATCTATCAGTAATTTGCTCTCATACTGTAAATGGTGTTGCGGCACTACACTCTGAAATATTGAAGAAAGATACGTTGAAAGAATTTTATACCTTAAATCCAAGAAAATTCCAAAATAAAACAAACGGAATTTCTCATAGAAGATTTTTAAGGGAAGCAAATCCTTCTTATTCTAAACTTATTACTGATGCTATCGGAGATAAATGGTTGGAAGATGCAAACGAACTTGAAAAACTTCAAAAATATGAAGATGATAGTTCTTTCCTTGAAAAGATGGATGAAAGTAAAAAAGAAAATAAAGAACGCTTGGCAAAATATATTTTGGATACATCAGGTGTTCAAGTTGATACTAATTCAATTTTCAATATACAAGTAAAAAGATTCCATGCATATAAAAGACAGCTTCTTAATGTTTTAAAAATCATTGATTTATATAACCAGCTTAAAGAAAATCCAAATATGGATATTCAACCTACAACATTTATTTTTGCAGGGAAAGCTGCTCAAGGATATGAGTTTGCAAAAGATGTAATCAGACTTGTAAATTCTGTTGCCGATGTTGTGAATAATGATAAAGATGTATCAGATAAGATAAAAGTTGCATTTGTTCCAAATTTTTCGGTATCAAACGGACAGCTTATATATCCAGCTGCAAATATTAGTGAACAAATTTCAACAGCGGGAATGGAAGCATCAGGTACGGGCAATATGAAATTTATGATGAATGGTGCTATTACTTTAGGTACATTAGATGGTGCAAATGTTGAAATTTCAGAACGTGTCGGAATGGATAATATAGAAATATTTGGTTTAAAAGCTGAAGAAGTTGACAGTTATAAATTAAATCATAATTATTATGTATGGGATGAATACAATAATAATCAAAGAATAAAAAAACTTGTTGATGAGCTTGTTGATGGAACTTTTGGTAAATTATCAGGGAATTTCAACTTGATATATGATACTTTACTTAGAAGCAATGATGAATTCTTTGTGCTTAAAGATTTTGAATCATATATGAACGGATGGAATAATTTACAAAAACTTTATTTAGATAGAAATAAATGGAATAAAATATCTCTTCATAATACTGCAAAATCAGGTTATTTCTCAAGTGACCGTACTATAAAACAATATTGTGAAGAAATATGGAATATAAAAAATAATCTATAAAAGATATAGATAAAAAGGAGTTTAATTAAATATGAGAAAAAAACGAATGTATTGCAATGCTTCTTGCAGGAGGTCAAGGTAGCCGTTTAAAAGCCTTAACAAAAAACATTGCCAAACCAGCCGTATCTTTTGGTGGAAAGTATAGAATAATCGACTTTTCATTATCAAACTGCGCGAATTCAAATATTTCAACAGTAGGTGTTTTAACACAGTATAGACCTTTTGCTTTAAATTCATATATAGGTAGCGGAGCTGCATGGGATTTGAATGGAAGAGAAGGCGGAGCTTTCATTCTTCCACCTTATGAAACTCAAACAGGTGGAGCTTGGTATGCTGGAACTGCAGATGCTATATACAGAAATATAGAATTCATAAACCAATATGATGCAGATTATGTATTAATCCTTTCAGGGGATCATATTTACCGTATGGATTATGAAGATATGTTAAATACTCACAAGAAAAATGAAGCTGATTTAACCGTTTCTGTTAAGCCAGTTGAATGGGAAGAAGCTTCAAGATTTGGTATTTTAACTGCTGATGAAGAAAGCAGAATCGTTAAATTTACAGAAAAACCACCAAAACCGGATTCAAATTTAGCATCTATGGGAATATATATTTTCAATAAAGATGTTTTACTTAAAGCTCTTGTTGAAGATGCTGAAGATGAAAATTCAGACCATGACTTTGGTAAAAACATAATACCTAAACTTCTTTCAGAAGGTAAGAGATTATATACATATGAATTTGATGGTTATTGGAAAGATGTTGGAACTGTTGAAAGTTATCATGAAACAGGTATGGGACTTCTTGAAGAAAAACCTGAATTTATATTGGATGATCCTACTGCTCCTATTATGAGTAATACTAATATATATTCTTCTCAAGTAATTGGTCCTAATGCTGATATTCAACAATCATTGGTTGCAAACGGATGTCACATAAAAGGAACATGCGAACACTCTATTATCAGTGTAGGATGTACAGTTGAAGAAGGTGCATATGTGAAAGATTCAATATTATTACCTGGTGTTACAATTGAAAAAGAAGCTAAAGTATTTAATGCAGTTGTAGGAGAAAATTCAGTTGTAAAACAAAATATTGTTTTCGGTAGTGATGAAGAAGGTGCTGAAATTCAATTGATAGGTAATGATGAAATTTATAGTGGTGGAGGAGCAGAATAATGAAAAATTTAGTAGGTATTATAACAGCAAATTATGGAACACCGGACTTAAATATTTTAACAAATAAAAGGACAATGGCTTCACTTCCTTATTCAGGCAGATATCGTTTGATTGATTTCCCTCTTTCAAATATGGTTAATTCAGGAATTAATACAATAGGACTTATACAACCAGCAAGATATCGTTCTATTATTGACCATGTTGGAAGCGGAAAAGAATGGGATTTGGATAAAAAAAGAGGAGGACTTCATATTCTTCCTGGAACATCTTATGGTATAGGTGTCGGAAATGAAAAATTTGTTATAAGAGATTTTAGAATTAATGATGTGTTCTTTAAACGTTCACCTTCCCCATATATAGTAATTTCTTCAGCAAGTATTATAAATAACATTGATTATACACAGTTATATAAAGCTCACGTTGAAAGCGGAGCCGATATAACAATGGCTTATAAAGTAATTTCAAGTGATAATGAAAATATACTAAAAATAGAAGAAGCCGGCGGAAAAGTTATAGATGTAGTTAAAGGTGTTAAAAAAGGCGATAAAGCATTTATTGAATGCTTTATAATTAACAGAGCAACACTATTAAATATTTTTGAATGGTTCAATGAAATTGACTATTTAGATTTATTTGAAGCATTAAAAGGTTCTTATAATAAATTAAATGTAAAAACCTTTGAATATGTTGGATATTCAAGATGTATTTTCGATGTTGATTCTTATTTTGAAGGAAATATGGATTTACTTAAAGAAGGAATTGCAGAAGAATTATTCAAATCAAATTCAAGAATTCTTACAAAAGTTCAAGACTCTGCACCTACAAAATACGAAAGAGGCTGTCATGTAAGAAATAGTGTTGTACCGGCAGGTTGTAAAATAGCAGGTACTGTTGAAAACAGTGTTATTTTCCGTAATGTAATAATAGAAAAAGGTGCTGTTGTAAAAAATAGTATTATAATGCAAAATTGTGTAATTAAATCCGGAGCACAGATAGAATATGCTATAATAGATAAAGGAAATATTATCGGAGAAGGTTTAATGATTAAAGGAACCAGTGATGATATTTTCATTAAAGAAAAAAATGAATAGGATATAAGGTAATGGTGAAAAGAAAATTAAATGTATTATTTGCAGCTTCTGAGGCTTATCCGTTTATGAAAACGGGTGGCCTTGGAGATGTTGCTGGATCTTTGCCTAAAGCATTACAAAACGATGGGGTTGAGGTTCGTGTTATTATTCCAAAATACAGAGATATTCCACAGGAATATAAAGATCAAATGGAACATGTTTGTGATTTTTATATGCCTCTTGGCTGGAGAAACGTATTTTGCGGAATAGAAAAATTAACATATCAGGGAGTAATTTATTATTTTGTTGATAATGAATACTATTTTAACAGAGGCGGAGCATATGGCTATTTTGATGACGGTGAAAGAATTGCATTCTTCTCAAAAGCAATAGTTGAATGTTTACAGTATTTACCTGATTTTAATTGTGATGTTCTACATTGCAATGACTGGCATACTGCTTTAGCACCTGTATTCCTTCGTGAATTTTATAACGGCGTTGGAAATTATGATAACGTAAAAACTGTATTTACTGTTCATAATTTAAAATTCCAAGGACAAATGTCTGATATGGTTCTTGGAGATATTTTAGGTCTTGATAAAAGCAAACCTGCATCGGAACAATTAAGAAGTGATGCTCAGTCAATTAACTTCTTAAAAGGTGCTTTATGTTACAGTGATATTTTAACAACTGTTAGTGAAACATATGCCGGTGAAATACAAAGTGATTTCTTCGGCGAAAACATGCAGGATATTTTTAGAAGAAGAAATAATGTACTATATGGTATAGTAAATGGAATTGATGTTGACTTCTTTAATCCTGAAACATCAACAAATATTGTTGCAAATTATTCTGCGGACAATTTAGAAGGAAAGAAAAAATGCAAAGAAGAACTTCAAAAAGAATTAGGACTTGAAGTTAATGCTGATGTTCCTTTGATTGTTATGATTGGAAGATTAACGCAGCAAAAAGGTCTTGATTTGATTCAAAGAATATTAGACGAATTAATGCAGCAAGCAGTTCAGTTTGCCGTTCTAGGTACCGGTGATTACGAATATGAAGAAATGTTTAAAGGTTTCTCTTATAAGTATCCGGGAAAAGTAAGCGCTAATATAAGATTTAGTGAACCTTTAAGTCATAGACTATATTCAGGCGGTGATATGCTTCTAATGCCTTCATTGTTTGAACCATGCGGACTTTCTCAAATGATAGCAATGCATTTTGGTACTCTTCCTATCGTTAGAGAAACAGGGGGCTTAAGAGATACCGTAAAACCATATAATATGTATACGGGTGAAGGAACAGGTTTTAGTTTCGCAAATTATAATGCTCATGAAATGTTGTTTACAATAAAATCTGCAATAGATTTATATTATAACAATAAAGATGCATGGAAAAAAATGCAGGAAACTGCAATGAAAACAGACTTTAGCTGGAATGTTGCTGCTGATAAATATAAAAAATTATATGAACAGCTTCATCCTGAAGTAGAGCCATATGTGGTTGAAAAAAAGGAAGAAGAAAAAGCAGTTGAAGAAGAAAAACCGGTTGAAAGTTTAGATAAGCAGGAAGAAACGGTTAAACCTGAAGAAGAAGTGAAGGAAGCAGTTAAGGAAAAAGTAAAAGAAGAAAAAGTTGTAGAAAATAAAGAAAATGATGTAAAAGAAGATGTAGTTTTAAAAGCTGATGTAAAAGAAGAAAAAGCAGAAGTTAAAAAAGAAGAAAAAACAGAAAAAGAAGAAGTTAAAAAAGAAGAAAAAACTGTAAAAGAAGATAAAAAGAATATTTCTTCAACAACAAAAACCGCTAAAAAACAAACAAGCACAGCAAAGAAAACTGCTTCAAAACCTGCAAACAAAACAACAAGTAAAACTGCAGGAAAAACCAGGAAAACAGCTGCAAAAAAGACAACTTCTTCAAGAAAGACAGTAAAAAAAGATAGTGATACTACAGCTAAGGCTAAAACTACCGCAAATAAAACTGTAAAAAAAGAAGACAGTAAAACTGCAAGTAAGGTAAATACAACTGAAAAAGACAATAATAAAAAATAGCAAAAGGGAAAATGAAATATGAGAGCATATCATAATTCTAGAAACGAAATTTATAGAAAACCCTTCGGTGCCATCTGCATAGGTGGCACTGTTTCTGTTTGTTTAGACATATTTGAGGAAGAAAATGCACAAGTTAAATTAAGGGTATGGATAGACAAAAAGGGTGAAAGTATTTTTCAAATGCAAGAAGAAAAAATAGATGATTATGTAAGACATAGTTTCAATTTAAAATGTAATGAAGCGTGTATAATATGGTATAGTTTCATCATTGAAAAACAAGACGGAAACAAAGTTTATTATGGAGCAAAACAAGGAAGAACAGGAGGAGAAGGTGCATTATATTCTTATGAACCTCCTTCATTTCAAATTACAGTTTATAAAGAAAGAAAAGTTCCAAGCTGGTATAAAAACTCTGTGGTTTATCAAATTTTTCCTGATAGATTTAATAGGGGAAAAGATTTTGAAAAAAGAGTTAAAAACTTAGAAAAGAAAAGAAAAGGCCCTGAAAGAAAACTTGTATATAGTTGGAATGATAAACCTAAATATGATAAAGATGAACAAGGAAGAATTAAAAGCTGGGAGTTTTATGGTGGAACATTACAAGGTATTGTAGAAAAGCTTGATTATTTAAAGAATTTAGGAATTACGTCAATATATTTGAATCCTATATTTTCTGCTGCAAGCAACCATAGGTATGATACTGCAGATTATAATCAAATTGATGAGCTTCTTGGTGATGAGGAAGATTTTAAATATTTATGTAAAGAGGCAGAAAAGAAAGGTATTTCCATTATTTTAGACGGGGTATTTAATCATACAGGATGTGATAGTATTTATTTTAATAAATATGGAAATTATGATGAAAAAGGTGCATTCCAAGGAAAAGAATCTAAGTATTATGACTGGTTTAATTTTAAAGAAGACGGTACTTATGATTGTTGGTGGGGTGTGGATGATTTACCAAATGTGAATGAAAGCTGTGAAAGTTATCAAGAATTTATATATAAAAATGAAGACAGCATAATAAAAAAATGGTTACAATTAGGAGCAAAAGGCTGGAGACTCGATGTTGCAGATGAACTTCCCGATGAATTTATAAAAGGAATAAAAAATGCCGTAATTGCAAAAAAAGGTAATGATGGGGTACTTATGGGTGAAGTTTGGGAAGATGCAAGCAATAAAATAAGTTATGGAGAACTTAGAAAATACTTTCAAGGTGAAGAGCTTGATTGTGTAATGAATTATGTGTTTAGAGATGGTATTGAGAACTTTATTTTAGGTAAAATCTCTGCTTATGATTTGGCAGAAAGTTTAATGAGTTTATATGAAAATTATCCAAAAGAGAATTTTTATTCCTCTTTAAACTTGCTTGGAAGTCACGATAGAATGCGTATAATGACACTTCTTGGAGACGCTGTTGATGAAAATACATTAAGTGAAGATGAAAAAAGAGAATATAGATTAAATGATCATCAAAGAGGTATAGCAAAAGGAAGATTATGGCTTGCTGTTTTAACACAAATGTTGATGCCTGGAGTTCCATGTATCTATTATGGAGACGAAGCAGGGCTTGAGGGATATTCTGATCCATATAACAGAGCTTCATTCCCATGGGAAAATATAGATATGGATAACCTTTCTATTTATAGAAATGCAATATCTCTTAGAAAAATTTATCCTGTGTTTATAAAAGGGGATTTTGATCCTGTAGCATTCAATGATGACGTCTTTGGATTTTATAGAAAAAATGATAAATCAAAAGCCCTTTTATTAATTAACAGAAGTTTATCAAATGTTTATGATATTAAAATCAAAGAAGATTGGAAAGCTAATGATATTGTAACAGGTGCTGATATGATTAAAGATGAACAAGGATATTATAATGTAACAATATATCCTTTAGGTTCGTCCGTAATTCATTTTAGAAATGACAATGCACTTTGCGTAGAAATGGAAAGAGGAAGCGGAGTATTATGTCATATAACTTCAATACCAGGAGGAACATTAGGTAAACCGGCAAAAGATTTTGTTGATTTTCTTGCAAGAGCAAAACAAAAATATTGGCAAATACTACCTGTTAATCCAACAGATGTCTTTGGTTCACCATATTCCGGACAATCAGCATTTGCAGGAAATATTAATTTAACGGGTTATTCAATTTCAGAGCTTGAAAATAAATATAAACATTTTAATAAAAAAGATAGTGATTTTATTAATTTCAAAAAAGAAAATGATTATTGGCTTGATGCTTATGCGATGTATATGGCAATAAAGGATGTTGAAGGAAATTATGAAAATCATAAAAAATATTCTATAGAGTTATATAAAAATAAAAAGCTAGGAAAAAGAGCTGATTTTTACAAGTTTACTCAATTTGTTTTTGAACAAATGTGGCAGGATTTGCACAGTTATGCAAATGAAAAAGGAATAAAAATAATAGGTGATATGCCTATGTATGTTTCTGCTTCATCTTGTGATGTTTGGGCAGATCCAGAATATTTTACTGTAAATGAAAATGGAGAAATTGAAAAAGAAGCAGGAGTTCCACCTGATTATTTTTCTAAAGAAGGTCAGCTTTGGGGTAATCCATTATATAACTGGGATAAAATAAAGGAAGATAATTATTCTTGGTGGTTAAAAAGATTAAAAAGAGTAATTTCACTTTATGATTTTACAAGATTAGATCATTTTAGAGGATTTGAGGCTTATTGGTCTGTTCCAAAAGGAGAAAAGGCTATAAAAGGTGAATGGATACTTGGTGTTGGAACTGAGGTATTTGAAAAGGCATATGAAGAATTTGGAGCATTACCGTTTATTGCTGAAGATCTTGGAACGATTACTCCGGGAGTAAGGGCTTTACTTGAAAAAACAGGTTTCCCTGGAGCAGATGTTATTCAGTTTTATGATAAAGATCCAGAAAATTATATTCCGCCTTTAAATAAAATAGCTTATAGTGGAACACACGATAATCAAACTCTTAGGGGATGGTGTATAGCCAGGTATTTTGGCGGTAAAGAAAATGATGAAAATAAAAAATATATTGATGAAAAGATAGAAATATTAAAAGATAAATTATATTCTTGCCGAAGCAATATTGTTATAATGCCTCTTCAAGATGTGTTGAATTTAGGGGATGAATCGAGAATGAATAAACCCGGAACAGTTGATGAAAACTGGAAATGGCAGGCTTTAAAAGAACAATTAGAAGGTTATGATGAGAAGTTAAGAAGTTTAACAGAAAAAAATAACAGATAAAAAAATACCCATATGGGTATTTTTTTATATTAATATTAATTTTGCAGACCCACAAATTCCGGCATCGTTACCTAAACTTGCAAGTTCAAACTTTATATTTCTGTTTGCAAAATATGCTTTTTTGTCAAAATATTTCTTTACATATTCTATTATAACATTTCCTGCTTTTGACACGCCTCCGCCTATTAAAATAATTTCAGGGTCAATTATTACTGCAATATTTGCAATTGCGTATCCTAAGTATTTACCAAACTCTTCAATAACTTCTTTTGCTATTTCATCGCCATCTTTTAAGGCATCAAAAACATCTTTTGAAGTTATGTCACCTTTATTAAGAATACTTTTTTTATTTGTTTTTTCTAACTTATTTTTAGCTAAATTTACAATTCCTCTTGCGGAAGCATATTGTTCAAGACAACCTTGACCTTTACAACCACAGTGTTTATCTTCGTTGTAATTAACTTTCAAATGTCCGATTTCTCCGCCTGCACCATTTGAACCAATAAGAGGTTTACCGTTTATTATTATTCCGCCTCCGACACCGGTGCCTAAAGTTATCATTATCAAGTTATTATAATTTTTACCTGAACCTAACCACATTTCACCTAAAGCTGCCATGTTTGCATCGTTTCCTGTCTTTATTTTAAATCCTGTTAGTTCATGTAATTCTTTGATAACCTCTTTATACTCCCAATTAAGATTTGCTGAACCTCTTACAATACCTTCTTCTTTTATTGGAGCGGGAACCCCAACTCCTGCGCCTAAAATATTTTTTTTATTTATTTGTTTTTCATTAATTTTATCTAAAAGAGATTTTGAAATATCAGGTAAAATATATTTACCTCCTTCTTGTTTACGTGTTGGAATATCCCATTTATCAATTATCGTTCCATTATCTTGAAATAAACCTATTTTTACGGTTGTTCCACCTATATCTACACCAAAGCAGTAATTCATTTTTTCTCCTATCTAAATATTATTTTCAATTATATATTTTAGTCCAAATGCCATTACTTTAGAGTCTTTTATTTCACCATTTAAAATCATATTTTTTAATTCTTTTTTTGAAACTTTTACTATATTTATAAATTCATCTTCATCTAAATCTTGTTTTTCCTTAGCTTCTAAATCGTCACAAATAAAATAATAAATAACCTCATCAGAATATCCGCTTGCAGGATAAGTTTCGCCAAAAGGTTTTATATTTTTTGCTATATATCCTGTTTCTTCTCGAAGTTCTCTTAACGCAGCTTGTTTTATGTCTTCTCCTTTTTCAAGTTTTCCTCCCGGAAACTCAAGAGTTTCTGATTTTACAGCTTGTCTGTACTGTTTTATTAAAATTATTTCTCCTTCTTTTGTTATGGGAATAATTGAAACAGCACCGTTAGTTTTTATTATCTGTCTTTTAGCAGTTTCGTTATTTGGAAGTAAAACTTCTTCTTGAGCTATATCAAACACCATGCCTTTAAATACTATATCACTCGAAATTGTTTTTTCTTTTAAATCCATTTTATTCTCCTTTACTTTTAAATTATACTATAAAAATAGTAATTTATAAGAAGAAAATTAATAATAAAAAAGGTAAAAAGCTTAATTTAAGCTTTTTACCTTAGATGTTTTTATAAAGAAGAATCCGCCAATAACAAACATCACCGCAAGAATTCCAACTCCTGTATTAATGTTTCCGCTTATTTGGCTTACCAAAGATACCAAGAATGTTCCAAGTATTGAAGCACCTTTTCCGCAAATATCATATATTCCAAAATATTCACCTGATTTATTTTTTGGAATTATTGATGCAAAATATGAACGTGAAAGAGATTGAATTCCTCCTTGGAATGCTCCTACACAAATTGCAAGTATCCAAAATTGATATTGAAGTTTCATTGTCATTCCATATAGAACTATGAAGAAGTATGCTGTTATACATACTAATATTAATTTAAACACATCTGTTTTTGTACTTAATTTTCCAAAAAACAAAGCAGTAGGGAATGCGACAATTTGTGTTACAAGTAAAGCTAGTAATAAACCTTCGGATTTTAAACCAAGAGCGGTGCCATATGCAGTTGCCATATCTATTATTGTATATACACCGTCTATATAGAAGAAAAAGGCTATTAAGAAAAACAGTACTTTTTTATTTTTCTTTAGCTCGTTAAATATTTTAGATAACCTTATAAAACTTTCTTTTAATGGGTGATGTGTTGGTTCAACATAATTTTTTTGTTTGTATTTTCTCCATAAAGGCATTGCAAATAGAATCCACCAAACAGCAGTGATTAGAAATGCCAAAAACATAGCAACTTGTATTGATAAACCGATTTTATCATAGAATAAAACTACTACAAGAGATAAAATAAATGGAATACAACTTCCAATATATCCCCAAGCATATCCACTTGCTGAAACTCTATTCATTTTTTCCGGGGCTGTAACATCGGTAAGCATTGAATCATAGAATACCAAGTTTATAGAGTATGCTGATTTTGCAAATACAAATAATAATAAAAACCATATCCATGATTGAATTATTCCAAGAAGAACACATCCAACTGATCCAATTAACAATGATACAGAAAATAGTTTCTTTTTCCATCCCGGAAAATCTGATATTGTTCCAAAAAATGGAGCAAGCAAAGCAACTATTATTGTTGATATTGTCGTTGCATATCCCCAGTATGCAAGGTAGTTTACTTCTGAGATACCTTGCGAGCTTGCAAGTTGGTTAAAATATATAGGCATTATTGTTGTAACGAGCATTGTAAATGCAGAGTTTCCAACATCATATAAAACCCATTTCTTTTCTATTTCATTAAATTTCGATTTCATACTTTTTCTCTTCCTCCAATGATAATACTAAAATGTCCTGCCAATTTTCGTTTGGTCCAAAAGTTTTGTCAAATGATTTTGATAAAGAAGTATTATTATATAATTTATCAATTAAAATATTTGTGTTTTCTATACACTTATTTATTGAATTATTCATTATCTTTTCGAGTCTTAAATTACTGTCAAGGCAAAGTTTTATTGGTTCTTTTTGCATTCTTAATTTATTTTTGCTTTTATATTGTCCGCTTATATAAAGAACGAAAGAAACAAGTTCTCTTTGCCATAAATGTGCACCAAGTAAAAAACTATCGTAAAAAGATATTGAATTTATAGAATGAAAAATTTCATCTGGAGTTATACCTTTATAGAATGCTGAAATTATTTTACTGTTTTCTTTATTAATATTTATCCAATTTAATCTTTGTTTTTTCTTTGGATCGATATTATTCTTTTTCATTAAATATCTCTCAAATTCCCATTCTATGTCATAATGAGTTACTTTACTTGTATATATTTTGTTTTCAATATATCCATGAGCATTGCTATCAAAAGTAAAATGACATAAAAATCCTAGTAAATAAGATAAATATTTATTAAAATTTTCTTCTTCTATGGAATGTAGAGTATCTATTGCACTGTTAAAAAATATACTTCCTTTTTCATCGTGCATATCATTTCCAAATTTTGTAACATTATTTGATTTTAAAGGTTTGTAATAAAATAATATATCAGGTCCTTGTAAACCTATATTAAATAAATCTTTGTTTTCAATTACTATATTTTTTATTTCTTTTGGATATTTGTCTAAAACTTTTTGTCCAAATATGTAGTGAGCTGTAATTCCAGGCAAAATTAAAACCTCCAAATGCTATATTTAATACTTTATCATAAACTAAAAATTGATTGTATATAAACTGAAAAAAATATTGATATTTTTCAAAAATTTTACATTTGAAAAAGATAAAATGTAAATATATGTTATATTATATAATAAATATTAAATTAATAAAATAACTTTAGGAGAATAAAATGGGTATATTACAAGGACTAAAAATTTTAGATTTTACAACACTTCTTCCCGGACCTTATGCAACACTACTTCTTGCGGATATGGGCGCAGAAGTATTAAAAATAAGCAGTAAAGATAGATTTGATTTGGTAACTCATTGGCCTCCGATTATTGAAGATTCAGATATTACTGCTTCTGCAGCATGGCTTGGAAGAAATAAAAAAAGTATATACTTAAATTTAAAAAAAGAAAAATCAATTGAAGCTGTAAAAAAATTAATAATGGAATATGATATTATTATTGAACAGTTTAGACCTGGTGTAATGAAAAAACTTGGACTGGATTATGATACTTTAAGTAAAATTAATCCAAAACTTATCTACTGTTCTTTAACCGGATATGGTCAAAGTGGTGAGTTAAAAGATAGAGCAGGTCATGACATAAATTATTTATCAAGAAGTGGTTTAATGGCTTCTTCAGGCAGGAAAAAATCAGGACCATCTCTTTACAATATGCAAGTTGCGGACCTTGCGTCAGGTTCTATGAATAGTGTTGCCTCAATTTTAGCGGCAGCCTATAATAGAGAAAAAAGAGGGATTGGAGAATATATAGACATATCAATGCTTGATGGTATGATACCTTTTAATACGATGGACGGAATTTCTTTTTTAACTTCAAACACAGCTCCAAAAAGAGAAAGTCAAGTATTAAACGGCGGAGGTATATATGATTTTTACGAAACAAAAGACGGAGAATATATTAGTGTAGCAGCATTAGAACCAAAATTTTTCTATAATTTATGTATGGCTTTAGGATATGAAGATTGGGCTGATGGTAAAATTTTAAAAACAGATACAAAACTTGTAAAAGAAACATTAAAAGAAAAATTTAAAGAAAAGACAAAAGAAGAATGGAGTATATTTTTTAAAGATGTTGATGCATGTGTTGAACCTGTAATGTCTTTAAATGAAACAAAAGAAGATAAACATCTAAATCAAAGACAGATGTTTGTTGAAACTAAACTTCCTCATAAAAAAGAGATAAAAGTAAAACAGGTTGGGTGTCCAATTAAGTTTTTAAATAGTCCTGTTGAATATGAATATGCAGGATATCCTGAAGGATATCATACTAAAGATGTTTTAAATTATTTGGGATATAGTGATGAAGATATTGAGGATATGATTTAAAAAGATATTGCTTTTGCAGTATCTTTTTTTATTTTATAAAAAATTTACAAACCTTTTACCGAAAAGGAAAGGTAACAATATTTTACATTATGATAAAATTTAAAATATTATATAAAAAGGAGACTAATGTTTTGGAATATCCTCAAATAGAAAAGTATGAATATAAAAGTCCAAGTTATGAACTAAAGAAAAGAGAAAATATTAATAAAAATATTGAAAAGCATTTAAATATAAGAAGATTTGTCTTATCTGATGATAATAAATGTTTTAAATCTATAAAAGATAATAAAGATGAAATATCTTTAATTTTTACAGGTGATTTATTATGCTTAGAAAACATGATTGAAAAATATTCTAAAAAAGATGGTGGATATGATTTTTCATTATGTTTTAAATATGTTAAACCTATTTTTGAAAAAGCAGATTTTGTTTGCGGAAATTTAGAAACCGTAATATCGCAAACAGCTCCTTACAGAGGTGAAATATTAACACATGAAGGACCATATTATTGCAATGCCCCATATGAATATTTAGAGGCTCTTTCTTTATGTGGTTTTGATATGCTTACAACTGCAAATAATCATACTATTGATGCAGGTGTAAGAGGAATTGTAGATACAATTAACAATATAAAAGATATTGGTATTATTCAAACAGGTACATTTTTAAAGAAAGAAGATAAATTTGTAATTGTTGATATATGCGGTATAAAAGTTGGTTTTACAGCCTTTTCAACTTCTTATAATAAAATGCAGCTTAACTTAAACAGACAAGGCAGAATAAACTTACTTAATACTTATACTCAAAATAGAGCTCAAAGTGTATTTGATAAAATGAAAGAAAGAGGAGCAGAGGTAACAGTATGTTTTCCTCATTGGGGAAAAGAATATACTTCTGAAATTACACAAAGACAATATTCAATGGCTGAAAACTTATCTAATATAGGCTATGACTTTATTGTAGGTTCTCATGCACATGTTATTCAAAAGTTTGAAAAAATAAATGATAAACCTGTACTTTTCTCTTTGGGAAATTTAATTTCTCATTTAAATACTTTTGCTGATTCAAATTTTTCAGAGTACACACTTCTTTATAATTTAAAATTACGAAAAGAAAATGGACAAATAAAATCAAAAATTGAATTTATTCCATGTAAAATTGTAAAAAATTATAAAGGAATTCCATTTACTGTATTACCTATTGTAGAATCTTTGGGGCTTACGGAGGAAAAAGTTCCAATGCTTAAAAATACATATGAAGATGTAAGTAAACTTCTTGAAAATAACGAAATAATATTAAATACAAATATAGAAGTTTCTTCAAATTCAATAGATGATTTAAGAAAAAATGAAGATAAAGATATAAATGAAGTACTTAATATTTTAAAAGACAAAAAGAAAACTATAAGTAAAAACAGATCAGTAAAAATAAATATTCCTGAACTAACAGAAAATGATAATTTTAATTATTATAAGAAAGAAAAAGAAGGAATATATGAAATATATGACGATTATGCTGTTCTTCATTCTTTTTTAAGTATGAGCAGTGTAGTTAAGCTAAGTGAAAATGTAGATGGTAAAACTGTATATTATGTAAACAATGATCTAGAAAAAAATGATAGTACAAGACTAGTTTATTTGGGAAAACAAACAAAGATAATAGGAAAAGAAGCCTTTAAAAATTTTACAAATTTAGAAAGTGTAAGATTTTTTGATGAAGTAACAAAGATAGAAGAAAACGCATTTGAAAATTGTATAAAAATAAGTGGCTTATGGCTTCCGGAGTCATTAAAATGTATTGAAAAAAATGCATTTTTAAATTGTGAAAATTTATTAAGTATTAAGATACCACCATCAGTTACAAGTATAGATAAAGATGCTTTTGTTGGATGTAATAATTTAACAATATATTGCGAAAAAGGAAGTTATGCAGATAAATTTGCAAATGAAAATAGAATATGTGTTAAATATATGCCTTTAATAACTAAAAAGGATAATAATATAGGTTTAAATAAAGAGATATTAGGAAAAATGAATGGACCTAATGATAAACATCCAGCTACTATTATTTCAACATGTTATATTTTGGGAACACCTCTTCCATATTATGCAAAATGTAAAAATCAACCTTCAAAATATATAAAATACAGAGCTTTTGATGGAACACTTGAAAGTATAGTTAAATTACTTGGAAGTAAAATGCCTGAAATTGATAAAGAGGAACTTAAAAAGAAATATAAGTCTTTTAAGAGAAAATATAAATCACAGAAAAATTTAAAATATAACAATGTAAATCTTACAGTATATTTTTGTGATTGGTTATTATATTGTAGCCAAAGAGGATTTACTCATAATTGTTATTTTGATTATGAACTTTATAATAAAGAGCCTGATATAAGAGATACATTTTTAAATGAAGGATACAGAAAGAGAGTTCACAAAGCTTGCAATAAAAAAGAATATAGAAAAATATTCTTGGATAAAGCATTGTTTAACGATGCTTTTAAAAAGTATGTAAAAAGGGATTGGCTTGATGTAAGCTGTTGTTCTTTTGATGAATTTAATATTTTTATAAAAAAACATGAAGAATTTTTTGCAAAGCCTGTAAGAGGAACTGGTGGAGCAGGTGCAAGAGTAATAAAAACAAATGATGATACAGCTCAAAATTTATTTGAACTTTGTAAAGAAGAAGGTTTGATAATTGAGGAAATAATTAAACAAAATAGTGAAATAGCAAAGTTTAATGAAAGTACATTAAATACTGTTAGAGTTTATACTTTAGTATGTGCCGATAATACAGCAAAAGTAATGGGTGCAGTTGCAAGATTCGGAAGAGCCGGAAATGTTATAGATAACTTTCATGGAGGTGGAGTTGCTGCAACAATAGATGTTGAAAGTGGAAAAGTTAATCAAGCAATAAACAGAGCCCACATAAGAACAGATATACATCCAGATTCTAAAGAAAAGATTTTAGGGTTTAAATATCCTTACTGGGATAAGTTAAAAGAAGCAGTATGCGATGCTGCATTGAAAGTGCCCGAAATGAGACATATTGGTTGGGATGTATGTATTACGGAAAATGGAGATATTGAATTTGTAGAGGGAAATGGTAAACCTAATTTCGATGTATTACAATCTCCAGACCAAATTGGGAAAAAACATATTTATGAAGATAAAATAAGAGAAATTGAAAATATAGAAGGAATAAATCCTATTGTTTATGACAAGATAATGATAAATACAAAAAATATGGAGATAGGATTTATCAGAATGCTTCCAAGGAGATTAAAAAGGAAAATAAAGAGATTAATAAATAGATAAAATAAAAAATATCCTTAACATTATGTTAAGGATATTTTATTTAAAAAATTAAAGTAAAACCTTTATTTCTATTATGTAAATTAAATGTATAAATTAATATTTTTAATATTTTTATTGATATAATTAGTCTAAATTGCTATGAGGGGAAAAATGGTAGTTGTAATAAAATTAGGAAAGAAAATTATTAGTATAGTTTATTACTTTATAAAAAAATATAATCCAATAAAAGAAAACAAAGTTTTATTTTTAAGCAGACAGTCAAATACTTTAAGTTTAGATTTTTTATTATTAGAAAATGAACTTATTAATAAGACATCTAATAAAATTGAGATTAAATACATATGTAATAGATTAGATGATAGCAAAAAAGGAATAATTAAATTTATTATAGATTCTTTTAAAAGTATGTATCACCTTGCAACCAGTAAAGTTTGTGTATTAGATTCTTATTGGCCTATTGTTTCTATTTGTAAGCATAAAAAAGAATTAACAATAATACAGATGTGGCATTCGATAGGGAAAATAAAAAAGTCAGGTCATCAAACTATTGGTAAGCCTTCAGGAAGAAGTGAAAAAATCTCTAATCTTTTATGTATGCATCAAAATTACGACATAATTATTTCATCTGCAGAATCATGGAATCCATTTTATCTTCAATCTTTTAATACCAGTTTAGATAAACTTTATAACATAGGTCTTCCAAGAATAGATTATCTATTGAGAACAAATGAATTTAATAAAGAAAGAATTTTAGATGAATATCCTTTTTTAAAAGAAAAGAAAGTAATTTTATATGCGCCTACTTTTAGAAGAAATATTATTCCCAAATGGGAAGAGCTTTTAGATTATATAGATTTTGATAAATATTTTTTAATTGTTAAAAGTCATCCAAATCAAAAAATAAATACAGATAATCCAAATATTTTAACTTGTCCTGAATTTAGTGCAGTAAGACTTCTTTCTGTTTGTGAATATTTAATTACTGATTATTCTGCTATTGCGGTAGAAGCAGCAATTTTAAATAAAAAAACTTACTATTATCTTTATGATTATGATGAATATTTATTAAAAAACGGAGTTAATGTTGACCCATTTTATTCAATGCCGGGATGTGCTTTTAAAAATGCAAAAGATTTGATTATAGATTTAGAATCAGGAAATTACAATCAAAATTCTCTTGATAATTACAGAGAAAAATATTTACCAAAAGAACTTGGAACATCTACTGCAAAACTTGCACAGTTGGTTTTAGATAACTTGTCATAGAAAAGAGAGGAATTATGTTTGAACTTGCAAAGAAAATTTTAAAAAAAATAAAATTATTTGTTATATATTTCAGAAGAATTATATTTGTAAAAAATCATTTTAAATGTCCTTTTTATAAAAAAATAAGAGCAAATCTTACCAGAGGTTTTTTAGCAGATCAATGGATGTTATATGATTTAGATCACAATGATAAAAACGAATATTTATCTGAATTTGATTGGTATAGGTCAAGATATATAAATGAACCTTTTGATTTTATGTTTAATAATAAAATTGTAGCAAACGAAGTGTTGAAACAATATATTAAAGTTCCTGAAATTTATATGATAAAAAATAAAGGTATTTTATCTATTTTTGATGATAGTGAAGTGGACTATGACTATGCATTAAGACTTCTTAAAGAGCATAAAAAGTTATTTATAAAACCTTATGGAGCAGGAAAAGGAAAAGATGTTAATATTTTAACTTATGATAATGAAAAAATTTATGTAGATAAAAATGAATTAAGTGAGAAACAGTTTGTTTCTTTTTTGTTTAAAAGGGATAATTGGATAATCGTGGAATGTATAAGTCAACATGAGTATGCAAATAAAATATATGATAAAACAGTAAATACCATTAGATTAATTACGTTAAGAGATATTCATACCAAGAAAATAAAAATCTTCTTTGCCGTACAGAGAATAGGAACAAAGAAGACAATACCTGTAGATAATGGAAGCAGAGGAGGACTTGTTTCAAAAATTAATTTAGAAACAGGAGAATTATCTGAAGCAAGATGTCTTCATAACTTAAATGTATATAAGGTTCATCCTGATTCTAAGGCTCCTATAGAAGGAGTTAAAATTCCTAATTGGCAAGAGTTAAAGAAAGAAATTTTAGAACTTGCAAATAAGATTCCATATATGCACTTTATAGCTTGGGATATTTTATTAACTAATGAAGGAATATGTATTATTGAAGCAAATACATCCTCAGGCGTAAATATTATACAGCTTTGGGGAGGGCAGAGAAATAACGAACTTGGAGATTTTTACAGATATCATAATGTAATAAAATAGAGGTGATATATGAAGTATATAATAATGGCTGATGGGAAAGGAAAAAGATGGCATAATTACAAAAATATTCCTAAGCATTTTATAGAAGTAAATGGTGAAAAGATTATAGAAAGAACTGTAAGATTATTAAATGAATTTGATAAAGACAGTGAGGTAATAATAACTTCTCATGATGAAAGATATGAAATAAAAGGTTCAAAAAGATATGAACCTAAACATAACATTTTAGAAATTGATAGATTTACAAGTGAACTTATAGAAGATAATATATGTTTTTTATATGGAGATACATATTATTCTGATAAGGCAATAGAAAAAATTATAAAATTAAATACAGATGATTTAATGTTTTTTGGGAATGGTAAATCTATTGTTGCAATTAAGATAAAAGATTCCGATGTATTTACAAAGCATGTTGAAAATGTAAGGAAATTATATTTAGAAGGTAAAATTGAAAAGTGTATAGGCTGGCAGGTTTATCAATCATTTCAAGGAATTTCTTTTAAGGAAAAGGAAATAAAAGATAAATATGTTTATATACATGATGATACGCAGGATTTTAATTCACCAAAGGATTATGAAAAGAATAAGGGGGTACTTATATAATGTCCTTTAATGACATAAAGAAATACGGATTAAATATTTTAGCTTTTCCAAATACTTCAAAAGGTTTTACAGGGGCAGAAGCAAGAAAATGGATAAGAGGAGTATATAGAAGTTATTTAAAAGATAAAGATTATTCTTTTAGAGAGACAAGATGGGCAGTAAAAAGGGGCTTTTTACCTGAACAGGTGAAAAGTTTAAATATAAACGAAGAAAATTATAAAGATATTATTTCAGCAAAGGATTATGCTTTTTTAAGACCAATTAATGGAATATATGGTAAGTGGATATCAGATAAGGTAACAATTTATAATATTTTTAAACCATTTAGGGATAGAATGCCAAAATGTTTTTATCATATTACAAACAGATATAAAGATAAACTTATTATTCCTCTTAATGTAAATAAAAATGATACATGGAAAGATGTAATTAATACGATAAAAGAAGAAAAAAAGGTTAGGTTATATATCTCAAACAGACATCAAAGTGATTTTATTGAATGGGAAAATAATAGTTTTTATATTAATGAAAAAGAAGTAAAAGAAAAAGAATTAATTGATTACATTTCAAAAATAAATAAAAGTGTTATTATTACAGAAGAATTAATTCCTAAAAAAGATTTTGAAGGAGGATTAATAAACTTAATAGTTTTTAACTCTAAAGGTGATAATCCTAAAATCGGAGATGCATATATTTCATTTGAAAAAAATAAATTTTTAAATAACAATATTGATATTTTAAAAAATACATCATTTAAAGAAGAGACAAACTTAAATGACGATGAAAATAACAATAATGATATTTTATTTAGATTATATGAAGAAGATTCTAATGATGAAGAATTAATGGAAATAGAAAACGAAGAATGGTATGAAAGTACTGTATATGCTTATATAGATACTATAAATGGTAAAATTTCAGATAGTGTAAGCATAAATAGAGGAAATAGAATAAAGAAAACAAAAAATCCAAATAATGATTATGCTATTCCAAGTAAAATTCCTTTTTGGAATGAGATTAAAGAAACCGTAAAAAATATAGGATATTTTGCTCCTGAACTTGAGTTTTTTGGTTTGAAAATAATGATAACAGATGATGGGTTTAAAATTATAAGTTGGGATGGTCATCCAGAATATCCTAAATCTGTTCCTTTTAGTATTGAAACATCAAAATATTTAAAATATAAAGTTGAGCAAAAAAGAAAAGCATATAAAGGCTTATCGGTAAAAACAAAAAGGGGAATGAAGAAAGTAAAACTTAAAGTAAGAGCCACATATGCAAAACTATTTTTCCCGAAAGGTTTACTTCCTTATCTTTCAATAAAATTTCCCAAAGAGCAGTTAAAAGACTTTATTACAAATAAGGATACTACATTTAAAGAAAAAATATGGGCAAAAAAACATGGTTTTATATCTTACAGATTACATCAATA
>NZ_JAMYJV010000009.1:0-5237 GCF_024135845.1 Anaerofustis sp. NSJ-163
AAAAAAACCCCGCGACTACCTACCCTCCCAGTCCGTCTCCAGACAAGTACTCTAGGCGTGGACGGGCTTAACTTCTGTGTTCGGAATGTTTACAGGTGTTACACCGTCGCTATCGTCACGAGGAATTAAACTATTTCATTTAACTCTTCATTAAGAGATAATTATAAATTGCATAAGTTCTTTTACAAGTTCATATATCTTTAGATCAAGTCCTCGAGCAATTAGTATCGCTCAGCTGAATACATTACTGTACTTACACATGCGACCTATCAACCTGATAGTCTATCAGGGCTCTTACTTCACAAAGAATGGGATACCTAATCTTGAGGGGGGCTTCGCACTTAGATGCCTTCAGTGCTTATCCCGTCCCAACTTAGCTACCCGGCTATGCCACTGGCGTGACAACCGGTGCACCAGAGGTTAGTCCGCCCCGGTCCTCTCGTACTAGGGGTAGCTCCTCTCAAGTATCCTACGCCCACGACGGATAGGGACCGAACTGTCTCACGACGTTCTGAACCCAGCTCGCGTGCCGCTTTAATGGGCGAACAGCCCAACCCTTGGAACCTGCTTCAGCTCCAGGATGCGACGAGCCGACATCGAGGTGCCAAACCTCCCCGTCGATGTGGACTCTTGGGGGAGATAAGCCTGTTATCCCCGAGGTAACTTTTATCCGTTAAGCGACGGCCCTTCCACTCGGAACCGCCGGATCACTAAGCCCTACTTTCGTACCTGCTCGACGTGTCTGTCTCGCAGTCAAGCTCCCTTCTGCCTTTACACTCTAATAAATGGTTTCCAACCATTTTGAGGGAACCTTTGGGCGCCTCCGCTACTCTTTAGGAGGCGACCGCCCCAGTCAAACTACCCACCTGACAGTGTCCCTATACCGGATTACGGTATCAGGTTAGAATTCCAGCATTATAAGGGTGGTATCCAAAGGTCGACTCCACCAAGACTGGCGTCCTAGCTTCTAAGTCTCCCACCTATCCTGTACATACAATACCGAAATTCAGTGCCAAGCTATAGTAAAGCTCTACGGGGTCTTTCCGTCCGGTCGCGGGTAACCGGCATCTTTACCGGTACTACAATTTCACCGAGTGTGTTGTCGAGACAGTGTCCAGATCGTTACGCCTTTCGTGCGGGTCAGAACTTACCTGACGAGGAATTTCGCTACCTTAGGACCGTTATAGTTACGGCCGCCGTTTACTGGGGCTTAAGTTCACTGCTTCGCCGAAGCTAACAGATCCCCTTAACCTTCCAGCACCGGGCAGGCGTCAGCCCATATACTTCATCTTTCGATTTTGCATAGACCTGTGTTTTTGGTAAACAGTCGCCTGGACCTTTTCACTGCGCCCTGCTCTCACAGGGACCCCTTCTCGCGAACTTACGGGGTGATTTTGCCGAGTTCCTTAACAACACTTCTCTCGCTCATCTTAGGATTCTCTCCTCACCTACCTGTGTCGGTTTACGGTACGGGCAAATATGTTCTCAATAGAAGCTTTTCTCGCCAGTGTGAAATCAGCTACTTCCCTACTATATTTCGGTACTCATCACAGCCCAGGCTTACGTTAAGCGGATTTGCCTACTTAACACCCTCACTGCTTGACCCAGCATTTCCAACAGCTGGGATAACCTATCCTCCTGTGTCACTCCATCTCTCAAACAAACATATTCGGTACTGGAATATCAACCAGTTGTCCATCGACTACGCCTTTCGGCCTCGCCTTAGGTCCCGACTAACCCCGGGGGGACGAACCTTGCCCGGGAAACCTTAGGTTTTCGATGGTACAGATTCTCACTGCACTTTCGCTACTCATGCCAGCATTCTCTCTTGTGTAACGTCCACCGGATACTTACGTTTCGGCTTCACCCTTTACACAATGCTCCCCTACCACTAGTATAAACTAATCCTTAGCTTCGGTATCAGATTTTAGCCCCGGTTATTTTCGGCGCATGATCACTCGACCAGTGAGCTATTACGCACTCTTTAAATGAATGGCTGCTTCTAAGCCAACGTCCTGGCTGTCTTAGCAATTATACATCCTTTCCCACTTAATCTGAATTTTGGGACCTTAGCTGAAGATCTGGGCTGTTTCCCTTTCGACCATGGAACTTATCTTTCACAGTCTGACTGCATGACTAAAATATATGGCATTCGGAGTTTGATAAGGTTCAGTAAGCAATACGCCCCCTAGCCAATTCAGTGCTCTACCTCCATTATTCATCGTCACACGCTAGCCCTAAAGCTATTTCGGGGAGAACCAGCTATCTCCGTGTTCGATTGGAATTTCTCCCCTACCCACACCTCATCCGAGCCTTTTTCACAGACACCGGTTCGAGCCTCCACGAAGTTTTACCTTCGCTTCACTCTGGACATGGGTAGATCACACGGTTTCGGGTCTACAGCATGCAACTTTCGCCCTATTCAGACTCGGTTTCCCTGCGGCTTCGCTGCTGAACAGCTTAACCTCGCTACACACCGTAACTCGCTGGCTCGTTCTACAAAAAGCACACCATCACTTGCGCTCTGGCTGCTTGTAGGCATAAGGTTTCAGGTTCTATTTCACTCCCCTCCCGGGGTACTTTTCACCTTTCCCTCACGGTACTATTCTCTATCGGTCATCCAGTAGTATTTAGCCTTGGGAGGTGGGCCTCCCATATTCCCACAGGGTTTCACGTGTCCCGTGGTACTCGCTTGGTGTATCTACTACATAATGCTTTTCGCTTACAGGACTGTAACCTTCTTTGGTGTGCCTTCCCATACACTTCAGCTAAACATTATATCTCTCAATACACGGGCTGGTCCCCGTTCGCTCGCCGCTACTAGGAGAATCGATGTTTCTTTCTCTTCCTCCGGCTACTTAGATGGTTCAGTTCGCCGGGTTCCCTCCTACCAGACTATATATTCACCTGGTGGTACTATGTCTTCACATAGTGGGTTGCCCCATTCGGAAATCTACGCCTCAAAGCTTATTTGCAGCTTAACGTAGCTTATCGCAGCTTATCACGTCCTTCATCGGCTCTGGATGCCAAGGCATTCACCTTATGCCCTTAATAACTTGATCCTAAGATATATTCTTACAAAATGTCTTGAAATTATAGTTTTTAACCAAACTTTCTTTTCTTTGTCGTTTCGTAATCATACTTGTTTTCGTGTTTTCTACTTATGCAATTTTCAATTATCTCTCAACTCTTTAAGAGTTAAAACTAAGATACTATTTCTAATACCTTACTTTTAATCCTTAAATCTTCATGGTGGGCCTGGGAGGACTCGAACCTCCGACCTCACGCTTATCAGGCGTGCGCTCTAACCACCTGAGCTACAAGCCCCCACACATTTTCATATATGGTGGAGATGAGGAGATTCGAACTCCTGACCCCCTGCTTGCAAGGCAGGTGCTCTCCCAACTGAGCTACACCCCCATTAGTTGGTCATTCACTTTTTACAATAGACTAAAAGAGAAAGATTTGAGTCGAGTCTCTTTTCTACTCTTAGAAAGGAGGTGATCCAGCCGCACCTTCCGATACGGCTACCTTGTTACGACTTCACCCCAATTACTGATCCCACCTTCGACAGCTGCCTCCTTACGGTTAGCTCACTGGCTTCGGGTGTTACCAACTCTCGTGGTGTGACGGGCGGTGTGTACAAGGCCCGGGAACGCATTCACCGCGACATTCTGATTCGCGATTACTAGCAACTCCGACTTCATGCAGGCGAGTTGCAGCCTGCAATCCGAACTGAGATCTGCTTTTTGAGATTAGCTTGGCATCACTGCTTCGCAACCCTTTGTACAGACCATTGTAGCACGTGTGTAGCCCAGGTCGTAAGGGGCATGATGATTTGACGTCGTCCCCACCTTCCTCCCTCTTTCAAGGGCAGTCTGTCTAGAGTCCTCAACTGAATGTTAGTAACTAAACACAAGGGTTGCGCTCGTTGCGGGACTTAACCCAACATCTCACGACACGAGCTGACGACAACCATGCACCACCTGTCTCTTTGTCCCGAAGGAAAGTCTAATCTCTTAGACGGTCAAAGGATGTCAAGACCTGGTAAGGTTCTTCGCGTTGCTTCGAATTAAACCACATGCTCCGCTGCTTGTGCGGGCCCCCGTCAATTCCTTTGAGTTTCACTCTTGCGAGCGTACTCCCCAGGCGGAATACTTAATGTGTTAACTGCGGCACTGAGTTACCCCAACACCTAGTATTCATCGTTTACGGCGTGGACTACCAGGGTATCTAATCCTGTTCGCTCCCCACGCTTTCGCACCTCAGCGTCAGTTATCGTCCAGTAAGCCGCCTTCGCCACCGGTGTTCTTCCTAATCTCTACGCATTTCACCGCTACACTAGGAATTCCGCTTACCTCTCCGATACTCAAGTTATCCAGTTTCAAGTGCACTTTTCCGGTTGAGCCGAAAACTTTCACACCTGACTTAATTAACCGCCTACGTGCTCTTTACGCCCAGTGAATCCGGACAACGCTCGCCCCCTACGTATTACCGCGGCTGCTGGCACGTAGTTAGCCGGGGCTTTCTCCTGAGGTACCGTCACTATCTTCCCTCAGAACAGAGCTTTACGATCCGAAAACCTTCATCGCTCACGCGGCGTTGCTGCGTCAGGGTTGCCCCCATTGCGCAATATTCCCCACTGCTGCCTCCCGTAGGAGTCTGGGCCGTGTCTCAGTCCCAATGTGGCCGATCACCCTCTCAGGTCGGCTACTCATCGTCGGCTTGGTGAGCCGTTACCTCACCAACTACCTAATAAGACGCAGGTCCGTCTCATACCACCGGAGTTTTTACCACTTTATCATGCGATAGCGTGGTCTTATGCGGGTTTAATCCAAGTTTCCCTGGGCTATCCCCCTGTATGAGGTTGGTTACCTACGCGTTACTCACCCGTTCGCCACTTTCCACTTATAAAATCTTCCGAAGAATCAATCATAAGCTTCTCGTTCGACTTGCATGTGTTAAGCACGCCGCCAGCGTTCGTCCTGAGCCAGGATCAAACTCTCAATATAATTTATCGCATCAACCTCTCGGTCGATTGTTTACATCTTAAATCTTAATCCGACTCTTTACTCAAATCTCACTGACTAAATTTGCATATAGCAATTCATATCATCTTTTTCTCTTTTATTCTTTTGTCTTATTATCTCGCCGCCTCTTTCAGAGTCAGCTGAATTATAATACCACATACTCAATCTCTTGTCAACTACTTTTTTAACTTTTTTTGTCATTTTTTT
>NZ_JAMYJV010000010.1:0-2486 GCF_024135845.1 Anaerofustis sp. NSJ-163
AATCGCTATCGAAGAAGGATTAAGATTCGCTATCAGAGAAGGTGGTAGAACAGTAGGTTCAGGAGTTGTTGCTGAAATCGTTGAATAATTTTAGTAAATGATAAATAAAAAAGAACATCTTTATTGATGTTCTTTTTTTATAAAAAATTTTCAATTTCTTCTTATCTTATTTTTCCAATTAATGCGGTAGCGGAAATAGTTATTTCATTTACATTATTATAATCAAATTTACTTTTATCAATATCAAACAATAACGGTGTCATATCTAAGAAAGATTTTAAATTATCTATGGAAATTGTTTTTGTTTGATTAAGTTCTTTCATATCCAATAATGTACAATGTTCTTTAAAACAATCAATTACTTCTTTATTATCGTATTGTTCATGTTTTAATGAGTCTTTAACAATATGTCTTAATTCTTTTAAATGAGAAAGACCCGGAATTATTTTTATTATAATACCATCTTTCTTTAATACTCTTTTAAATTCGGGATAATTTGCCGGTGTGTATATATTTAACATACAGTCAATAGAATTATCCTTTAGTGGGATAGATTGTATGTCTGAAACAAAAAAACAAATATTATTCATGCCTCTTGCTGCAACATTAATAGCATCTTTAGATAAATCAAAAGCAAAAAAATCTATGTTTTCATTATATAATTTTTTGACATAGAAACCTTCTCCGCATCCGGCATCAATAACTGTGTCAGGTTTAAAAGTGTTTATATAAGATTGGATATAATCGCATATGTGGTCATAGTATCCTTGGTTTAATATAATGTTCCTATTTTCAAAGAAACTCTTGTCATAACCCTTTTGAGGCTTTCTATTTGATAAAAAATTAATATATCCTTTTTTTGCAATATCAAAACAGTGATTATTTTGACATTTTAATGTGTTATTTTCAATATGCATTTCATTTTTACATATTGGACACATGAAATAATTTTCAACATGTTTAAACTTTAAATTGCTATTTTTCATATTTTCTCTCTTTTTTTTAATTTCTTATATAAAATTATATAAAAATTTTCAATATTTTCAATCAACTTTATATTTATATGTAGTTTTTTTTTAATTATTTTTATTAAAAAATCATAATTAATTGAAAATAATTACATGATGTGGTAGAATAATTTAAACTTTTACATGGCAATGAAGTTTATAATGACAGATGTAATAATATGGAGGTGCTACATTGAGCGCAAAAATTAAAGATGTTGCAAAGAAAGCAAACGTTTCTATAGCTACCGTATCGCGTGTAATAAATAATGTACCTTTGGTAAATGAAGAAACAAAAGACAGGGTTTTACAAGCAATAAAAGAAACAGGATACAGACCAAATGCCATAGCTAGAAGTTTAAAATTGCAAAAAACCGAAACTGTTGGTGTTGTTATACATGATATTACAATACCTTATTATGCTCAAATGGCCAGAGGTGTACAAGATATAAGTATGCAAAGCGGGTATAATGCCATAATTTGCAATAGCGATGCAGATAGCAAAAAAGAAGAAGAATTTATGGATTTGTTTTATCAAAAACAGTGTGATGGAATTATTTTTGCGGGTAGGGAACTGGATGATGTTGTTAAAAGAAAATTTGAATATATGAATATGCCTGTAATATTATGTGGTGTTGAAGACCCTGCGGGAAAATATTCAAGTGTCATCAATGATTATAATCAAGGTATATATGCACTAATGGAATATATTAAAGGAAAAGGACATAATACTCTTGGATTAATACATGGCGATAAAAATAGGGATTATAATGCTAAAAAGAATGAAGAAGTTATTTTTTCAACATCAAAAATGCTTGGAATGAAAATAGAAAAAAACAAGATTTATGAAAATGCCTTTACGATGAAAGGTGGATATTTAGCTATGCAGGAAATGTTAAAAGGAACTCTTCCTGATGTAGTTATATGTGGTAATGATGAAATGGCTCTTGGTGCAATAAAAGCTATTGAAGAATCAGGAAAGAAAGTACCTGATGATGTAAGTATTGCAAGTTTAAATTCTTGCGAAGTAGGAAGGTGGATTAACCCAACTCTTACAAGCATAAATCACTATATGTATGATGTAGGGGCAATAAGTGCAAGACTTCTTGTTAAATTGCTTGAAGGTGAGGATTTGAAAGAGAAAAAAATAATAGTATCACATAGTATAATAGAAGGTGAATCTGTAAAGTAATTGAAATACTCTAAGGGCTGTTTTTACAGTCTTTTTTTTATTTTTTATAAAAAAAGTAAAAAAAACTGCAAAAAACTGTAAAAAAGGTATTGACATAGTGTAGATAAAGTGATAATATAACAAAGCTGTTTCAAGCGGATAGCTGGATAAGCATACGAGAAGAAGTCAATGAAAAAAATGACAAAAAAAGTTAAAAAAGTAGTTGACAAGAGATTGAGTATGTGGTATTATAATTCAGCTGACTCTGAAAGAGGCGGCGAGATAATAAGACAAAAGAATAAAAGAGAAAA
>NZ_JAMYJV010000011.1:0-518 GCF_024135845.1 Anaerofustis sp. NSJ-163
TCTGTATCTCTTACTGGTTCTGGAATGTAGTTGTCTACTTCTTCCATTAGTTCTAAGATTTTATCTCCCCATTCGCTTGATGGATCTTCTAATGCTTTTAATGCTGATCCGATTACGATTGGTGTTCCGTCTCCATCGAATTCATATTCGTCTAGAAGTTCTCTTACTTCCATTTCTACTAATTCGATTAATTCTTCATCATCTACCATATCTGCTTTGTTTAAGAATACTACGATGTATGGTACGTTTACTTGTCTTGCAAGTAAGATGTGTTCTCTTGTTTGTGGCATTGGACCATCTGCTGCACTTACTACTAAGATTGCTCCGTCCATTTGTGCTGCTCCTGTGATCATGTTTTTAACGTAGTCAGCATGTCCTGGGCAGTCTACGTGTGCGTAGTGTCTTTTTTCTGTTTCATATTCTACGTGAGCTGTTGAGATTGTGATACCTCTTTCTCTTTCTTCTGGTGCTTTATCGATGTTTTCGAATGCTACTGCATCACCTGTTCCTAATCTTTC